>JAQXKS010000020.1 GCA_029010575.1 Bacteroidales bacterium | reverse complement strand
GGAGTGGATAGAAAAGTGGTTTAATGTCAAGGAGGAGACGCTCATGAAACAAAAGGGGCTCATAGACCGGTTCGGTGCACTTCTGGCATTTCTGAGCTGGCTGCCATTTATCGGTGATGTATTTGCCATAGGTCTTGGCTTCTACAAAGTGAGTCCGGTGAAATCAGCAGTCTATATGCTTATAGGAAAGGCAGTTCGCTTCGCTTTTTGGATACTTCTCTTTATCCTTTTATGAATGAAAAAAGGAGACGGCAGAAAATGCCGTCTCCTTCAATATTGTTTCGGATTTATCTATCAGCCGTTTACTTTTTTGTAGTCAGCAAGGAACTTCTCGAGACCTATATCTGTGAGAGGGTGGTTAAGGAGTCCCTTTATTGCTGCAAGGGGACATGTAGCCACATCTGCACCAGCTTTGAGGCAATCGATAATATGGCGTGTGTGTCTTATGGATGCTGCAAGAACCTGTGTGGCATATCCATAGTAGTTATACATATCAACAATTTCCTTAATCAGTCCTACACCATCTTCACTGATATCATCGAGGCGGCCAACAAAAGGAGAAACGTATGTAGCGCCTGCTTTAGCTGCCAGAAGAGCCTGTCCTACGGAGAATACCAGAGTACAGTTAGTCTTCATACCCTTTTCAGAAAAATATTTTACGGCTCTGATACCATCGGCTGTACATGGTAACTTGATGACAATGTGTTCATTTAATGCAGCAAGTTCTTCACCTTCGGCTATCATTCCTTCGTAATCGGTAGAGATGACTTCCGCACTGACATCTGATTTGACGATGTTGCAGATGTCAACATAATGTTTGTGCTGGTTTTCTTTGCCTTTGATGCCTTCTTTAGCCATCAGTGAGGGGTTGGTGGTAACTCCGTCAAGTACGCCCATTTCGTAAGCCTGACGAATCTGATCCAGATTTGCAGTATCGATAAAGAATTTCATATAAAACAGACTTTAAAGAGTGTAATTTATAGCGCAAAAATAGATATATTTGTGAAAATAATCTATTTAAAATGAAAAAATACACGTTACGCCTATTAGCATTGATATCGCTTGTGAGCCTTCCTATCACAAAGTCGATGGCAGATGAAGGGATGTGGCTTCCCTCCATGATACAGGAAAGAATAGCGGATATGCAGTCAAAGGGATTGAAACTCAGCGCGGAAGATCTTTATAGTATTAATAATGCTTCTCTCAAGGATGGTATTGTGAGGTTTGGTCGCGGTTGCACAGGGGAGTTGATTTCTTCAAAAGGGCTTCTGATAACCAATCACCACTGCGGTTTCGGACAGATTCAGTCACATAGTTCCCTTGAGCATGATTATCTTACCAATGGATTCTGGGCAATGAACCTCAATGAAGAACTTCCCAATCCGGGACTTACTGTAAGTTTCCTTGTTAGGATGGAAGATGTTACCGATAGAGTGCTGAAAGGATATACTGAGCAGATGGACGAAGAGACCAGACTGGGTATTATCGCTGAAAATTCACAACTCATAATATCGGAAGTTGAAAAGGAGGGAATAGGATACAAGGCAGATATACTTCCGCTTTTCTATGGAAATACTTACTACCTCTTTCTTTATCAGGTATTCAGTGATGTGCGTCTTGTCGGTGCTCCCCCCAGCTCAATCGGCAAGTTCGGAGGTGATACTGACAATTGGATGTGGCCCCGTCATACCGGAGATTTCAGTCTGTTCAGAATCTATGCGGACAAGGATAACAACCCTGCGCCCTACTCGCCTGACAATGTTCCTTACACGACCAAAAAGTTTTTCGAAATATCTACCCGCGGTGTGAACGAAGGGGATTTTACATTTGTATATGGATTTCCCGGCTCCACCAGAGAGTATATCACATCTAACGAGGCTGATTTCATAGCCAATCGTTCGAATCCCCATAAAATCGCTCTTAGGACTGCACGATTGGGAATACAGAAAAAATATATGGAGAGTTCACCTGCAATACGTATCCAGTATGCTTCCAAGAATGCTTCTGTAGCCAATGCGTGGAAAAAGTGGCAGGGAGAATCCAAGGGAATAAATAAACTTGGAACCGTGGATTCCAAAAGGGAACTTGAAATGGCTTTTTCAGAATGGGCAGCCGGAAAGCAAGAGTACTCATCAATAGTGGAGTCGATAAATGAGAAGTTCTCAGCTATGGAGGAGGCTCTCTTCGTGAGGGATTACTATATGGAGGCACCGCTGTCAGTCGAGGCCCTCAGGTTTGCAATAAACTATACAAAGTCTGCCCCGAAGAATAGGGAAAACCTCCGTGCTGAATTTTTCAAGGATTACTGTCAGCAGATAGACCGTGAATGTTTTGTGGAGGTGATGAGCAGGTTCGTTGAGAATATTGATTCCCTCTACCATCCGAAGATTTTCACAAAGATGATGGAAGAAGCAGATGGATCTATAGAGAAATTGGCAGATTCACTATTTGAAAAGAGTTGTTTTACTTGTGAATCCAGACTGATTGGTGCTACTGACCAAGAACTTGTGGATGATCCTTTTGTGATCCTTGGATCTGCATTTATGGAAAGATTTACTGACCTTTTGGCATTAGTTGGCAAGGAACAATCACAACTTGATCTTCTTTACAGGAAGTATGTTAAAGGACTTCGCGAGTTCATGCCTGAAAAGTGTTTTTATCCCGATGCCAACCTTACGCTGCGCATTGCATACGGAACAGTTCAGGGTTACAAACCTGCAGATGGAATTACTTATCTCCACCGCTCAACAATCGATGGAATCCTTCAGAAAGATAATCCGGAAATCTACGACTATAATATTCCCCAGTCGTTGAGAGATTTGTGTGCGAAAAAGGATTACGGAAGATGGGAAGTCGATGGAACAGTTCCCGTTGCCTTTATTGCTACCAACCACACAACAGGAGGAAACTCCGGCTCACCTGTGATGGATGCAGAGGGAAAACTCATAGGTGTAAATTTCGACAGAGTATGGGAGGGCACCATGAGTGATATAGCCTTTGACCCTGAGTTATGCAGGAACATTGCGCTTGATATCAGGTATGCACTCTTTGTCATTGATCGCTTTGCCGGGGCATCCCACTTAATCGACGAAATGGTAATTGACTGATTCTTATTATAATCCAGCCTATTAATGTAATGGCTGAAAAGGAGAGTAGAATCTCGTCCCACTTGATAATGACCGGATAGTATTGCAATGCAAAACTGTCCGGCATTTTTATTACACCGACATATTTCTGAATCATGCAGAGGAGTATTCCAATGGCAATACCAATGATGGTTCCGTAAATAATTATCATGGCCCCCTCCTTCATGAAAATATTGCGGATTGTGCGTTCTGGTGCACCCAGATGGCTCAGTGTGGCAATGTCGTCTCTCTTTTCGATTATGAGCATGGTCAGCGATCCGAAGATATTACAACATACCACAGCCATGATAAATAGCAATATGATGAAGATAACCCCTTTCTCTATCTTCATCATCTTGAAGACCGTTTCGTTCTGCTTGAACTTGTTCTTGATCTCGAACCCTTCAGGTAGCGATTTTTGGAGGAACTTCTCATAGGCTGCGGAATTATTGCTATTCTTGAGTCTGATTTCCACATAACTTGCTGAGTTCTCCTGCAGATCGAGCAGTTCACGCCCTTTGTCGATTGGAATGATGACAAGGTCTCTCGAAACTGCATCTGAGAAGTTGAGAATTGCATTGGGGTAGAAGGCGGCAGAATTCAGAGAGGAGAGCGGGTTGGAGAGTGAAATATCCTTGTTTCTTTTCGGGAAGAAAAGTGTAAGCGGTTCCACAAGGCGGGTGTTGACCTTGAATTTGTATGCTATTTTACCACCTACCACAACATGTGGAATATCCCCATGATAGAGTTTGTATGAGGGGTTATAGAGTGTGTCTACTCCCTTTACTGTAATAGCACCCTCCTTATTGCCGTAAAGGGCAAATACAGTCTCACTTATCACCTGATGAAAAGATGCGACCCTCTTGTCCTCCTTTATTGGGTCAAACAGAGGGTCGGATGCGTCAAAGTATAGTGAATTGGTAGAATTGATGACAAAATCGGGTGATTCCTTGTCATACATATCCCCTACCACCTGCTCAAAACCATTATAGACAGAGAGTACAATCACCAGAGCACAGCTGCCTACAGCAATACCTATTGCGCTTATGAGCGATATGATATTGATGACATTATGTGACTTCTTGGCGAAGAGATACCTTCCGGCTATAAAGGAGGAGAGATTCATCTCTTTGTTATTTCTTGAGAAGTTCATCTATCCGCTCTACATAATCGAGCGAATCGTCTAGGCTGAATATCAGCTCGGGAACTATCCTGAACTGTTTTGCCACCAACCTTCCCAGCTCCCCTCTGATGGTCTTGGACATGGAGTTTATGATCTCCAGGACTCCTTTTTGCTTGTTGGAGGGGAATATGCTTACATAGATTCTGGCTACTGCAAGATCCGGACTGATCTTGACACCGCTTACCGAAACAAGTGCACCGTCAAAGGCGGCCATTCCTTTGCTTCTGATAATTTCAGCAACATCTTTCTGGATCTGTCTTGCGACTTTGAGCTGTCTTGTGCTTTCTCCTTCCATGCTATTCGAATTTTAAGATGTAGTAGTTCTTCTTACCTCTTTGAACCAGCAGGTACTTGCCGTTTATCAGGTCTGCTTCAGAGAAATTTACATCTGTAGAGGTGCATTTTTCTTTGTTGACCGAAAGTCCTCCTCCCTGGATCATCTTGCGGCACTCGCCCTTTGAAGGGAATACCTGTGTGTGGACAGAGAGCAGTGAGATGACATCTGCAGGAAGCGAATCCTTGGATACCGTGAAGGTGGGAACGCCTTCGAATACGCTGAGGAATGTCTTTTCGTCCAATGACCTGAGTGCTTCGGAAGTCGAATTGCCAAAGAGTATGCCGGAAGCGTTTACAGCCTTTTCATACTCCTCTTCCCCATGTACGAGAATGGTGATTTCCCGTGCGAGAATCTTCTGGAGTTGGCGAAGGTGGGGGGCTTCATTGTGCTGGGCGATAATCTGCTCAATCTCCTGAGGAGAAAGGAAGGTAAAGATCTTTATATATTTCCTTGCATCATCATCAGTGACATTGAGCCAGAACTGGTAGAATGCGTAAGGTGAAGTGTAATCGGGTGAGAGCCAGATATTTCCTTTTTCGGTCTTTCCGAACTTGCCGCCATCGGACTTAGTCATCAAAGGCCAGGTAAGAGCATATGCCTCACCGGAGAGTTTCCTTCTGATGAGTTCTGTTCCAGTGGTCATATTTCCCCATTGGTCACTGCCGCCCATCTGGAGCTTGCATCCGTAGTGTTCGTACAGATACATGAAATCGTATCCCTGAAGCAGCTGGTAGGTGAATTCGGTAAAAGACATTCCCTCTCTGCCCTCTCCGCTGAGCCTCTTCTTCACTGAATCCTTGCTCATCATGTAGTTGACGGTGATATGCTTGCCTATCTCTCTTGCAAAATCGAGGAATGAATAGCCCTTCATCCAGTCATAATTGTTCACCAGCACGGCTGCGTTGGGGGCATCACTCTCAAAATCAAGAAATTTTGAAAGCTGTTTTTTGATGGCTTCCTGATTATGTCTTAATGTCTGTTCATCCAAAAGGTTTCTCTCCTGTGACTTCATAGAGGGGTCGCCTATCATTCCCGTGGCACCTCCTATCAGAGCAATAGGCTTGTGGCCGCATTCCTGAAGGTGCTTGAGCATCATTACACTTACGAGGTGACCTATATGGAGAGAGTCAGCTGTGGGGTCAATGCCGACATATACAGTACATAGCTCCTTGGTCAACATCTCTTCTGCTCCTGGCATGATGTCCTGGATCATTCCTCTCCATTTGAGTTCATCTATAAAATTTCTCATTTTTACGCTACGATTAAATATAATTGGCAAAAATAACTATTTTTCACTACTTTCGTACCTCACTTAAATTGTTTTGAATATGCTTTTTACAAAGAGATGCTTTTATGCAGCCGTTATGGCACTTGCCTTTTTGCTTGCGGGCAATACTTTATATGGGCAATCATTCAAGGAAAAACTTGAATCAATACCTCAGGTCAAATCTGTAATTGAACTGGAGAGTTCGGAATTCGCAGAGAAATATCTGTGTCTGTTCGAACAGCCTATTGACCACAAAGACATTTCAAAGGGAACTTTCACACAAAGAATTTTTGTAGGTCATGTGGACTGTGACAGTGCAACTGTAATAGTCACCGAAGGATATGCAGGAAACTATGCAATGCGTCCGGCATATAGAGATGAGATCTCAAGAATGTTCAACACTAACAATATTCTTGTCGAACACCGTTATTTTGCAGAATCATCTCCATATAAAGGTATGGATCCTTCAGAAATTGACTGGAAATACCTCAACGGAGAGAATGCTGCCAATGACCTTCACAATGTGACTACAGCCTTCAAAAGTCTCTACAGTGGCAAATGGGTTTCTACCGGTATCAGCAAAGGTGGGCAGAATACGATGATATACAGAACATTCTTCCCTAATGATGTAGATCTTTCAGTTCCCTATGTAGGTCCTCTCTGCCGTGCCGCCCAGGATGGAAGACATGAAAGATTCATTGCTGATTTTGTGGGAACACCGCAGGAAAGGGAGAGAGTTCTCAATTTCCAGATTGAAATACTCAAGAGAAAAGAGAGGCTGTTGCCTGCATTTGATTCGCTCTGCAAGTCAAACAATCTGGAATTCAACCTGCCTGTTGACCATATTTATGACTACAATATGCTTGAATTTTCTTTCGCTTTTTGGCAGTGGGGTTATCCCGTAGACCAGATTCCATCGTGCGATGCCTCTGATAAGGAACTTTTCAAGTATTTCATCTCTGTCTGCTCCCCCGATTATTTCGTGAAATGGAGCTCGACTACCCCTTTCTTTGTACAGGCTGCCAAAGAGCTTGGATACTACGGATATGACCTGAAGCCTTTTAGAAAATACAGGAAGCTCTTCTCTATCAACAATACAAGGGACTATCTTCATAAGATAATGCTCCCACAGGGCAAGCAATTCCAGTTCAGTACCAAACTCTATCATCAGATCAGTGCCTTCCTGCTGGAGACTGATGCCAAGTTTATCTTCATATATGGAGAGTTTGACCCCTGGACTGCAGTAAAGCCGTCCGATCCACACAAGGAGAATATTAAGTTCTATATCCATCCTGAAGGAAGCCACCGTGCAAGAATCTCTTCATTTGACCCCTTTACTCAGGCGCAAATCAGGTCGGAGATTGCAGATGTGCTCTACAACTGAAAAATTATTTTGGAATATTAAAATAACTCCTTTTCTTTGCACATACTATCTAACATAAGAATGGGACTATATAGTAGACAACAATTGGAAAACGGCGCAGAGATCGCCATATGGGAAATTTCAGAAGACGAGGATGACTTACGACGGTTGTGCTCGCCTATTCCTAACGATGAACTTGAAGAATTGCAGCTTCTTAAGAGTGCTGCCAGAAGAAAAGAGAAACTTGCGGTGAGGGCTCTCCTTAATGAAATGTTTCCTGAGAAACTCTATTTGGGACATCACGATAACGGAAAACCGTATCTGCAGAACTGTGCAGTGGAGATAAGTATCGCCCATTGTTCCAAATATGCTGCAATCATTGCACATAAGGAACTTGATGTAGGAATCGATATTGAAAGTCTGGACAGGGATTTCTCTGTTGTAGAGAAGAAGGCACTCTCAGAGGATGAAAAGGAGGATCTCTCGGACAAGAATACAAATCTGCAGCTTGCCATCTATTGGTGTGCCAAGGAGGCTATATATAAAAGGATGTCCCGCAATGGAGTCGACTTTGCCGAACAGATCGAGGTTGAGAAATTCAATCCGAAAGCTGAAGGAGAACTTGAGGCCACTTTTATCCATAAAGATGGAACAGAGGAGGAGTTCGAGCTAAATTACGAGATATTCGACAACCACATCATGGTTTGGTTGGTAGGATAGAGTAATATAAAGAAAAAGAAAAAATTAAAGGGTCTGCGACAGAATAATGTTGCAGACCCTTTTAAGTTGACCTACGAGGATTCGAACCTCGACAGACAGAACCAAAATCTGTAGTGCTACCATTACACCATAGGTCAATCTTGAGCGCAAATATAGCATTATTTTTTATTTCAAGAAAAAATAAAAAAAATCTGACATACAATGCAACATTTGATAGTAATCTTGCATCTATATGTCAGGTTTAGGTTTTAGTACAAAAGGAAGGGGCACTTATTTAGCAGAGGGGTGCTCCTTTTATTTTTTTTCTCTTTTGAATAGTCCGTAGATTGCTGAACCGCTTCCACTCATTGATGCGTAGAGAGCACCTTCATCGTAGAGAGCCTCCTTTATGCGGTGAAGTTCAGGAAACTCTTCAAAGAGCGGTTTCTCAAAATCGTTTGTCAGAGTGTTCTTCCACTGATGTACAGGCTGTTCAAGCAGCTGTTCAATTGGTATGTCCACAGGGTGGGGACTTACAGATGAATAGGCTTTTGCTGTGGAGATATGGATTCCAGGATTTACTATCTTGACAATGTAGTCCTCTTTCAAGCTGTTTATTGTATCGTTGTCAAATGGAACAAGGATATCACCTCTGCCTCTTCCTATCATAGGTCTGTCATAAATAAAGAATGGACAGTCGCTTCCCAAATGTGCAGCATATCCGGCAAGATCCCTCTGTGAGAGATTCAGCCCGAAGAGTCTGTTGAGAGCCATTAGTGTGTAGGCAGCATCAGCTGAGCCCCCTCCTATTCCAGCTCCGACAGGAATTCCCTTATATAGATGAATCTCTACCGGAGAGAGATTGAAGTCTCTTTCCAAGAGTCTGTATGCCTTGACACAAAGGTCATTTTCCGCATTCTCATCTTTCAGCGGGTATGGAGTTCCATATCTGTTGAAGGAGAATACTTTGGATTCCGTAATTTCAAGTACATCCTTGAAATTATCCACCGGATAAAACAAGGTCTCTATATCGTGAAAACCGTCAGGACGACGGTTCACGATACTAAGACCTATATTTATTTTCGGGTGTGGGTATAATACTATATTCATCAGCCGCATTTTCCGTGTCCGCAATCTTGACAGATCAGACACCCTTCTTGGTAAATTAGATTGGAGGAGCCGCACATCTCACACTTCTGGCCGCTTTCATCCCGTGTTCCGTTGGGAATGTACTGCTTGAGGGCACGTTCAATGCCGTTCTTCCATGTGTTAATACTTTCATCGTTGAGGTTTAGGCCTTTTACGAGTGAAAGTATATCTACAATGGGCATTCCGTTACGAATGACTCCTGATATGAGTTTTGCATAGTTCCAATATTCCTGCTGGAACATGTGAGAGATGCCTCCCAGGACTCCCGGATATCCGAAACGGTCCTTGTAGTGGAAGTCATAACGGCTTTTGCCGTCTTCTTCGACCTCACGTACTATGGTTCCGGACTTGATTCCCAGAGGAAGGTCTCTCGAGTCGTCTGTAAGACCTGTGAAGATTTCGTAGGGTTTTCCGTTCTGTTTGCCTACGAATGCAATCCAATGTTCGTTTCCATTCTTGAATCGGATCACGTCTGCTTCGAGTGATTTGGGACGTTTCTTGGGTCTGATGCTTTTGCCTTCATTGGCCGATACGAGCACCCCTGTACGTGAGCCGTCCCTATAGACAGTGATTCCTTTGCATCCTGACTTCCACGCTGTTTCGTAGACCTTTGCCACCATTTCTTCCTTGATGTCGCGTGGCAGGTTTACGGTAACACTTATGGAGTGGTCGACCCATTTCTGTATCTCTCCCTGCATTTTGACCTTTGCCACCCAGTCTATATCGTTGGAGGTGGCATTGTGGTAAGGTGATTTCTCAACAAGTGCAGCGACCTCCTTTTCGCTCATATCCTTTACAGTCTCAATGTCATATCCGTTCACACGGCACCATGTAAGAAAGTGATGATGGAATACCATATATTCTTCGAAACAGTCCCCATTCTCATCTTTGAATGAAATCTTGACATTCTTGTCATTGGGGTTCACCTTTTTCCTTCTCTTATAGAATGGGAGGAATACAGGTTCGATTCCGGATGTAGTCTGGGTCATCAGGGATGTAGTGCCGGTAGGAGCAATTGTGAGCATCGAGATATTTCTTCTGCCATATTTCAGCATATCCAGGTAGAGCTGTTTATCTTCACCCTTGATTCTGTTGATCATGGGATTGTTCATCTCTCTGGAAGAGTCGTATATGGGGAATGCGCCTCTCTCGCGTGCCATGTTTACTGACGATCTGTATGCCTCTAATGCAAGGCATTTCTGTACCTTAACAGCAAATTCAATAGCCTCATCTGAACCGTATGTGAGTCCAAGCGCTGCCAGCATGTCTCCTTCTGCAGTGATTCCGAGTCCTGTTCTCCTTCCTCCGAGAGATTTCTCTTTGATCTTGTTCCATAACTCCATCTCTGTCCTTTTGACATCGTAATCTTCAGGATCGCTGTCAATCTTGTGGAGGATAGCCTCTATCTTCTCCATTTCGAGATCGATAAGGTCATCCATGAGTCTCATCGCCTTAGCTACATGGTCCTTGAACAGGTCAAAATCAAATGTAGCTTCAGGTGTGAAGGGATTATTCACATATGAGTACAGATTTATCGCTATCAGTCTGCAAGAGTCGTAAGGACAAAGAGGAATTTCACCGCATGGATTCGTGCTGGTAGTTCTGTATCCAAGGTCGGCATAACAGTCAGGAATGGATTCGCGCGTGATGGTGTCCCAGAAAAGAATTCCAGGTTCAGCTGATTTCCATGCATTGTGAATAATCTTCTTCCACAGAGCCGGTGCGTCAATCTCTTTGGTGTATTTCGGGGTATCGGAGTCGATGGGGTATTTCTGAATGTACTTCTTGTTGTTGAGAGCACAATCCATAAATTCATCGTCTATTCTAACAGAGACGTTGGCACCGGTTATTTTGCCTTTTTCCATTTTGGCGTCGATAAAACTTTCCGAGTCCGGGTGCTTTATCGAGATTGATAGCATCAAGGCACCGCGTCGTCCGTCCTGAGCTACCTCCCTTGTAGAGTTAGAGTAGCGTTCCATGAATGGTACGACACCGGTGGATGTGAGTGCGCTGTTTAGAACGGGACTTCCTGCAGGTCTGATGTGCGAAAGGTCATGTCCTACACCACCTCTGCGTTTCATAAGTTGTACCTGCTCTTCATCTATTTTGAGGATTCCTCCATAAGAGTCTGCAGTATTCCTGTTGCCAATAACAAAACAGTTAGAGAGAGAGGCCACTTGATAGTCGTTTCCAATGCCGGCCATGGGACCTCCTTGTGGGATGATATACTTGAATTCTTTTAGAAGGTAGAAAATCTCCTCTTTTGTCAATGGGTTAGGGTAGTTTGATTCTATCCTGTAGAATTCATTCGCAATACGGTGATGCATCTGCTCCGGGGACGTCTCATAGAGGTTACCGAATGAATCCTTCATGGCGTATTTGTTGATCCACACATTGGCAGCCAACTCATCTCCTTTGAAGTATTCACGGCTTTGAGACAATGCTTCGTCGAAGGTTGCTTTGTTCATTTTATAATGGTGTTATCTAATATTTTCAATAATTGCTTCGGAGACGTTTATTATGTAGTCTCCTATCTTTTCGCATTCATAAATAATGTCTGTATAATAGACGCCCTGCAGATAATCCTCTTCTCCCTCCTCAATACTCCTGATATGCAGTTCTTTAAGCTGGTCACGGAATGTATTTATACTTTTCTCGGCCTCCTGTGCACTGGAGATCTCTTTTACTGAGTAGTAATCCTTCTGAAGGTTTGACCTCATTATCTCCATCGCCTTGCCGACCAGATCTAGCATTTTGTTGATATTGCCTGACATTCCGGCATCAAAATGTCTATTGTGCATGTTCTTGCGTTTGAGAATCCTCACAATATTGTATCCTGAATCACCTATACTTTCCATCTCCCCTATGATTCTGTACATCGCCTGGACGCGTCCAGAACTGTCAGGAGAGAGGTCCCCGCCTCTGAGGTGTCCCAGATATTTGGCAATCTCAAATTCGATTCGGTCTGTAATCTGTTCATAGTGTTCGACTTTTCTGTAGTAATCATCGAACTCTGATGTAATATCACACCTGTTTACCGCCTCACGCACATACTGCAACTGTTTGCTTACGATATCCGAAAAGTGCATAATCTCTTCCCCAGCCTGATCTATTGCAAGTTCAGGTGTGTTGATTATGCCGCTGCTGATATATTTGAGCCTGAATTCCTCTTCGCTCTCTCTCCTGCCCTTTATGATGATGCAGACAAGTTTTACTATATAGTCTGTGAACCATACCAATATAAATGTGTTGATGATGTTGAACAACGTGTGGAGGGTGGAGATGGCGTAAAGGAGTGACTGCGGATCATCATCCGGATATCCTCCCCCTATCAGATGAACAATATATGAGACTACCCAAAGGAACGGCTTGTAGAGAAGCAGCGCCCATATTATGCCAAACAGATTGAATATGGTGTGTGCAAGTGCCGCCCTTCTGGCCGATATATTGCCTACTGCAGCCGCTATATTTGCTGTAATTGTAGTTCCGAGATTCTCTCCAAGGACCATCGCAGCAGCCATGTCGAATGGCAGCCATCCTTGGTTGGCCATGACCATGGTGACAGCCATCATTGCGCTGGATGACTGAAATACTATGGTAAATAGAGTTCCGACCAGTATGAAGAAGAGGACTGAGAGGAATCCGTGGCCGGTGCAGCTCCTGAAGAAGCCAAGTATGGGGCTGTCAGGACTCAGCTCCGGAACGATATCCTTGAGAAATTCAAGTCCGAGGAAGATCATCGCAAAACCGATAATCATATTGCCGATATCTCTCTTCTTGCCGGATTTGAACATTTTGAGGATAAAGCCGATACCGATCAGGGGCAATGAGATGGCAGATATGTCAGCCTCGAACCCAAGTAGGGTTATTCCCCATGCAGTGACAGTGGTACCAATATTGGCCCCCATGATGACCCCTACCGCCTGAGCCAATGGAAGCAGACCCGCATTGACAAAACTCACGACCATTACCGTAGTGGCAGTTGAGGATTGGATTACTGAGGTTATTATGGATCCGGTAAGGACTCTTTTCAGAGAATTGGAGGTCATGGAGGCAAGTGTAGACCTTAGTTTTGCTCCTGCAACCTTTTGCAATGACTCGCTCATCAGTGTCATCCCAAAGAGGAAAAGCCCGATGGAACCCAAAAGGGTAAGTATTTGAAGAATTATATTCATATATTTGCAGGAAATTTGTTCGCAAATATAATTATCTTGACGATGTTAAACAATAATGAAATACTTTACAGGATATTTTTTTTCGTTTTCATAATCCTGTTTGGGGCAGAATCTTCTAATGCTCAATTTTTTACATCAAAAGATGATCCATCGCGAGCACTTTGGCGCGAGATAAAAACGGAAAATTACCGTCTCATCTATCCGCGCGAATGTGATTCACTGGCACGGATATATATATCTAATCTTGAGAAATGGAGGCCTTATGTTATTAAGGGTCAAATGATTAATCCTAAACCGATACCTGTCGTACTGCATCCTTACACCACTATGAGCAATGGTCTGGTCTCCTGGGCTCCAAAAAGAATGGAGCTGGTCACCACCCCTGATATGTATGATGGCAGTGCAGACTGGTGGGAGGAGCATCTGGCTATTCATGAGTCCCGTCATGTTGCACAAGTAGAGCATTACACAAGAGGAGTTTATAAAACTTTTTATTATCTTATTGGGGAACAGGTTACAGGTATAGGCCTGGGGCTTTTCACCAGTAAGTTCATTCTTGAGGGGGATGCAGTGGTTGCCGAAACACAGATGACACGCAGTGGAAGGGGAAGAAGTGCTGATTTTTTAAGACATACACGGGCTCTTTACCTTGAACAGGATTTCAGAAGCAGGGATAAGATGCTCTTTGGCTCTTATCACGATTATTATTCAAACCACTATGTTTACGGCTATCTTCTTGAAAGTTTTATTGCTTATAAAACTAATGATTTTTATTTTCCAGGAAAGAACCATGCGATAATCCGTCAGAGGTGGTATGACATCCCTACTCTTCTGGACCCGGCAAAGACCATTACCGGCATTGGCCGCAACGGCTATTTCAAACAGAGCCAGCAGGAGCTGCACTATGTATTCAAGAACGACCTTCTCAAAAGGGGGAAACTGACGCATCCATCCCCGCTGAGCGGAAAGAGAGAGCGCCTATATGCCAACTATACCAATCCTATTCTGATTACTTGCACGGAATCAAAGTACAATAACGGTGTTATTGCATTGAAGGAGGGTATGGAGTATTCGGATATTATGGTATATATCGACTCCTTGGGACGAGAACATTTCATAAGGCACTTTAATCCTGTCCATTCAAGGCTGACATACGACGGCAAAAGGTATATCTACTGGAGTGAGACTGTTTCCAGAGAGGCATCAGGATATGAAGATTTCTCTCTCATATATTGTCTTGACCTCAATAACGGAAGAGTTCGCAGTCTGGGTAAAGGAAAAAAACTCTTTAATCCGGCGCCATCTCCAAAGTCAGACAAAATAGCTGCCGTTTCATTCACTGTTGAGGGGGAAAGTTTCTTGGTGGTGCTTGATTCGTCCACAGGAGAGGAGATTTTCAGGATAAGGGCCGCAGAGAATGGTATCGCCAAGGAGACGGCCTATTTAGGTGAGACTATCTATTGCACCACAGTGACAAAAGAGGGGATGGCAATATATGCTCTCGATTCTCCGCAGGACCAGTGGAGAAGGGTTTCAGATCTTCAGTATCAGAGTATTACGGGTCTGAAGTCATCAGATGATTTCCTTTACTTTACGAGTGACCTTGACGGAGTTCTGAATATCTACAATTACTATCCCGACTCTGACAGCCTTGTAAGAGTTACCAATTCCAAGTTCGGTTCCGACTATCCGTTCTACACGAGCAGAGGGAACCTGCTTCTCAGCGAATATGACCTTAAGGGGTATCATTTGTGTACATTGGAGAGAGAGGCCATGACTGACAGACAGATGGATTTCACCAAGCCCTATATCCACCCTCTGGCAAGTGTGGTTACCGGGCAGTATAGGCAAAATACGAAAGATATACAACCTCTGGAGGATACGGTTGAATACAAATCGAAATACTATAGCAAGTTCCTGCATGCCTGGAGATTTCATTCATGGTATCCACTCTATCTGGATATGAGTGCGCTGAATTCTCTGTCCCTGGACAAGCTGCACAAGGTTGCCATGCCCGGGGTAATGCTCTTGTCTCAGAACAGCCATGGAACAGTGGTCACGAAGCTGGGTTATTGCTGGAACTGGGAAAGCGGCTTCCATTCCGGTCATGCCTCTGTCAATGCGAAACTTTTCTGGGATATGGAACTTGAGGCCTCTTTTGATATTAATGACAGAAACAGATATTCATATAAGGTTTTCCACACCCCCAAAGGAGCTAATCTGAGGATAGACAAGACAGGGGATATGACTCCACTTACAATACTCAGTGTGAATCTCTATTATCCGCTGCGGGTGAATTCTTTAGGTTGGTACAGAACATTTGTTCCACAGATAAGGTATGCCTTCTCTAATGACAAATTCTTCTCGTATGCCTCTGATGGTTATATATTTAGGAATGACTTGAGAATAGGTCTGCAGTACGGACAGGTGATTCCTACTGCTAAATCCCAAATCTTCCCAAGATGGGGATTCGGTTTCAAACTCTTTGGTGGAACCGCCTTGGACTGTGGAGAAAATTTCGGAGAGATAGCTTATGCAGATGCATATCTCTATCTTCCGGGTTTTATGCATACACATGGCATCAAGCTTACAGGTACTTTCCAGCAGCAGTTCTCATCCGGCAAAAATTACAGACTAGGCTCTTACGCGTCACTCCCGCGTGGGTTCAGCTCACAGTACCTTCCAACGGATACCTACTGCAAAGTTACTGCTGACTACGCTTTTCCGATATGGCTGGGCGATGTATCGTTGGGTCCTGTTCTCTATCTGCAGAGGCTGCAGGTGATACCCTTCTGCGACTATGCAAAGGATTACAACTCATACTCCCGAAAGAGTCAGGAGTATCTCTCCTACGGATGCGATCTGCTGGTCAACTTCCATCTCCTGAGGTTCGGTTTCCCCTTCTGTGCAGGGGTCAGGTACTCTCGAACTTCTCCTTTGGAGGGGGAGAAGAGAAACCACTTCAACTTCTTGTTCAATCTCTCTTTTTAGTTCCCTTTGTCCAAACCGAAGTAATTGAAGAGCGCATTGGCGCTGCGTTTGCCGATAGTGTTGACAATCTCCCTGAAGGGGCGTTTTTTGATATTGGATATCGTTCCGTATCGGGTCGCCAGCTTATCCCGGCTTGTCTTGCCGACTCCGGGAATATTGTCCAGTTCGCTTTTGATCTGGGCTTTGCTTCTTCTGTTTCTGTGGTGTGTGATCCCGAATCTGTGTGCCTCGTCCCTAATGTGCATTATTACCTTCAGAGAGGTGGAGTTCTTGTCCAGAAAGAGGGGATAGGGGTCCCCTGGAACAATTATCTCTTCAAGTCGTTTTGCCAGTCCGATGAGTTTGACTTTGCTGTAGATGCCGAGTTCTTCAAGTGCTTCAACAGCAGCTCCCACCTGTCCCTTTCCACCATCTATCACGATGAGTTGGGGGAGGGATTCTCCCTCGGCTATCATTCTGGAATATCGTCTGTTCACGACCTCCTTCATCGATGCGAAGTCGTTTGCTCCTATGACGGTCTTGATATTGAAGTGGCGGTAATCTTTTTTAGAGGGGACGGCATCCTTGAATACCACGCATGATGCCACAGGGTTGGAACCTTGTATATTAGAGTTATCGAAACACTCTATGTGTTGTGGTAGATCCTCCATCATCAGATCCTTGCGCAGGTTTTCAAGGACTTTTGCAGTATGTTCCTGCGGATTGCTGATCTGCTGATGCTTGAGCTTTTCGAATTTGAGCGCTGCCGCGTTCTTCCTGCTCAGTTCCATAAGGGCGCTCCTGTCTCCTTTGGATGGAAGAGAGAGCCTGAGTCCTGGTATGGAGAGTTCATATTCAGGAAGGAAGGGGACTATCAGCTCCTGAAAGCCGGTTTTCTGTTCATACTGCCTGAGTTTTTCGTAGATACATGAGAGGAAACTTTCAAGGATGGAGGTCATGTCCTCATCTATACGAACTTTAATCTCCATCGATATGGATTGTGTAACACATCCGTTGGTGATTCTGAGAAAATTACCGAAGGCCTCATTGGCTTCGTATATTATTGAGCAAACATCCAGATTGATATTGCCCGCATTGACAATAAGTGAACGGGAGTAGTGGCTTTCGAGAAGCTCCATCTTCTCTTTGCAGGCCTGTGCCTCCTCGAAGCGAAGTTGGCTGGCCAGATCCTTCATCCTCTTTTCGAAAGTTTTTATCAGTGACCTGGAATTACCCTTGAGAATCTCGGTTACAGCAGCTATCTGCTCCATGTATTCATCTGCAGAGATATGCCCCTGACATGGTGCACAACAACGGTTGATGTGGTAATTCAGACAGACCTTGTGTTTGCCCGCTTTAACAGATTCAGGAGTGAGTGCCAGATGACAGTTTCTGAGCTTGTAGAGTCTATTCACCAGTTCAAGCAGGTTTCTGGCATGTGCAGAGGAGCTGTAAGGGCCGAAGTATCTGCTTCCGTCCCGTTTGAAGTTTCTTGTCATCATTACCCTTGGAAAAGGTTCGTTGGTAATGGCTATCCATGGGTAGCTCTTTCCATCTTTGAGCAGGATGTTGTATTTGGGCTGGAATTTCTTTATAAGGTTGTTTTCCAACAACAGGGCATCCTCTTCGGTGTCAACCACGGTGTGGACAATATCTGCAATGTGGCTCACCATAAGAAGCGTTTTCCTGTTTTTCCCCCTATCTGTTTGAAAATATTGTGACACTCTGTTTTTCAGATCCTTAGCCTTTCCGACATAGATTATTGTGCCATCTTTGTCGATGAATCTGTAGACCCCTGGAGTATGGGGAAGCATCTTCAGTTTGTCAAGTAATTCCATATATAAAAAATAAGCATTATATTTGCACCGCTTGCCAATAACCAATATGAATAGTAACCAAACTACAAATTTAGTCAATATCTCCGACATTAAGAAAGTTATCAAGATGGACGGAGTGGTAGGGACTCTGATAGGAAAAAGTGCTATGAGAGTGATGGGAATAAACCGTTTGAATTCTCACTACAATCATGTCTCAAAATTCTATGGTTCAGACTTTACCAGAGCGGTGATTGAATCCTACAATATATCGTTGGATATTAACGAAGAGGAGATTGAAAACATACCCAAGACAGGTCCTTTCATCATTGTATCCAACCATCCTTTCGGAGCATGGGATGGTATAACTCTATATGATACTATTTCAAGGGTTAGGCCTGATTTCAAGATACTGACCAACTTCCTTCTCAGCTATATACCCAATTTGAAGGATTACTTTCTCTCGGTGAATCCATTCAGTGATCGCAAGAGCCTGAGCAGCAGCATTACCGGAATCAAGACGGCGTATACCATCCTTCAGGAGGGCGGGTGTCTTGGCATATTCCCAGCAGGGGAGGTTGCTACCTACTACAGAGGTGTCGGTCATTGTGAAGACAAGGATTGGAACCAATCCATCATGAAATTGGTTAAAAATGCCGGAGTTTCGGTGGTACCCGTCTATTTTGACGGAGAAAACTCTAAAATATTCCACACACTGGGCAGGATTCATCCAATGTTGCGCACTGTTAATCTCATAAACGAGATGAACAAAAGGGAAGGAAGGCGCGTGACAATGAGAATCGGCAAGCCAATCGGGATTTCAGAATTGGCTAAGTTTGGAGATACCGCCTCTTTGAGTGCATACCTCAAAAGCAGGACTTATGCCCTTGAAGCAAATACAGAAACTAACAAGCCTGTTATCACAAAGCCTGTGAGTGAAAAGCCTCTACCTCCTGAACCTGATTACGTTTTGCTTCAAAAGGAGATAGATGAACTAAAGAAGGGATCATCTCTTTTCTTCACTGTCTCCAAATATGAGTGTCTGCTGGCTGACTATGATGCCATCCCTGCTCTTATGCAGGAGATAGGACGCAAACGCGAAGAGTCTTTCAGACAGGTCGGAGAGGGTACAGGCAAGAGTATCGATGTAGATAAGTTTGACAATTATTATAAACATCTGATTCTTTGGGACAGTGAGGCATCCAGACTTGTAGGGGCTTACCGCCTGGGAATCGGAAAAGAGATATACGAAAAGTACGGAATAGACGGGTTCTATACCAATACTCTTTTCAAGTTTTCTGACAAGATGGTTCAGAAGATGCCTTATTCCATCGAATTGGGAAGGTCCTTTCTGAGTGTAGAGTATAAGAAGGAGGCTCTTCCTCTGATGCTTCTTATCAAGGGGCTTCTCTATACTGTGACCCGCTATGACTCTTGCAAGTTTCTTTTCGGCCCTGCAAGTATAAGCAGCTGGTATCCGATGTTCTACCGAAGTTCTCTTGTATATTCTTTAAATAAGCTCAGCAGCTCAGATTATGTCGGAGAGATTACCCCCAGGACTCCTTTTCGGTTTGATTTTCTCAGAAGTAATCCGGAAGTTCTATTTGCTGGCAAATGTGACAATATCGATTACCTGGATAAATACATCCAGCGTCTGAGCAATGGCGTTTACAGAATTCCTACACTTATCAAGAAGTATGTGAAACTCAATGCAAATCTTCTTGCCTTCAATGTTGACAAGGATTTTAACTATTGTGTCGATGGGATGGTTCTCCTCGATCTGGACAGAGTCCCGTTGGAAGAGGTAACATCCCTGACCAAGGGAAGTGAGAATCCTGAAGAACTTCTCAAACGTTTCAGAAAGTAGAAGTATCCATGGGGACTGCAGTTTCGGTTATCATACCTGTATATAAAGTAGAGAAATTCATCTCCAGAACGCTCGATGCTCTTATAGAACAGACATTTAAGGACTGGGAGGTAATCTGCGTGAATGATGGATCTCCTGATTCCAGCAGGGGGATAATTTTGGAATATGTTAGCCGTGACAGCCGTATTAAGCTAATAGACAAGCCTAACGGGGGTGTATCAAGTGCCCGGAACACAGGTGTCAAAGAGGCTTCCGGGGAGTTCATTCTCTTTTTGGACTCTGATGACTTCATTCACCCGCAGACATTGGAAATAGCCGTGGCACTGGGACGCAAGAATGGAAGTGACATGGTTACATGGTATAAGGATTCATCATATAGGATCAAGGCGATTCTCCGTTACAAGATGGGGATGGATACCATCGATTATCGTCCACAGGGCTTCAGCAAGGTTTACAATCTTGACGCTGTAGACTCATTTACTACAGACTCTCTGTTTGAACATCTTTCAGAGAGTCCTGTAATGCCAATAGCATACCCTGTCAAACATTTTTATATCTGGAGAATGATCGTGAAGCGTTCTCTCATTCAGGATATCCTGTTCGATACAGCAATCTCATTCGGTGAGGAATTCCCATGGTGGAGTGCCCTTCTGCTGAAAAAACCAAGGGTTACCATCACCTCACTCCCTTTTTACTATTACTATCCGAATTTCAGCTCTCTTGAGTTCTCCTCTACCAGAGTAAAGAAGGTCTATTATTGGATTCTCGGGCTGGAAAAAAGCGCCGCTATCCTCTCCTCATGTGACAACAGATACATGAAAGAGTGTTGGGTACGCGAATGCAAATGGCCTGTTATCAGGATTCATATCTCATCAAAGCTCGGCAGACTCAAGACATCTGGAGCAGATATTTCCCATATAACAGACCGTTTGAGCACCCTTTGGGACAGGGGTGTCTTTGATGATCCTGTAACCTCAGGGGATGTAAAGGCGAGAGAGACCATCGCCCGTTTAATTGGACGATAGCCTCTTGTTGAATGTAATCTCTACTATATAGTCAGGCGTATTCTGTTTCTCTGTTCCTTCCGGAAGGTAAACGAAGATGCCCTCTTTGTATTGTTTGAATTCGAGTGATTCTGATGTTGTAAAGACCTTCACACTTTTAATCTTGCGATCTGTGGTGTAAGGAATATAGATCTTTCCATGATTTTGTGCGGATGCGAGTTCATCAGGGAAGATATGTAGCCACATCATGTTCTCTTTATGGGTAACCACTCCCCATGGCTGAGGTTTTACCAGGGTCGCTCTGGTTCCGTATATAGTCTCTCCATTTGTCTGAAGCCATTGACCCATCTGATTCAGGCGCTCCAATGCTGCCTCAGGAAGCGAACCGTCAGGCTGAGGGCCTACATTAAGCAAGAGGTTTGCATCTCTTCCGGCTGTTGATACCAGATATTTGATAAGATCATGGAAGCTCTTGTAGTTGTTGTCAGTGATACGGTATCCCCATGATCTGTTCATAGTCTGGCATGTCTCCAGCGGGAGGTCGCTGATTCCCCCTTCGTGCCATCCTGCAGTATTCTGTCCTGGAACATCCCTTTCAAATATCTGTATATTCTCTCCTTCAAAAGGATCGAGGTGATGGTTATTTCCGATAAGACATCCACTCTGAATCTTGTGAATAAGCGGATATATTTCATTGTAGTGCCAATAGCGGTAAACAGAATCCCTGGTCCAATCAACAGTATCTTCATCGTGATCCCAATGTCCGTCAAACCAGATACATCCTACATCTCCATACTTGGTTAGCAGTTCAGTGAGCTGAGTTTTCATGAAGTTGAAATAATTCTCTGGATCTTCCTGAGGCCCTCTACCGGTTCCCTTACCTGTCCTTCCGCGCGGGTAATCGCCCCTTCCCCAATCAAGTGTAGAGTAGTAGAAATGAAGGGCGATTCCCTCTTTTCTGCACTCCTGTGCCAATTCACCGATAATGTCTCGTCCGAATGGAGTTGCATCTACGATATTGTAGTCCGATGCATCTGTATCGAAGAGCGAGAAGCCATCGTGGTGACGGGTGGTGATACAGATATATTTTGCTCCGGCCTGTTTGAAGCTGCGAACCCACTCTGCTGCATCGAAGTTGGCAGGATAGAATGCCTGTGCAAGTTTAGGATATTCTTGGTAGCTGATATTCTGGTTCTGCATGACCCATTCACCCTGGCCCACCATACTGTATAGTCCCCAATGGATGAAGATTCCGAATCTTTTTTCTCTGAATGCCTGCTGTGATTTGATTATCTGTTCGTTCTGTTCGTTGGTATTGGCATTATCCTGTGCCGTAACCATGGAGGTGCCTGTCAGCAGGAGAAGTACTGCTGTAAGGAGTTGTCTGATGTTTGCTCTTTTCATATCTGATGTTGTTAGAATCCTTGTGCCTTTATTTCCAGTTCAGCCCCTTCAGGGGTTACGATTACCGATCCTTTTTCGGCTCCGGTTATAAATCCGATCATCTCAAAATCCTGAAAATCCTTTCGGTAAATCTCGTGCTGCGAGAGGGGTACGACAAAAAGGAATCTGTAGTCGTCACCTCCGTTGATTGCCGATGTTACAGGGTCGATATTGAGTTCCTGGGCCATTTCGAATGTCTTGGTGGCAATAGGAATCTTTTCAAGAAAGATTCTCGCTCCCACACCGTGTTCTTGACAAAGTTCCTTAATGGTCGAGCCAAGTCCTCTGGTTATGAAATAGCCCGCGCTCGGGATTACTCCGGCCTCTTTGAACCTGCTGTTCAAGTTTACAGGGATGTGTGGACTCAGGTATTGTTCCAGAATATATTTATATGATGTAAGATCGGGTTGTCTTGCCTGTGTTCCCGCTGCGGCAGAGTTGAATGCAATCTTTTCTCTCTCGAGTACATGGAGCCCCATATATGCAGCGCCCAGATCTCCGGTGATAAGAATCAGGTCATTGGATGCCACTTCTCTCCTTACAATCTCCCCTTTTCCATGTGTGCCGCACCCTGAGATGGATATGAGCATTCCCGTTGCGCTGGGAAGAAGGTCAAGTCCCAAATGTTTGACGGAGTACTCTTTGGCCGCTGCTGTAACACCCTCCCAAAGTTCCTTGATGTCTTCGAAGCCGAAGCGGTTGGAGATGGCCACTGCAAAGGAGAGGGATATGGTCTCACCCCCCTTTGCGGCAATCTGCCCGATTACATTCTGAGATAATTTGTATCCAAGATGCCTAAGCGGTGTATATGTCAGGTCAAAATCTATATTTTCTATGAAAAGTTTCTGTATATGAGAGACTTCTGAATCGGCTTCAAAGGTTGAGGGATATTCATTGCGGAATCCGCTTCCTTCAAAGATAGCCACAAGAGCCTGATTTTTACCGATGGTTGATAGTTCTGTTGCCATTTGTACGTGTTTTTGTTTTTACAAAGATAGTTTTTTTTGTCCTCATACTATGAATTATTATTTTTGCATCTATCAATGAAAGTTACGTTTGTTGTACCTTTTTTTCTGAAATGAGTAAAGATAAGGATATTATTAAGGAGATAGAGATTGGTTCTGCAGAGTACAAGCACGGTTTCCATACCGATGTGGAGCAGGAATTTATTCCCAAGGGGATCAATGAGGATATAGTCCGTCTCATCTCGAAAAAGAAAAACGAGCCGGAGTGGCTTTTGGAATTCAGACTCTCGGCTTACCGTAAATGGGTGTCGATGAAGCATCCTGATTGGGGACATTTGGATATTCCTGAGATTGATTTTCAGGATATTATATATTGGGCTGCACCAAAGTCAAAGAGCGATAAGAAAGAGATTGACCCTGAACTGATGGCTACTTTTGATAAGTTGGGGATTCCTCTACATGAAAGGGCAGCTCTGGCAGGTATGGCTGTTGATGCCGTCTTTGATTCTGTCTCAGTAAAGACCACTTTCAAAGAGACCCTTGCAGAGAAGGGGATAATCTTCTGTTCCTTCTCAGAGGCTGTCAGGGATTATCCTGATCTGGTGAGAAGGTATCTTGCCTCTGTGGTTCCTGCAGGAGATAACTTCTATTCCGCTCTCAATAGTGCTGTCTTTTCAGACGGTTCTTTCTGCTACATACCCAAGGGGGTGAGGTGCCCTATGGAACTGTCTAGCTATTTCCGAATCAATGCCAAGGGAACAGGTCAGTTTGAAAGGACTCTGATAGTTGCAGACGAAGGTTCGTATGTAAGTTATCTTGAAGGATGTACGGCTCCTCAGAGAGATGAGAATCAGTTGCATGCTGCAGTTGTGGAGATAGTGGTCATGGACAATGCCGAGGTCAAGTACTCTACCGTCCAGAACTGGTATCCCGGAGATGCACAGGGCAGGGGAGGTATCTATAACTTTGTTACCAAGAGGGGTCTTTGTCTGGGCGAGAACAGTAAACTCTTCTGGACTCAGGTAGAGACCGGTTCCGCAATCACCTGGAAATACCCCAGTACCATACTTAAAGGGGATAACTCAGTCTCCGAGTTCTACTCTGTGGCTGTGACCAACAACTATCAGCAGGCTGATACCGGTACCAAGATGATCCACATCGGAAAGAATACTAAAAGCCGTATTGTCAGCAAGGGTATTTCTGCCGGCATGAGCCAGAACAGTTACAGGGGACTGGTCAAGATCCTTCCCGGAGCAGAGGGCGCGAGGAACCATACCCAATGTGATTCTCTGCTTTTGGGGGATAAATGTGGAGCACACACTTTCCCTGTCGTGGATAACCGTAATCCTTCAGCTGTTACTGAGCATGAGGCTACTACATCCAAAATCAGTGAAGATCAGCTTTTCTACTGTCGACAGCGTGGTATATCGGAGGAGAATGCAATAGGACTGATTATAGGGGGATATACAAAAGAAGTTATAAACAAACTGCCTATGGAGTTTGCTGTTGAGGCTCAAAAGCTGCTTCAGGTATCACTCGAGGGCAGTGTAGGTTAACAGATTGAGACAAAAATGAATATATTCAGTATTGATTTCATACTCTTTACGCTCGGAGGATATAATGTCAGCCTTCTCGAGTTGCTTTCGGTCCTGTTGGGCTTTACTAATGTTTTCCTTGCCGGAAGAGGAAACAAGAACAACTATTGGTTTGGCTATATCTATTCCCTGTTGCTCTTTTTTCTGTTTTGGCAGAAGCACCTCTATGCAAGTATGATTCTTCAGCCTATCTCACTGGGTATTACAATATATGGACATTGGTCATGGACCCATCCCAAGAGTGGTACTGAGAACAATAAGAAGGAGCTCAGGGTCTCAAGAATATTGCCTTCTAACATAATGTGGGGGGCATTGGCGATTGCAGTAGGAACACTTATCTGGGGATGGTGCAATCAGAGGCTCAATGTGGTATGGCCGGATACTTTCCCACCTGCCACCAAACCTTTCCTTGACGCAGCAGTGGTCTGCACAATGTTCTTTGCCCAGCTGCTCTCGGCAAAGAAAAAGCTTGAATGCTGGTATGTATGGATGATTGTCAATACGACAAACATTATACTCTATGTGTTGGCCGGTATGGCGTTCCTGCCTTTGGTAAGTTTCTCTTACCTGATTCTGGCCATATTAGGATTTATTAACTGGAAAAAAGAATGGAGAAAAGATAGTAATGAGTAATACTATATTGAAAATCAGAGGTCTTCATGCCAGTGTAGGGGATAAGGAAATCCTCAAGGGCATCGACCTTGAAGTAAAGGAGGGTGAAGTACATGCCATCATGGGACCCAATGGCTCGGGAAAATCGACTCTCTCTTCAGTGCTTGCCGGCAGGGACACTTTTGAGGTCACCTCAGGCTCGATAGAGTTCAATGGTAAGGATATTATAGGAATGACTCCTGAACAAAGGAGTGTGGAGGGGCTCTTCCTTGGTTTCCAATATCCAATAGAGATACCAGGAGTTACCAATGTGAACTTTATGAGGACTGCTCTTAATGAGCATCGCAAATATAAAGGCCTCGAACCTCTCAATGCTGCCGAGTTTCTCAAACTGATGAGGCAGAAGATGGAGATCGTCGAGATGAACCCGTCATTCTCTTCAAGGGGAGTAAATGTAGGTTTCTCAGGAGGAGAGAAGAAAAGAAATGAGATTTTCCAGATGGCTATGCTTGAGCCCAAGCTGGCAATTCTCGATGAAACAGACAGTGGTCTGGATGTGGATGCACTCAGGATAGTGGCAACAGGTGTCAACAAACTTAAAAGACCTGATACTTCGACTATTGTGATTACCCACTACCAAAGACTTCTGGACTATATTGTTCCTGATATAGTACACATTCTCTACAACGGCCGTATTATTCATACAGCGGGCAAGGAATTGGCGCTTGAAGTGGAGCGGAAGGGTTACGACTGGCTTATTAAATAGGAAATAAGTATGAGTGAACAGAACTATATATACGCTCCCGGTTCCACTATTGACGGTTCCTTCAAGTGCAAGGTGCCAATGAAGGGGACCAGGCAGCTGTTTATCGTGGATGGCAAGCCTCAGGGCTCTCCTTCCTCTCTGACTGTCAAATATGCTCAGGGTGAGAGACCATCTGAGGCCCTGCAGGTTATCGGGGTCAGAACCTCCGCTGTTCCGGGCTCGCTGAACTTTTCCACTTCATACCATTTTGGCCAAGATTCTGTCGGCAAGTTGATTCTCTGTTCGCATACCTTTGCTGAGGATTCCTTTGAGACTACAGAGAACTGCTCTATAGTGCTTGAAAGAGGTGCTTGTGTCGAGGTGGTGCTCATGCAGAATGAGCATAACAGAGCAGCTCATTTTCTCAACATGGATGTTGTTGTGGGTGAGAACGGCTCTTTCAAGGCAACGTTCATCTCCCTCAATGGTGGTCACATTGAGAACAGAATAAATGTAAAACTCGAAAGAGAGGGCGCTTATTGCGAACTCAACGGGCTCTACCTAGCTGATGGAACACAGAACGTCAGGAACATTATCAAAATGGAGCATCTGGTTCCCGGCTGTCATAGCAAACAGCTTTTCAAAGGAATTCTTGACAATAATGCCAACTCCCGTTTTTCAGGCTTGATAAAAGTATGCCCCGGAGCTTTCAAGACCGAGGCATATCAGGAAAATCATAATCTGCTACTGACCAAAGGGGCTGTTGCTATTTCAGAGCCCATGTTGGAGATCTATGCAGATGATGTCAAGTGCTCTCATGGGGCGACCAACGGGCGTCTGAATGAGGATGAACTTTTCTATATGCGCAGCAGGGGAATCTCCCTCAAGGAGGCCAGTTTGCTGCAGCAGATGGCTTTTGCCTATTCAGTGCTTGAGAAGATCTCCACTCAAGAGCTGCGCGAGAGGATGATGAACCTTACAGAGCAGCGTCTTCGCGGGGAATTTTCAGATTGCCGAAAATGCTGCAAGAACTGCTGCTGATTTATCTGCTTCAGTTAAGGGCGGTGATTGACGTGATCTCTGTGGAGAGTTCGCCTGTCCAGCCGCTCTTGGCGTTTACGCCTGTCTGTATCTTTACGAAATCTATGTACTGAAGATTTGCCGGAAGACCGTCAAATGTAACTGCATCGCTGATTCTGAAGAGATTAGTCTCCTCTGTGGTAAAGTTATCCACATATCCCCAGTCATATGATCCGTTTATCCAAAGAGAACCGTTTCCGGAAGAGTCGTAGTTCCTTGCTTTGAGACATGTTCCTGAGAGAGTATAGGAAGAACTCTCTATCCAGGTAGGAAAGTAATTCTGTTTGTGGTATGCGGGGAGGTATTCAATATATCCACTTTTGCCTTGATTGTCGCTCCAATGTATGTTCTCTCCCTGCGAAGATGGCTTGTAATAGGTTACTCTGTAGTCTGAGACAGTCTCATCTTTGCCGTACTCAGAACCTTTCAGCTCGTACCATGTATCGTTGGGAAGAGAGTCTCCGTTCTCGTCTTGCATAACCCACACAATGCCCGGTTCCGACCCATTCTCGTGAGAGTTGCCACATATCCTCAGGTCGTAGCCGCCAGTATTTGAGATACTGTGGTCCCAGCCTGCCACTATATATCCTCCGAATCCGCCTAATGATATATATTCTCCGTTTTCAAGCTTTTGTGTGGCTGCTTCTATCGCTTGATCCATTGTACTGGCACTGTATCCTTCATTGACAAACTGTCCTGGTGCAGGAAGAAACTCGTAAATTCTGTTAAAATCGGCTTCTCCACCTGTCTCCCTTCTGTATGTTCCTTCAGGTGGGCATATTGTAGCCTTTACACTGAACGAAGCATTACTGTACTGACCAGTGACGACAAGTGTCAGGTCATAATCTCCCTCTTCCTCCGGACCGAATACCAGATCAGGCTGCTTCGACTCCGAGATTGTCTCTCCGTTGCATCTCCAGCAGAAGAGTGCATCGTTGGGGATATTCTTTAGGGTTACTGCGCTTATCTTTACCTTTCTGCCGCGGCTCATCCGATAATGTTCCTTTTCGAAAGTGATCTCCATTTGCGCATCTTCCTCTGGTATTATCCGTACTTTGAATTCTATATCGGTCTGTGCATCAGCATTGCTAACGCAAAGATTTGTGGAGAAAGTTCCGGCTTTGTCAGTTGGAAAGTGGAGAACAGAGTCTCTTGAGAACTCCTCTCCCTCTATTATCCACAAGAAGCTGCAGCGCGTTGCTGATGTTACAAAAGGTGCTATTTCCAAAGGGGTATTTTCGATAGCCTCTATTCCTTCCGAAGAACCGGGAACTGTGACCTTTGGAGGATTGCCGGCTGAGACTGTGATTCTGAACTGCATGAAGGCCTCTGCCGCATTGTTGGTTACATGGAGTTCTGGGTAGACTGTTCCGGGAGTTTTGCCGACATAGATCAGGATGGGCTCTGTGGAGATGGTCTGAGACTCTATTTTCCATTCGTATAGGGCATCGACGCAGTTCTGGTATATGGGGGCAATAGTCAGAGTATCACCTTCTTTGATAGTGTAGGAGGTCTTTTCTGCAATAATGACAGGGGGCAGAACCTTTTTCGCACACCCTGTCATAATAATTGAAACAAATATAAGTATGAGTAAATGTAAATGTTTCATAGTCTATTTTGCAGGAACTACTGCTACATCATCGTATGCGAAGTATGCAGGGGCAGCCATGCCATATTCATTCTGCATAGAAGATTTGATATCAAATGAAACCTTTACACATGCACCAAGTGCCGAAAGTTCCCATTTTGTCCATTCATTGATGCTTTTTCCATCTTTTGTGAGATAAAATTCAGATGTTCCTACCACTGTGTCATTTCCGTCATATCCGGTAGCTACGATTTTTGTCCAGTCGGAAGCGGTGGCAATCGTATTGACTGTTCCCAGATAATATGATGTATTGATAACCCAAAGGTGGTCTATAATACGGGGCTGGGTATCCTTGAAGTAAATGTATCCGGTAGTGGGGGAGTAGTCATTGATGCTTCCGTTGTGTACGCAAAAGTTCTTAGAGCCGTTGTGTCCACCATCTGTGGGAATTGCAAGCTGCTTGGTGTAGTCGCATCCTTCTACATTCTTGTCAATATAGTTGGAGATTGCTTCACCACCGTTCCAGTAGATGTGTGCACCGTTTGCATCAGCGCAGAGTTCGGAGGCAAGTCCTGTATTTTCTGAATCATACCAGCTGTACTGAGTTCCTGTCATAGCGTTCATATCTCCATAGAGAAGTTCGCCACCGTATTGAACACCATCAATGAGAGCATCCCAATAACTTCCTTCAAATGTCAGGATAATAGGCTGTTCAGATTCGTTTTTGGTACATGATGCAGCGATGATTATAGCTGCAATAACGAGATAAATCTTTTTCATTTGTCTTTAGATATTAATTGTTTATGAGTAAATGCGAAGTGGGCTGGGATATCACCTGTGGTAACAGACCATTTTCTCTTTCCGTCAATGCTGTAGCAGTGAAGTTTTCCTGGAGTTACATAGTCTTTGGCATCTGTAATGTAGAACTCCTTCTGTTCCCTGTTTACGGCAATTCCGAAAGGAACTGTTATCTCTTCTTCTGTGCCGTCAGTTATGAAATGGCGCGTTACCACCCTGCACACTCTGGTGTCGTATATAGCATATGAAATTTCATCAGTCTGGGTAATGTTGCTCCATTCATTGGAGATTACCCATAATGAGTCTCCTGATAGAACCATGTTGGAATTGGGCAGGAAGGGAATTTGAGTCACCTGATCAGTATGGGTGTCGAGGATATAGGTTGACGATTCGGAGCCTTTATAGTCCCCTCTTGAGGAGATATAGATATATCTCTTTCCATCGTATATCATTCTGTGAAGGTTATCTGCCACTTCTACAGATTTGACCACCTTGAAACTCTCAAGATCTATTACGCTTACCCTATTGTCATATTCCGGTGCCATATAGCCGCCAGAGTTGGCAACATAGAGTTTACCTGAGGCAACCACAGCCTCCTCAGGTTGGTATCCTACTGTACATGTATCTGTTACAGAGAGAGTAAGGGTATCTATTTTGGCTACATAACCCTTTCTGTAAGAGGGGTTCGAACCTATGGGACCAGCATAAGATGTAACGTAGGCATATCCGCCATCGAATGTAATGTATCTGCAATTTGGAATAGCTATTTCCGTGATGTGGATAGCATTATCCAGATTCATCACCTCTATGAAGTTAGAACAGTTGATTACTGCATAAATCTTTCCGCCTCTGATCTTAAGGTCATTTCCGACATCTCCCAGTTCGAGGGCAACTGAAGGATTGCGTTCGGCATATATGTTACGGGAATATTTGCCTGTGGCATAATCAAAGTAGTCAAGCGTAGCTTTGTTATTTCCCATGTTTCCTTCATTCAGAAGGAAGAAACCTGCATAATTTGCAGATGATGTAGGGTCGGTTACATCAGTATCTGTTGAGGGTATGTATTTATCCTCCTTCCTGCATCCGGTAGTTAAAGTAATCAAGACGGATAGTAGAATGATTATTATATATATTCTATTCATAATGTACTAAAGGTTGTAGTTGAGCTTTATCATAAAGTTTGTCCCCGGCATAGGATAGCACTGCACGACTTCGTATTGCTGATTAAATATATTATTTACCTCCAGTGATATCTTAAGTGAAGAGGAGTTCTTGAATGTGAAAATCTTTGTTAGAGAGATATCGTGTGTGTACCATGGCTGGACATAATTCTCAGGGATATTGGCAGAGGATTCATACCTTTCTCCAGTATATACAAAGCTGTAGTTGAGTCCCCAGCTTCCGTACTCTCCCTGCAGAATGAATGTCCCGCTGTGTTGGGGGATATATGCTATCTGCCCCTTATACCATTGAGATGATGGGTCTGTTACATCTTGGGCCATCTGCCAAGTATAGCTTATCCTGGGAAACAGATGCACTCCGTAGAATCCGATGTCAGAATGGAGGGTAATGTCTGTTCCTATTATGCGTACCTTTCCAAGGTTCATCATACTCCATCTGAACTGGTTTGATGTTGGCATTGCTATTATCTTGTTTGTGACACTGTTGTAGTACCCGTCTATGCTGAATCCGATGTTTTCAAGTATGTTGCGTGAGCCTCTGTATACATAACTTACTCCGATGTCAATTTGGTCAGTTGACTCCGGCTTGAGGTCTTTAGTTCCTATGAATGTATAGTAGAGATCGTTGAATGTGGGCATTCTTAACGAGTTCTTGTAAAAAGCCTTGATGGCCAGGTCGACATCCTCAATAGGCCTATATGAGAAGATGAGTGATGGGGAGAGTCTCTCTCTGGGGGCAATGTTCAACTCTGAAGCATTTTGTCTCAGGAAATCTTTTATATGAAGATATAATGCTGAAGCACTTATGTTTACTCTGCCAAGCTCGAACGAAGTGGCTGCTACTGCGTAAAATGAGTAGCGTGTCGGGTAGACAAACTCCCTCAGATCAGCATCAAGACTATTCCACTGAAAATCAGTGGCAAGAGATAATGACCACCAATGAAATGGCTTGAAGAGGTGTGAAGCTGAGATAAATCCTTCATGCTGACAGTATGTGTTGTCGACAAACATAGTTGTTACATCAAGTCTGGGGTCGCTCACATAGTGTAGTTTGTCGTAGGAGTATTTACCGTTTATCAAAATAGACCAATATTTGGTAACTTCTTGACGATAAGAACCTTGAACAAAAAAGTTATCATCCCATTGTCTATCTTCGTTGAAAAATATACCTGGTTTTTCTCTTATTACCGCTCCCGGATATCCCCTTTCGGAATTGTAGTAGTAAATTTTAGCTTTCCAGGAGCCTCTTTTTATTTTTCCAAAGAGTCCGGCCTCTATCCTGAACATACGCACATCAGAATTTGTCCTGACTGCAGTGGTATCGTATCCATCTTTTTTAGAGTATGTAAATCTATACCTGCCGCTGGTGTAGAGAAAATCTGAGTTTGCGCTCATGCTTACATGATTGGAAAGCTTTTGCTCGTAGATTATAGAGGGATTGACAGTTGCAAATGATCCGGCACGTAATCCTACTCTGATGTTGTAACTCTTTCCATCATCAAAGTAGGGAGTACGCGTGGTCATGTATATGGCATTTGATGAGGCATAGTCCTTTGCACTCTGCAGGAGAGCACTTCTTTGACCATTGTAGAGGGCTACAGATTCCATGTTGTCCATAGAGAAGCGTCCAAGGTCTATCACTCCATTTTGGGCGTTGCCAAGTTCTATTCCATCGTAGAATACACCTGTATGGTGACTTCCAAGACTTCGTACATTTACGGTCTTAAGTCCGCCTACACCTCCATAGTCCTTAATCTGAATGCCTGAAAAGTACCTGATTGCATCTGCAACCGATAGTGTATTGATATTCTTGAGCTTTTTCCCGGAAAGTCGTTGAACAGGTACGATTTCCTTGTCCAACCGTTCTGCACTCACTGACGCCTGCTCCAGATACATGACCTCAGTAGAGTCCTGAACAGATTGGGCGGAAAGCAGAATTGGCAAAAACGCCAATGTATGACAGAATATAATCCTGATAAATCTTTTACCCATTCTCCGTAGGAATTAAGTTTCTCTCCAAGGCTTGTCTTCTGACTTGTCTCTCTTCAAGAATACCTTCCCAAAACATACGTTTCAGTGGCATTGTCATTCCTGAAATCAAACGAGATTTACAGCAGCGGGAACTGTTCGGGATTATTCACCCGATTCCAAATTGAACCCAATTCGGGTACCTTGACAAATCGGTGCAAATATACTAAAAGAAATTTATAAAAAAGAGGATGGCATGTTGTTCCCAACTGCCATCCTGTTCCAATATAGCAATATAATTGTCTTAATCTTCTGATTCTTCTTCCTGGTATGCTTTCAGGAGTTTTTCCTGTACATCTGCAGGAACTTGCTGGTACTCTGCATTTTCCATTGTAAAGGATGCTCTTCCTGATGTAAGTGAGCTAAGAGTTGTAGAGTATTTGTAGAGTTCTGCAAGAGGAACTTTAGCCTTGAGAACTTCAAAACCCTTGACACTGCTCATTCCTTCAATAATGGCGCGACGACCCTGAAGGTCTGACATCACATCTCCCATGTAGTCACCGGGAACCATAATCTCGATGTTGCACATAGGTTCCATGATCTTAGGTCCTGCATTTCTGAAGGCTTCTTTGAATGCATTTCTTGCAGCGAGTTTGAAAGAGATTTCGTTGGAGTCTACCGGGTGCATCTTACCATCGTAAACATAAACCCTGATGTCACGTGCGTAAGATCCGGTAAGAGGTCCTTCCTCCATCTTTTCCATGATACCCTTAAGAATAGCAGGCATGAATCGTGCGTCGATTGCTCCACCTACGATACAGTTATAGAATTCGAGCTTTCCGCCCCAATCCATAGTGTACTCTTCCTTGCCTTTAATATTGAGCACCATTTCCTTACCATCAACTTTAAATCTATTGTTTTCAGGAGCTCCTTCATAATATGGTTCAAGGAGAAGGTGAACTTCACCGAACTGGCCTGCACCACCTGACTGTTTCTTGTGACGGTAGTTTGCAGCAGCAACCTTGGTGATGGTTTCCCTATATGAAATCTTGGGAGCAGAGAGTTCAACTTCGATCTTATAGATATTGTTTATCTGCCATTTGAGAATGTTGATATGCTGTTCACCCTGACCGCTCAGAATGGTCTGCTTGAGCTCTTTTGCATAACGAACTTCGTATGAAGGGTCTTCGGATACGGCACGGTTAAGAATTTCACCAAGTTTTTCTTCGTCCTTTTCTTCGACTGCCTTGATGGCTGTGCGATACTTGGCCTGAGGGTATTCGATGCGGGATACGACAATATCTTTACCTATTTCGCAAAGTGTCTGATTTGATTTGACACTACGAAGTTTTACTGTACAGCCGATATCTCCGGCAACCATTTCTGAAACCTTTTCTCTCTTCTTTCCCGCTACTGCATAGAGCGAAGTGATTCGTTCCTTATTTCCTGTTTCAGGGTTGATTAAGTCCATTCCTTCTGTAATCTTACCTGATACTACTTTAAAGTATGAGACGTCGCCAAGGTGCTGTTCCAGAGCATTGTGATAGATGAACAGAACTGTAGGACCGTTCTCATCGCAGGGAAGCTCGCTTCCGTCAGTAAGCAGGGTAGGATTGCTTGCCGGGTTGGGAGCTACGTTGATTGCAAACTCCATGAGACGTTTTACGCCGATATCTTTCTTTGCAGAGAGACAGAAAGCCGGAAGGAGTTCTCCTTTGAGGAATCCAGCGTGAAGGCCACGTATCATTTCGGCAAATTCAAGGTTTCCTGTTTCAAAATATTTTTCCATCAGCTCTTCATCGTGAACAGCTGCCATTTCCATAAGAGCAAGTCTGACTTCGTTGGTCTTTTCCATTAGCTCTTCGGGAATTTCAGATTCGGTACGTGTGCCGTTGTCATCGGTAAATGTGTAGAGCTTCATCTTCAGTACGTCAACGAAGCTGTTGAACTTTTCACCTGTGGCAACGGGGAACTGTACCAATACTACATTCTTACCGAATGACTGTCTGATAGATTCCACTGTTCCTTCCCAGTCTGCATTTTCATGGTCGAGCTGGTTAATCGCAACGATACAAGGTTTTTTATATTGGCTGGCATATCTTCCGAAGATTTCTGTTCCCACTTCTACGCCCTGAGTAGCATTCACAACTAGAATACCTGCATCACATACCTTGAATGATGAAATCATTCCACCGATAAAGTCATCAGCTCCGGGAGAGTCCATGATATTGAATTTTGCATTCATAAACTCTGTATAAAGAGCAGTTGAATAGATTGAACGCTGGTTAAGCTGTTCAACTTCGGTGTTGTCGCTGATAGTGTTCTTACCTTCTACTGTTCCACGGCGGTCGATGACCTTTCCTTCGAACATCATAGCTTCCGAAAGGGTAGTTTTACCTGATTTGGTGCTTCCAAGGAGTACGACATTACGGATTCTGTCGGTTTTGTATGTATTCATATAGTCAGTTGATAATGTTAGTTTCCCACAAAGTTAGGAAATATGATTTATTAAAGCAAGAAAATGCCGTCTTTCATTTCCAAAGTTTTGTCAGACATTGCTGCCAGTTCTTTGTCGTGAGTGACGATAATGACTGTCTGACCATATTTATCTCGCAAATCAAAAAAGAGTTTGTGTATCTCCTTTTTGGTCTTGCTGTCAAGGTTTCCGGATGGCTCGTCGGCAAATAGTACTGAAGGGTTGTTGATGATTGCTCTTGCTATTGCAACCCTCTGCTGTTCACCTCCGGAGAGTTCGGATGGCTTGTGGCTTAGGCGGTGTCCCAGCCCAAGTTCCTTGAGAAGTGATGCAGCTCGCTCCGAAGCCTCTTTGTGCCTGTTCCCGGCGATAAGTGCAGGGATGAAAACATTCTCCAGTGCTGTAAATTCAGGCAACAGATGATGGAACTGGAAGACAAAACCGATCTTGCGGTTCCTGAAGTCGGAGAGTTTGTTTCCTGAGAGAGAGTAGATATCAGTGCCATCGATCTCTACTCTACCGCTGTCCGGTTTGGAAAGAGAACCGAGTATTCTTAAGAGGGTGGATTTGCCGGCTCCGCTTGCACCCACTATAGAGATAACTTCTCCTTTGTCGGCATAGAAATTTATATCCTTGAGCACGCGTACATCAGCGAAACTCTTATTTATGGATTCAGCCCTAATCATTGTCAGGCCCTCCAGGACATCCCTGCCCTTTGTTCTTCTGCCATGTTTTTATCATTTCTATCCTGAATTCCTCTTCTGCAAGGTAAAGTTTTGCAACTTTGCTTACAGGAAGAATCTTGAGAAATTCATTCATATATAGTTTGTTAAGCTCACCCTCCTTCTGAAATGCCTCATTGAATTCCATTAGGAGCTTTGTCATCTGTCTCTCTTGGTAGTTGCCCTTGCTGTCAAGAGTCTTGATATTCTCCAAAATCTCACGTCCTCTCTTGTGGCATTTCCTGCATTCGGAGCGGTATTCATCGTACAGAGGCCAGAAGTCTTTGGCTTCTGCCGGCGTAAGCCCTATATAGGTCGTGAAGAAGGCAATCTTGGCACTCTTTATCTGATCGTCATTCTTGTCACCTTTCGGACAATTACCCTCTTTTTCGGTTGCACTGAGAGTGAGTGCCGATAATAAGACAATCAGTAATGTAGCAAACTTTTTCATATTCGTGTATTGTGTCGTTAGTAATCAATATAGTCCAGGATTTCATCTTCTGAGAGATTCTCATCCATTATTCTTTCGAACGTGATTTCTTGCATTGCATCAGAGTACAGATTTTCAAGATCTATCTCGTCGTAGTACTCCTCAATGAAACTGCTCTTGAGATATCCGTTTTCTATCAATGCCATGATGCCATCCTTTTCAGCGATAGCTGATGGCTTATGCAGAGCGTCGGTAAGTTTCAATGACAGGTAACCGATTCCGGCAATTATTCCGAACATCAGAAAGAGCATGAGTGAAGGTTTGAGACGCGAAATGAGAGAGGGTGTGCTCTCTTCTTCCTCCTTGATGGCAAGATGCACTCTCTCCTCCAGTGCCATAAAATACTCTTGGGGTGGAGACCATGGATTCTTTTTCAGATCCGGATTGTCCAATATATCCTTATTACTCTTTTCCATACCATTTAGACTACTCTTTTTCGAGAAGGTTTAATATTTTCGTATAGGCGATATGATAAGATGCCTTCAGGGAGCCGATGCTTCCGCCTGTAATCTCGGCGATTTCTTCGTACTTTAACTCTTCGAAATATTTGAGTGAGAAGACAATACGTTGCTTTGGCGGAAGGCATGCGATTGCTTTGTGAAGTTTGAGCTGGGCCTGATTTCCGTTAAAATAGGGGTCGGATTCAATACTGGATACCACCTCTGCCTCCTTGCTGCCCAGAGAGATGATATTCCTGAGCCTCTCCTTCTTAAGAAATGTGAGCGCCTCGTTGGTGGCGATCCTATAGATCCATGTGAAAAGTGAGGATTCGCTTCTAAATTGAGGAAGATATTTCCACACCTTTATAAATGTATTTTGAAGGATATCGTCACAGTCCTCGTGCGATGGGACCAGTTTTCTGATGTGGGTATACAATCGGGTAGAATAATGGCGTATAATGAGGTTGAAAGCATAATCTTCCATCCCGTCATTATACGCCGTAATTATTTCCTGGTCAATAGACATTATTTTCTTGAGAGAGCCTTTTTCGCAGCTGCCACAATATGTTCGCAGTCGAGTCCGTACTCTTTCATAAGTCTTGCAGGGGTACCGCTTTGACCGAACTTATCATCTACTGCAACGAATTCCATAGGGTAGAGAGAACCGCTACGGGCAATTACTCCACTTATGAGTTCACCCAATCCACCAGCAATCAAGTGCTCCTCAGCTGTTACAGCTGCACCGGTTTTGGAGATGGATGCGAGTACTGCTTCGGTGTCAAGAGGCTTTATGGTGGCAATATCGATTACTTCCGCACTGATTCCTTCATCAGAAAGAACCTGAGCTGCATTGATTGCTTCCCATACAAGATGTCCTGTGGCAAAAATGGTTACGTCGCTTCCTTCAACCATTTTGATAGCTTTTCCGATTTCGAATTCAGCATCGGCAGGAGTGAAGTTAGGGACAGAGGGACGTCCGAATCTGATATATACAGGACCGTTGTACCTGGCAGCTGCAATGGTTGCTGCCTTGGTCTGGTTATAGTCACAAGGATTGAGAACTGTCATGTTGGGTAACATTCTCATCATTCCAATATCCTCCATTACCTGGTGTGTCGCACCATCTTCTCCAAGTGTGATACCGGCGTGCGAAGCTCCGATTTTCACATTGGTTCCGGCATAGGCCACGCATTGGCGGATCTGGTCATAAACTCTCGATGTTACGAAGTTGGCAAATGAGCCAATAAAGGGAATCTTGCCGCAGAGAGAGATTCCGGCTGCAGCATCTACCATGTTGGCCTCCTGAATACCGCATTCGAAGAATCTGTCGGGATTCTCTTTTTGAAATTCATCGAGTTTTAGTGAACCTGTCAGGTCAGCACAGAATGCTACTACTTCACTATCTCTTCTTCCGGCCTCTGCGACTCCTGCACCGAAGCCTGAACGTGTATCTTTGTTACCCGAATTGGGAAAATTCTTAAGTATATCCATATTATGTCACCTCCTTAGATTTTAAAGTCTCCCAAAGTTTCGGGAAGCTGCTTCAATGCCTCTGCAGCCTGTTCTGCTGAAGGGGCTTTTCCATGCCATTTATGAGTTCCGGACATGAAGTCGACGCCATGTCCCATATCAGTTCTGAAGAGTATCATTATAGGCTTGCCCTTTCCTGAAGCCGCCTTTGCAGCATCAAATGTTGCGAGAATTTCTTCCATGTTATGGCCGTCGGCTACAATAACTTCCCATCCGAACGACTTCCATTTAGCTTCCAGGTCACCAAGGCTCATTACCGAGTCGGTACTTCCGTCAATCTGCTGTCCGTTCCAGTCTGTCATAGCTATGAGGTTGTCAATCTTGTGGTGTGCAGCGAAGAGGGCTGCTTCCCAGATCTGACCTTCTTGAGTCTCTCCGTCACCTATCAGAACATAGACGAAGTTATTCTCTTTATCAATCCTTTTTCCCAATGCTGCTCCGCAGGCCACTGACAAACCTTGTCCCAAAGAGCCTGAAGGCATATAGACGCCTGGGAGTCCCTTCTCTGTACAGGGGTGTCCCTGAAGTCTTGATCCATATTCCCTGAAAGTCGCCATCTCGTCGATAGGGAAATAACCGGACCTTGAGAGGATACTGTAGAAAAGGGGAGAGACATGGCCGATGGATAGGAAGAACATGTCGTTTCCCTTGCCGTTTCTGCTCCAGTTTTCAGGTGAGTGTTTCATCTTGTCAAAGAAGAGGGCTGTGATGAAGTCAGTGCTGCTCATCGAACCGCCCGGATGTCCAGATCCTGCTTTGGAGACCATTCTGATAATGTCCCTTCTGACCTGAGACGCAATAGAATTCAGTGTATCAATATTAGCCATAAGCGTTAATCAAATAATGCGCTAATATAGCATGAATTTGAAGAAATACAAAAGTAATGTATATTTGCAGTTGCTCTTGAAGAGAAGGAGACATAAAATAATGAAGAATATACGCAACTTTTGCATCATAGCACATATTGACCATGGTAAGAGTACCTTGGCTGACAGATTGCTTGAATATACGGATACAGTGAGCGCCAGAGATATGGAGGATCAGGTCCTGGATTCCATGGATCTCGAAAAGGAGAAGGGAATCACCATCAAGAGCCACGCTATCCAGATGGTTTATAATTACAAAGGGGAGGATTACGTACTTAACCTCATCGATACTCCGGGTCATGTTGACTTTTCGTATGAGGTTTCGCGTGCCATCGCATCGTGCGAGGGTGCACTGTTGGTTGTCGACTCTACACAGGGAATACAGGCTCAGACCATCTCAAATCTCTATCTGGCGATAAATCACGATTTGGAGATAATCCCCGTGCTTAACAAGATAGATATGCCATCAGCAGTGCCGGAGGTAGTGAGTGACCAGATAGTAGACCTTATAGGATGTGACAGAGAGGAGATTCTGCTTGCCAGCGGAAAGACGGGCGAGGGTATTCCGGCTATTCTGGATGCCATAATAGAGAGGCTTCCGGCTCCAAAGGGAGATCCCGATGCCCCCCTTCAGGCTCTCATTTTCGACTCTGTGTTCAACCCTTTCAGAGGAGTTATTGCATACTTCAAGGTGGTAAATGGTACCATAAGGGAGCATGACAAAGTCAAGTTTGTCAATACCGGGAGGGAGTATGAAGCTGATGAGATCGGATGCCTGCGGCTCGGCCTCTCTCCAAAGAGAGAGATTTCAGCCGGTGATGTTGGATATATCATATCCGGCATCAAGACGGCAGTAGAGGTAAAGGTAGGTGATACGATTACCCATGTTGAGAATCCTTGCAGTGACTCTATTGCCGGATTTGAAGAGGTCAAACCTATGCTTTTCGCAGGAGTTTATCCAGTCGAGACAGACGAGTATGAAACGCTCAGAGCCTCTCTCGAAAAGTTACGTCTGAATGATGCTTCGCTGGTTTTCGACCCAGAATCATCTCTGGCTTTGGGATTCGGTTTTAGGTGTGGATTTCTAGGACTGCTTCACCTTGAGATAGTTCAGGAGAGACTCTACAGAGAGTTCGATATGGATGTCATAACCACTGTACCGAATGTTTCATATAATGTCCATACTACTGACGGAGAGGTCGTCCAGGTGCATAACCCTTCGGGACTTCCTCCACAGACTACGATAGACTATATAGAAGAACCATATATAAGAGCTCAGATTATCTCGAAAAGTGAATATTTCGGACAGATTATGAAGCTCTGTCTCGATAAGCGAGGGGTACTTAAGAACCAGCACTTTATAACTGCCGATAGGGTTGAACTTACATACGACATGCCTTTGGCGGAAATTGTTTTCGACTTCTATGACAAACTTAAATCTATATCGAGGGGATATGCCTCTTTTGACTACCATCTGATAGGTTATCAAAAGGCAGAACTCGTAAAGCTTGATATCCTTCTTAATGGAGAACAGGTCGATGCCCTCTCATCCCTGATCCATAGAGATAAGGCTTATGATTTCGGTCGCAGAATGTGTGAAAAGCTAAAGGAACTTATTCCCAGACAACAGTTCGAAATCGCAATCCAGGCTGCGATAGGAGCCAAAATAATAGCTCGTGAAACGGTAAAGGCCGTGCGTAAGGATGTCCTTGCCAAATGTTACGGAGGAGATATATCAAGAAAGAGGAAACTCCTTGAAAAACAGAAGAAAGGAAAGAAAAGAATGCGCCAGGTCGGAAATGTTGAAGTGCCACAGAGTGCATTTATGGCAGTCCTTAAACTGGACTAAAAGAGTTCCGGATCTGGTAGCAGTGTGAAAGTAGTACGGTGTAACGGAGTTATACCGTACTTTTTTATTGCCATCCGGTGACTTTTTGTAGGGTATCCGAAATTCTTGTCCCATCCATACTCTGGATAATCAAGAGCGGCCTTCCTCATATAGTCATCCCTAAAAGTTTTAGCAAGTATTGATGCTGCTGCAATAGATGCAAAAGTAGCATCACCCTTTACAATACAATTGTGGGGAACTAAAACACCGTATGGGTCTCTCCAGGCTTTGAACCTGTTTCCATCAACGATAATGTGACCTATCCGAGTATTAAGACCATCTAATGCCTTATGCATGCATAAAATCGAAGCATTGAGAATATTGATGGCGTCAATCTCTTTTTCAGTTACATATTCGACTTTGTAATCTATTGATTCTCTAATGATAAGCTCCCGCAGTCTCTCTCTCTTGGATGGAGATAGTTTTTTGGAGTCATTGAGATCCTCGTTGAAAAAATCAGAGGGTAGTACCACAGCCGCGGCAAACACCGGCCCTGCCAGACATCCGCGGCCAGCTTCGTCACATCCTGCTTCTATGATATTAGGTTTGAAAAACTGTTGCAACATAATGTTGCAAATTAACTACATTCTTTCCAGTTTTTCACCAAGAAGATGGATGATCCGGTTCTTGTCTTTAATAATTTCTTCCAGTTCAGCGATGCGTCTGTCCCTTTCAGCAATGACAAGGTCATTCTGCTCTCTGACTGTATTGAATTCCTTTCCGAAAATCAACTCTTCCTCAGAGATATGAAGGATGGTTGCAAGTTGAGGAATGCGCTCGCTGACTAAGATGGTATCTCCTTTTTCAATCTTGTGATAAGCTGTTTGTGAGATTGATAGGAGATCTGCCACGTCAGATTGAGAAAGATTTTGTTTCCTTCTCTGCTGCTCTATTCGCTTTTTGATTTCCAAATTATTCATAGCACAAATGTAGTGTTATGAAAAATAATCACAAAATACTATTAGTTAAATATTATTATTAATTTGTAATCAATATAACCGAAATAATGGTGATTGTAATTTTTATTCAATTGTTAAGATTGCTGAAATTCATGAAAATCAATAAATTGCGTGGGGGGGGGTAACCTAAATACTTGACTTTCTATCAATTGTTGATCATTAGCGAAAAATTGAAAGTCAATCCTTTAGGTTTACTATTTTCCGCAGTTATTTTCCCTCCATGGATCAGAACAGAGTTCTTTACTATCGAAAGCCCCAGTCCTGTTCCTCCCAGTTCCCTACTTCTTCCTTTGTCAACTCTGTAGAACCGCTCAAATATACGGTCAAGATGGATAGGGTCTACACCTGTCCCATTGTCTGAAACAGAGAAGTATAGCATCTTTTCATCCCTCTTGGTGAGATTGATTTCCACTTTGCTCCCTTTGGAGTAGAGGAGGGCATTTTCGAGGAGGTTGTTGAAAATTGATTCTATCAGGGAGTAGTTGCCATTAATGCTCAGATCATCCGGTAGATTGTTTACTATTTTACATGAGCTGTTTACTGATATTTCTATGGACCTAACCACGTCCTTAACGATTTCTGAGAGGTTTAAAGGCTCTTTGGAGATTTTGTCGCTCCCCTCTTCCATACGGGTGAGTGTGGATAGATCTCCAAGTAAGTCAGAGAGCCTTTTGGCCTGTGAGTAGGCCTTGGAAATGAATAGCTCTCTGGTAGCAGGAGGTATGTTAGGATTGGAAACGAGGGTTTCAAGGTATCCGCATATACTGCTTACAGGGGTTTTTAGCTCATGGTTGATGTTCTGTGTCAACTGTTTCTTGCGGACAATATTCTCCTGAGTCTGGAATATCACCCTCTCTCTCTCTATGGAGATATCCTCTTTGGTTACCAGCCCCTTGTTATATATCTCCGTGAGCCTGTCAAGCAAAGTACCTATTCTGCCTGAGGGAAAATGTCCGAAATTCTTGCCAGTGGGGGTTCCCTTTTCAGCCAGATAGACCAGCTCCTCCAGCATGGAGATGGTCTGCTTCTCTTTGTTAAATATTAAAGCCATAACCGTATCCCTGACTTGTTGTCAGATAGTTTCCATACTCTCCGAGTTTTTTTCTTAGCCGTGTAATGTTGACATCTATTGTCCTATCCAGCACTATTACTTCATCCTTCCATATTCTCTTGAGTATCTCTTCTCTGGAAAAAACTCGTCCGGGATTCTTGAGCATTAGGATAAGGATTTCAAGTTCTGTCTTTGTCAATGCAACTTCAGAGGAGTCGATGTAGCATTTGTGCTTTAGGATGTCGACCTTCAGCCCTTTGAAATCCAGTATCTGGCTGTCGCCTTCCTTGTGGCATCTTCTTAACACACTCTTTACCCTGGCCACAACCTCTCTGACAGAGAAGGGTTTTGCAATGTAGTCATCAGCACCTATGGTGAGTCCGGTAACCTTGCTCTCTTCAGAGCCCATGGCAGAGCAGAAGATAATGGGAATATCTACTGTCAATGGTGAGTCCTTTAACTCTTTTGCCATTTTGAACCCACTTTTACCAGACATCATTACATCAAGAATTATCAGTGAGTACTCTTCAAGAGGCATCTTCATGGCCTGTTCTGCATTATATGCGCAATCAACCTCGAAACCTTCAATTTCGAGGTTGAAACTCAGAATCTCACATATTGACTCTTCGTCATCCACTATAAGTATTTTCGTTTTCATCTTTGCAAAGTTAGAAGAAAAATCGGAAGTACTCAATAAATTATCAGCTTACATTCATTAGTCTGTAAAATGCCCTGATGAGGTGCTTGAGGTTATCAGCCTGTTGGTATGTCTCTTGTAAAACAGTCTGATATAATATATTTATATTCAAATTGTTATCATTCTTTTCAGATGTGAGCCCTTTGATATTCTCTTCGATTTTTTCAGTTACCTGACTCTTGAAGTGAGATATCTCCTTGATTATGGCTATAGGATCTGAACTTTCGTTAACCTGATAGCTGCTGATATAATTGATTACCTTTTTATATATTGAGTCAAGTGTGCTTCCCAGTTTATCGAGTTCTTCTGCTTTATCTGCAGGGAGGGGATTGAAGTTGTTTTCGATATGTTCCAGGCAAGGGTCGAACGATCTCCTTAGACCGTATAACAGTTCGACTGAGTGGTTGCTGATAATATGAAACCAGGTATTGGCTTGGGCAGTGATGCCGGCAGAGAGTTTCATGAATGCCCGTATCTCTTTTTTGCGAACACTCTTGTTTATCCTTATCTGCTCATTTACTGTTATGGAGAGTTTTTTCATCGTCCTTCTATTCTGATTCTTGAAGGCATCTGTAAAGTGACCGTACATAGTCTCTACCTCTTTGAGGTTGTCAGTGACATTCTCTCTGATGTGGCTGCACACCAGCTCCCAGAGCAGCTGAGGCTCTTTGCATTCCATAATCTGCTGATAGAGTGTGTCTCTCTTCTCCTCCTTGTTCTCCTTCGCATATTTGATATTGCTCCTTATTATTATTGCTATTGCCACTGCAGAGAGAAGGAACATAACAATGAACGAGCCGAAATGCATTGCCATTGTCACGATGAAGCATAAGATAAAGGCTGCAATTGCTGTGAGGAACCATCCGCCTATGACCGATATCATTCCTGTCACCCTGAAGACAGCACTTTCTCTTCCCCATGCTCTGTCTGCAAGAGAGGTACCCATTGCTACCATAAATGTTACAAACGTGGTCGAGAGGGGGAGCTTGAGTGAAGTGCCAAGTGCAATGAGCAATGATGCTATTACCAAGTTTACAGCTGCTCTGAGCTGGTCGAACGCTGCTCCATTTTCAAGAATAACTTCATCCTTGTTGAAACGCTTGTCTATGAATCTGGAGACCTTTTCAGGAATGACCTTTTGGACTGAGCAGGCTATAGAGTTTGACAGTGTCACAATCCTTCTGGCTATTGCTGATGTGCCGAACATTTCGTCCGAGTTATCTTGTTTAGATAGGTTTACTGATGTCTTTATGACATTTTTTGCCTTCTTGGATGTGGTGAGCGAGATTACCATGATGGCACCGGCTGCAATGAGGAAAAGCAATGGTGTCTTTGCCGGTCCCATGAGGGATTCCATCATGTAGCTGTCTGCTCCAATGCCTCCTGAGTTGGCTGACCAATCCTGGAATGCAGCATATCCTGCAAGGGGAATTCCTATGAAGTTCACCAGGTCGTTTCCTGCAAATGCCATTGCTAGAGCAAATGTTCCTATAAGGACTATAACTTTGAATATGTTGATTTTCAGCAAGGCCAGTATCTGCATTATTATTCCACTTACAACAAAGAACAGCAGCAGTATGCTTCCTGTATTTTCTTTGATGTACATTTTCAAGTCTGCTGTCATGAAAGATGCGTCTTTCAGTCCCTTTATTACCATGAAGTAGAGGATGGCTGTCACTGCGATTCCACCGATGATTCCGGCGGCCCATTTTACTTTGTGTTTGTAGTTGAAGGTGAACAGAAGGCGGGTAATATATTGTACCAGGGCTCCGAAGAAAAAGGCGAGTGCAATGGAGAGAAATATTCCCAATACGACTGTCAAGGCCTTTTCTGAATTAATCATTTGTGTGAATGTGAGAGCACCATCGCTGCTTATGTTCTTGAGCAAGGCAAGAGCCACAGTGCCTCCTAGTAGCTCAAATACCAGAGAGACAGTAGTGGATGTAGGCAAACCCATAGAGTTGAATGCATCCAATATTATCACATCTGTTACCATAACAGCAAGCATTATGCATATAATCTCCTCAAAAGAGAAAAATTGGGGTTGGTAGATTCCGTGACGGGCAATCTCCATCATACCGTTACTCATTGTAGCTCCGGCAAATACTCCAATTGCTGCAATGACTATTATTGTCCTGAAAGAAGCACTCTTTGCTCCCACTGCTGAGTTCAGGAAGTTCACTGCATCGTTGCTCACTCCTACTATCAAGTCAGATATTGCCAGAAAAAAGAGGAATGCAATGATTCCGATGTAAATCCATTCCATAATTTGTTTATCTTTGTTACTGCTGCAAAAGTATCCAGCAGATATTACAGAATTGTTACAAACCAATTAATTTGATATTGCAATGAAAGGTAAAGTCGTATTGATAACAGGTGCTACAAGCGGTATCGGCGAGGCTTGCGCGAGGAAGTTCGCTTCAGCCGGTGCCTCTCTTATTCTCAACGGAAGAAATAGGGAAAAACTCGCTGTACTGAAGGATGAATTCGCGAGGGAGGGTGTTGATACCCTTCTTTTGCCATTTGATGTTATGGATAGGGATGCTATGAGAAGTGCTCTTGCTTCCCTTAGTGGTAAATGGAGCGAAATAGATATCCTCATCAATAATGCGGGACTGGTGTATGGTACAGATAAAGAGTTCGAAGGAAATCTTGATGAGTGGGATATCATGATAGATACCAATATTAGGGCTCTGCTCTCGATGACACGATTGGTGGTTCCAGGTATGGTCGCAAGAGGTAAAGGTCATATCATCAACATCGGTTCTATTGCGGGAGATGCTGCTTATCCAGGTGGCAGTGTCTATTGTGCAACAAAGGCAGCTGTCAAGGCTCTATCTGATGGATTAAGAATAGATTTGGTAGATACGCCTTTGCGTGTTACCAATATTAAACCCGGTATGGTAGAGACTAATTTCTCTGTAGTACGTTACAGAGGGGATAAAGCGAAGGCGGATGCTTTCTATAAAGGAATTGTTCCTCTGTGTGGCTCAGATGTGGCAGATGTCGCATTCTATGCTGCGAGTGCACCGGCACATGTGCAGATTGCAGAGGTCCTTCTGATGCCTACCAATCAGGCAACCGGCACGATTTCTTATAAGAGGCAGTAAGATAAAAAAGGGGATGCTCAATTGAGCATCCCCTTTTTTTTTAGATTGTTGTAATTAATTATCGAATCTTTGCGAATTCAATATCGTTTTCAGCACGTTTTGCAAGAGCTTCATCTTTGGTTGCTATTGCAAGAGCTTCGTTCGCCTGAGCTACCTTACCATTACGGGCAGCGATTACAGCCTTGAGGTAGTTGATTCTAGGACACTGGCAGTCTCCGAGAATCTTTGAAGCAGCCATGAGGTTGTTGGTAAGAACGTATGCAAGAGCTTCATTGAAGGTGTTGGTGCCCTTAACCTTTGCGAGGGCTTCGTTGTATTTGCCGTTAAGGATATCGATAACTGCAAGGTCGATGTTGGATTCTTTGAGTCCGGCTTTCTTGAAGCAGTTTTCAGCTACTGCAAATTCTCCTTTGCGAAGAGCGACAATACCTTGAGCGTGGATGAAGTAAGGACAAGAGGTTTCTTTAACCTTTGCGAGGGTTGTTTCAGCTTTGCCGTTTTCACCTGCTGCAAGGTATGCAACTGCAAGGTTGACAAGACCTCTTTCGCTTGAATATTTGTTTACAGCCTGCTGGTATACATTAATTTTGGCATTGTTATCTTCGAGAAGTGAAGCCACGCGAAGCAGAGCCTCTTCATCGAGAACTTCAATATTTTCGTTTACCAGAGTGAGAAGCTCTTCATTGCTGTAGTTGGTGAAGTTGATATTGGCGATGAATCTTGCACGGCGAAGTGCAGGAAGGATCTCTTTCTGAAGAACTGTGTAAACCTGTGAGAGGTTCTTGATCTCTTTTTCACGGACTGCGGGGTCGCTGTACATCTGGAGAACACGGAGGATAAGTTCCTTATCCTGAATGTCAGAGTTAGCAACGAGTTCGCTGAATCCATCCCAGTCTTCTTCAATGTTTCTTGATGAGATTTCAGTTTCAACACCCACTTTCTTGTTGTTGATCTTCTTGTTAAAAGCCTCAGTAGCGCTCTTAGCACGTTTCTGTGAAAGTTCTGCATTGAAATCTTCTTTTCCGTCAGGTGAGGCGTAAGCAATGATTTCAGTGTTTACGAGTTCCCTTCTTTCGTCTTCCTTAAGACTCTTGAGGAATGACTGGAAGTCCTTTACATCTTTGGTTGTGAGCTGAGAACCACGAACAGTCGCGCTGTTGATAAGGTAGAGAATCTGAGCTTCGTTCTGTTCAGGGATGATCTCTTTGTATGAATCGGGTATGTAGGCAGGAGTACCGCATTTGCTTACGAGCATATATGTGGTGTTTGCTCCGTCAGCCACTCTATAAGGTTCTGCAAAAGGAACTCTTTCTTCCTTATAAATGACTGTAAGTCTGAGTTCCAGATGGCATTTTTCCATACCTTCAACATAATCGAACTCGAGGTTTTTTGAAACAGATGTACCGGTTTCGGGAATCACTTCATAATTTTCAGTAACTTTTTCACCCTGGAACATAATAGGATCAAGGAGAGATTCGCCTCCGTTGTATACGATGGCAGGAACTACCTCGATGATAGCTTTGGGGTGGAAAAATTTCTCAGGAAATGAAACTGTAACCTTGGTCTGAATTTTGCCTGCAACAACTTCCAGAACCTGAGGGTCGCACTGAACTGATACCTGGTCGGCCTGTTTAGCCATTTTTTTGGGATTACCGCAGGAAACTAGCAAAATTCCTGCAACGGCAATCATAAGGACATTAAAAAATCTTTTCATTTTAATATTAATTAGTTTTGTGTATTATCTATATGTAATCACAGAGGCGCAAATATAGCATTTAATTTGATTTATTTTCAACAATGATGCCAAAAATATTAACTTTGCATCTATAAAGAATGATATGGAACTTAATGAAATAAAGAACCGTTTCGGGATTATTGGAAATGACCCCCGTCTGAATTCAGCTATAGAGACAGCGATTGAAATAGCCGGGACAGATCTTTCTGTCCTCATCACCGGTGAAAGCGGGGTGGGAAAGGAGGTGATTCCCAAAATTATTCACGCACATAGCCCGCGTAAGCACAATAATTATATAGCCATCAACTGCGGAGCTATTCCTGAAGGAACTATAGAGTCTGAACTGTTCGGTCACGAGAAAGGCTCTTTCACAGGAGCGAATGAAGCCAGGAAGGGCTATTTCGAGGTGGCGGACGGAGGTACAATTTTCCTGGATGAGGTGGGAGACCTCCCCTTGTCGACACAGGTGCGTCTTCTGCGTGTACTTGAAACAGGTGAGTTTATAAGAGTGGGTTCGTCCAAGATTCTCAAGACCAACGTTCGTGTGATTGCAGCCTCAAATGTCGATTTCGAGAGAGCAATTGCCAGAGGTAAGTTCAGGAAAGACCTATATTACAGGCTCAATGCCATACCCCTCTTTATTCCTCCCCTGAGGGAAAGAAAAGGAGATATACATCTTCTTTTCATGAAATTCGCGCTGGATTGTGCAGAAAAGTATAGAATGCCTACTGTACGTCTGACTCCTGAGGCCAGAGCAGTACTTGAATCGTACAGATGGCCCGGAAATATAAGACAGCTTAAGAATATCGCTGAACAGATCTCAGTTCTCGAACGAGAACGTGAAATTTCAGCGGAAGCAATCAAGAGCTATATACCTTCCGATACCTCTACACTTCCCGTCTGTGCCCCGGGCAGCCAGTCTGACAGCACTCTCTCCGACAGGGACCTTATCTTCAAAATGCTCTTCAGTCTGAGGGAGGAGGTTGACACTCTCAAGTCAATCGTCGCAAAGCTCACTTCTGCTGAACATCATCACCATACGAAAGAGATTCAGGTGCTTCCTTCCCACAATGACACGGAGCTTGATACATATTCTGATATAGAACCGGAGGAGGAAAAACCAGTGATGACTATTCAGGATATGAATGCTGATATGATAAGAAATGTCCTCAAGAAGCACAATGGCAAGAGAAAGGCTGCTGCTGCTGAACTTGGAATATCAGAACGCACATTATACAGAAAAATCAAAGAACTGGATATTGAATAAAGCATGAGAATATTACGAATTATATTGCCTACGCTGCTTTTGACAGCTGCAGTCTCTTGCGGGATCTACTCATTTTCGGGGACCTCGATACAGCCCGATGTCAAGAGCCTCTCTGTGGAGTACTTTGAAAATAAGGCTTTGAAGGTGAATCCTTCGCTCAGTTCATCTCTTTCCGATGCCCTCATCGAGAAGTATAGGAAACTTACCCCTCTGGACATCCTTTCTGAAATGGGTGATATGAATGTGGCAGGGGAGATAATCAATTATGACACGAAACCGATGGCTGTCACAAAGGATGAGCAGGCTTCCCAGAACCGTCTTACTATTGTAGTGAAGATATATTTTACTAACAAACTTCATCCAGAAGAGGACTTCGAAAAGACCTTCTCCGCCTATGCGGACTATGATGCCAATGAGATGCTTGATGCAGTAGAGGAGACTCTTTGCGAAGAGATTATCGAAAAATTGGTCGAGGATATATTCAATGCAACCGTAGCAAACTGGTAATACAGTGTTTACCTATGGACAAAATTCCTCTTTCACAGATGACTATAGCACAGCTTGAAAGTGTGGTCTCGACCTATCCGTGGTTCACAGCTGCGCATCAGGAGCTTTTTTTGAGGATGTCAGAGATGGGGCTGGACAGCTACAGTGACTCCTTGAAAAAATGCAGGTGGTATATTTATCCTTTCAGGCTTCCTTTTCGCAAGGGATATTCTGCTATGCGCAGCGCAGCAGAGGGTGAGGGCTCCGACAGTCCTATATATAGCCTTGATTTCAATGAAGTGATACCTGTAATAGTGCCTACTCCCGGAAGGAGAGAGGTGACAAAGGACGAACAGGCTCCAAGAAAGGAGTATATAGTCATAGGAGGAGATTATTTTTCCCCTGAGGAGGTGAATTCTGTTTCGGAACCGCTAATCATACAGGAGGGATTCCAAGAGGATAAAAGTAGTGCTCTGGAGGGGATAGATGAGTATCTCTATACCGAAACACTTGCCAGAATTTATGCAGAACAGCAGTTTTATTATCAAGCAATTGAAGTTTATGACAAACTTATTTTGTTATATCCGGAAAAAAGTGCTTACTTTGCATCCCTTAAGGAAGAATTAAAGAAAAATTTATAGGTTATGTACATAGCACTTTCCGTTTTGATAATCATCGTGAGTATACTTCTCACATTGATCGTTTTGATCCAGAACTCTAAAGGTGGTGGACTTGCTGCAAACTTTGCTGCCGGTAACCAAACATTCGGAGTACGTCAGACTGCAGATTTTCTTGAAAAAGCTACATGGACACTCTCCATCGTAATGCTCGTTCTCTGTATTCTTGCTACAGCATTTGCCCCTTCACATAAAGCTCAGGACAATGCAGTTATCGAAAAGCTCGAACAGAATCAGTCTGTAGAAGGGCAGCCTCAGTTCCCTGTTGCACCTCAGGATATGACCAACAACGAGTAAAAAAGTCTTAGAAAATTGATAAAAGTGGAAAATATTCCACTTTTTTTTAAAAATAGTACATTGCATAACAAGGTACTGAAAAAATTATATATATTTGCATCACCAAATAATTTAGTATTTCAAATAGTAAAAATACAGAGCTTATGAAACGTATTATTGAAGTCGAAATTGCAGGACGTAAATTCATCATCAATGAAGATGCGTATAGCAGATTATCTTCTTATCTTGACCACTTCAGAAATAAGACTCAGATGGGTTCTTCTACCAAAGAGGTGATGGATGAACTCGAAGAGAGGATTGCAGAAATTTTCTCCGAAATGTTGTCTGCCAGCAATCAGGCTATTACACTTTCAATGGTTGAGAGCGTAATTTCCAGACTTGGTATGCCTGACGGCTCTTTTGACTATGGCAGCTCTTTCGATACCAGGGATAGTTATGACAGCCGTTACAGGTATTACGAGGCTCCGGAACCCAAAAAATTGTTTAGGGATATTGATAACAAACGAATAGGTGGTGTATGTTCAGGAGTGGCTCACTACTTTAATATTGACATTACTATTGTTAGACTTATCTTTATCATTATCTTTTTCTGTGGTTCTTTCGGTTTTTGGCTCTACCTTATCCTGCTCTTTGTAGTGCCTGCTGCCAGAACAGGCGCTGATAAGTGCCGTATGTACGGTTTGCCAGTAACTGCAGAAAATATCAGAAGATTTCATTAATTAATTGATCTGGATATGGAAGTATTTGAATCTAATGTTGATAATCTGAAATCTCAGATGAGGAAGGGTGTGCTGGAGTATTGTATTCTCAGTATTCTTGACAAAAAAGATTCTTACACCTCTTCGATAATTGCTGAGTTGAAGAAGGCCAGGATGATTGTAGTGGAAGGAACTCTTTACCCTCTTCTGATCCGTCAGAAGAATCAGGGGCTTCTGAGCTACAGATGGGAGGAGTCTACACAGGGACCTCCAAGAAAATATTATAGTATCACTCAAAAGGGACGCCAGGCTCTCAAGGAGATGGATATTGCCTGGAGGGATATTGTCGAATCAATAGATTTAATCAGAAATGAGCAAAATGGAAACTATTAAAATCAGTATAGGCGGTTTTGCCTTTGTATTGGATAAGAAGGCGCATCAGATATTGGATGACTATATGTACTCTCTATCCGATTTCTATGCAAATAATGTGAATAGGGATGAAATAATTGCTGCAATTGAGGAGCGTATTGCAGAGCTTCTGATCGAGAGAGGCTTTTCAAACAAGCTGGTAGACGAGTTTGCAGTCAACAGTATCATTGCAACTCTTGGTACTACTGATAATCTGGGTAATCCTTATGACGATCTGGGCTCTGGTAGAAACCGCCGGCTCTATAGGGATCTTAAGAACAATAAACTCTCAGGTGTATGTGCCGGACTGGGTGCATACTTCAGTGTCGATCCTGTCATCTTCAGACTTATCTTTACAGTTGGAACTGTACTTTTGACTCTTTTGGAATTTGCACCGCTCTTTTTTCCCATTATCTATTTGATATTGTATTTCGTAATGCCTCCTGCAGTGACAGCTCAGCAGAGGTGCGATATGAGAGGTGAAACAAATTCTCTCAAAGGGATTCAGAGCAGGATAGAGAGTGGCAGCAGTCATTTTTCATCAATGGTCGAACAGGCCTCTCAGAGCTCCATATGGAAAACTTTGGCAAGAGTGGTTGGCGTGGTATTAGGTGTTGCGTTCCTGATTGCCGGAATAGGGTGTTCTATCTCTTTCGTGTTTGCATTTTTTGGTGTCAGCATCTCTTGGGGACTCTTCTCACCCTTTGATTTTACTACAATTGTGGGAATGTTCACTGATGCCCCTCAATGGGTGATTACAGTCGTGTCGGTCTGTCTATTTTTGCTGCTTATAATCCCTTGTCTGATGGTGGTTTACCTTGGAATCAAGATGATCTTTGCTCTCAAGTCACCAAAGTGTCACCCAGGACTGATTATGCTTGTAATCTGGTTTGTAGCTCTCTTTACCGCTTTTCTCGGCTCTTTTAGCACGATATCTCACCTGAATAAAATCGAGCGAACTTATAGCTCTTCAAAGTTGCCTGCTGTAGATACTCTTTTCATAGAGTTTCAGGATTGTGAGCTTTATAAGAACGAGAGTATTTTCATAGATGCGGGAAAAAAGAAGTTCACCCTTGCATATATGGTAAATGATGAGGGTGCAGGTTCTATAATCACTTACCCACACCTTACTATCAACAGGGAGGAAGACATTATGAATTATGGCAGAATTAACTGCTCACATGTGAATATGAAAGCCCCGAAGACTCTTGAAGAGATGACCGGAGACATGAATGGTGATTATTTGGAAATAGATGGAAATAGACTGATTCTCAAGCCGACTATTTTTAAAGAGGGAGAGTCGGTAAACCGTATTGCAGAGCGTGTTCTGCTTAGAATTGACTCCGATGTCGTGATTATTACAGAACAGCCGATATTCCATACATACGAAAAACGATTTGAGTTCTCAAGTTTTCCCGGAATTATTGGATATATGGATTGGTAATTTTACAAATTTTCGTTAGGTGTTGTAATCAAATTGTTCAGCAGGGCGTACACAGTAAGCCCTGCTATTGTTTTAATACCTGTCTTGTGAGTGATGTTTTTGCGGTGAGTGATGACGGTGTGCACTGACAGATTAAGCTGGTCTGCTATCTGTTTGTTTGAATGTCCGCTTGCTACCTTTACCAAGATCTCTTTCTCTCTTGATGTGAGTTCCCCGATGTTATTATCCTGTGATTCTTCGCTGTTGGATGTGTCTACAATTGTGATATTTCGAAGTTTCTTTACTATTTCCGGTGCAGTGTCGAACATGGAGATTTGTTCATCAAAATTCGCAGCGATAGTCCTGCTCATGGGCATGGTGGATAATGATACCAATGGGGCAGTTGTGAATTCTGAAAGTCTGTTTTTGAGGGTTTGCAGGATATTGAATCCGAACATTGAGGGATCTACTATGATTATGTCTGCAGGGATGGTATGCAGAAGGTTCTCGTTCTCCCGTGAGATAGAGGCAATGACTCTCTCTATGGTAAAACCTCCTGCTTGGGTGAGAATTGTTATCAGACCTTCCGCCACTATTCTGGAAGGTGTGATTATGAGTACTCTCTTATTATTGGCTGTCATGACTCTGTTCCAGAAGATTTATCATTGGTATTAGGATATGGTCTTCTATGAATGTATGTTTCATAAGATCCCTCTCCAGAATGTAGAGAGTTGAAAGGAGCTGCATGGATTCGAAACGGTTGCCTGTAGAGTGGATGTATTTCATCACTATGCTTTTGAGGTCGTTAATCTTTTCATCTACATTGCTATGGTTATTTTTGAATGTGCCGATTGTGAACTTTTCATTCTCTTCTTTGTGCTTAATAACCCTATTTATATAAGGGAACACTATTTCCTCTTCGTAGCTGAAATGGTTTTCGAGCTCTTTGCGATAGACTTTGTAGAAGGTCGTGATGAGCTCGCGCTGGTTGCCCGGGAGGTCTGAAGCCACTTTGTCAATAAGTCTCTCCAATTCACGGATACATTCGTTAAGATAGTATGAGTGTGATGATGAGAGGTATTTTATCAGGTCTGTAGGATTTGCATTACAGATGAGTTCGGACGAGGGAGAGTAGTTTGTAAGGAGATACGTGTTGCATATCAGGAGAAATGAGTTGGGGTTGATACCGCTCTGGCAGCAGACCTCACTTATGCTCTTCTCTGCAAATCCGAGTTCAATTCCCATCCTATAAAGGAGGGGAAGTATCCTGTAATCTGCCTCTATGACATCAGCCATTCTGGTGTTAGGATATACTATTTCCCTGTTGTGTTCTATTTCGTATATATTCATAATAATAAAAGTGCCAGGTGGTAAACCGCAAAGGAGGTTATCCAAGCGAGTACCAGTGTGTATATTGCTGTTAGTATCGCCCATTTCCATCTGCCGCTCTCCTGTTTTATTGCAATAAATGTTGCTATACATGGGAAGTATAGCAAAACAAATACCATGAATGACAAAGCGCCTGCAGGGGTGATGGTGGACTGAAGTGCGCTCTGCAGTGAGTCAGATTCATCAGTACTGTATAGAACGCCCATTGTGCTTACTATAAGCTCTTTCGCAGCAATTCCGGAAAGGATGGCAACGCCTGATTGCCAGTTCATTCCTATTGGTTCAAGTATAGGCTCGATGCTTTTGCCTATTTTTCCTATGTATGATTGTTCATGTTGTTGGGCTGGTGTCATATCACCATTGTTTCTTGGAAAATATCCTAATGTCCAGATTATTAGCGATGCTACAAGTATGATTCCACCCATCTTCTGCAGATATTGTTTGCCTTTTTCCCAAGTGTGTCTGAATATCGATTTTGCAGTCGGGACTCTGTAGGGGGGGAGCTCCATGACAAAGGGCAGGTCGTGGCTGTCAATAAATCTGTACATCACCTTTGCTCCTATTATTGCAAGAGTTATTCCCAGCAGGTAAATACCCATCATCACCAATGCTCCGTTTGCAGGGAAGAAGGCTCCTGTCATCATTATATAGATTGGCAGACGGCCCGAACATGAGATTAAAGGCAGTATCAGTATAGTAAGAAGCCTGCTTTTAGGGTTCTCTATAGTTCTGGTTGCGGTAATTGCAGGAACATTGCAACCGAATCCCATAATCATCGGAATGAAGGACTTGCCGTGGAGCCCCATCTTGTGCATCAGCTTGTCCATAATGAAAGCTGTACGAGCCATATAGCCGGAGTCTTCCATCAGTGAGATGAATAAGTAGAGTATCATGATGTTGGGCAAAAATACCAGTACACTGCCTACTCCACCTATTATACCATCGGTGATAAGGTCTTTAAGCCATCCGTCCTGCATCCTCTCGGAGACAAATGCGGCGATGCAATCAACCAGCCATTGAATCCATTCCATAGGGTAATTTCCCAGTGAAAAGGTCGCCTCAAATGTGATAAAGAGTGCGATTATGAAAATGGGGAACGCAAGCCACTTGTTAGTAACCAGAGCATCTATTTTGTCGGTGATGGAGGTGTGTTTACTCTTCTGTGAGGGTGTAAATGTCTCCTTCAGCGCTCCCTGGATGAAGCCATATTTTGCATCAATAATGGCGGACTCTATCGTAGTCCCAAGGAGTCTTTCCATTCTGTGCTCAAGTTCCACTCTAAGGGCTATGATGTCGTTTCTGTTCGGGAGTGACTCTATGTTCTTCTCGATTTGTGTGTCGTGTTCGAGGTATTTTATGGCAAGATATCTGGTAGAGAATTTGCGTTTTATGGACTCGTTTTGCTTGATGAGTTTCTGTATTGCGACGATAGCGGATTCTATCTCTTTGCCATGATTGATATGGATATGCCTTGCCGTAGCAGGGTCATTCGTTTCATAAACTTTTATAATAGTATCGAAAAGTTCCTTGATTCCCTTTCCACTCTTGCTTACTGTAGGTACTGCAGGAATACCCAGTAAGTGTCCAAAAGTGGTGATGTCCAGTTTATTACCAGAGGCCTCGAGCTCATCGTACATGTTCAGTGCAATAACCACCCTCATATCCATGTCTATGAGCTGTGTGGTAAGAAGCATATTTCTCTGAAGATTGGATGAGTCCAGAACGTTTACTATTACGTCCGGTGTCTTTTCGAAAAGATGCCGTCTCACGTACAGTTCTTCAGGACTGTATGCCGAAAGTGAGTATGTACCGGGAAGATCTGTTATTTCAAAACGGTATCCATTGTGTACGAAGTTGCCTGTCTTTGCGTCTACAGTCACTCCGCTATAGTTCCCTACATGTTCGTGACTGCCTGATGCTATATTGAAAAGGGAAGTTTTTCCGCAGTTGGGATTGCCGACCAATGCCACTCTTATGGTATGTCTTCTCTCCTCTGCGAGTTCCTTCATTCGTGAATGAAATTCCTCATTATATGTAGTGAAGGTGAGTGCCTCCTTCTCCTTTCGGTTCCCCAAAATCTCCTTTGCTTCACTTTCGCTCACAACCTCTATTTTTTCAGCCTCTTCTCTCCTGAGTGAGATCTTGTAACCGATGACCTCATACTCAATGGGGTCTTTCAAGGGAGCATTCAGAACTACACGAACATCATTCCCTTTAATGAATCCCATCTCGGCAATTCTTCTTCTGAATGATCCGTGGCCATTGGTCTTGACAATGATGCCATGTTCGTTTGTTTTAAGTTCCGATAATTTCATGTCTACAAAGATAACTCCATTAGCCCTTGCGGGCAATACCTATTATTTGGTATTTGTAAAAAGACCGGCCCCCTTTGTAAGAGTACCGGTCTTCTCAAGTTGATTATTATAAAATACTGCTGTATTTTACTGTGCGTTGTTGTTTTCACGGTTTCCGCGAGGGCGTCTGTCACGACGTCTGTCGCCACGGCCACGACGGCCTTCCTGACGACTATTGTTTGCGGGAGCTGCGTTGGCTGCAACACCGGCATTGGGGGAGAGGTCACGTTTTCCGTAAACTTCACCGTTGCAGATCCATACTTTGATACCGAGAACACCTACCTTGGTATGAGCCTCAGCCAATGCGTAGTCAATATCAGCACGGAAGGTATGGAGGGGAGTTCTTCCTTCCTTGTAGAGTTCTCTTCTTGCCATTTCTGCACCGCCCAAACGGCCGCTGATGAGAACCTTTATACCTTCAGCACCTGAACGCATTGCACCTGCGATAGCCATCTTGATTGCGCGACGGTAAGACACACGTCCCTCTACCTGGCGTGCGATGTTGTTCGCAACGATATTTGCGTCAATATCAGGTCTCTTTACTTCGAAGATATTGATCTGAACCTCTTTGTTAGAAATTTTCTTCAACTCTTCTTTAAGTTTGTCTACTTCCTGACCACCTTTACCGATAATCAGACCGGGTTTTGAGGTGTGGATAGTAACAGTAATGAGTTTGAGGGTCCTTTCTATAACGATTTTTGAGAGGTTCGCTTTGGTGATACGTGCGTAGATATATTCACGAATCTTTGAATCTTCGAGAATCTTTGCAGCATAATCTTTTCCGCCGTACCAATTGGAGTCCCAACCACGGATTATACCGACTCTGTTTGATATAGGATTAATCTTCTGTCCCATTGTTTATTCCTCCTGTTTTGCTACGGTTTCTTTAACTTCTTTTACACCCACGATGATAGTTACGTGGTTAGAGCGTTTGCGGATACGTGCCGCGCGTCCCTGAGGAGCTGTACGGATACGTTTGAGGGTGCTGCCCTGACCTACCATAATGCTCTTTACGATTACTTCACCGTTTTCGAGAGCTTTGTCGCCTTCGTTCTTAGCTTCCCAGTTTGCAATTGCTGAACGGAGGAGTTTTTCCAGACGTCCTGCAGCTTCTCTCTTGGTATATTTGAGTATGTCCAATGCGCGGTTTACTTCAACGCCTCTAATCATATCCGCAACAAGACGCATCTTGCGGGGGGATGTGGGAACGTCATTGAGCTTCGCGATCGCTGTGACTTTCTTTATTTCTTTAAGCCTGTCGGCCATTTCTTTTTTACGAGATCCCATTATTGTAACTCTTTACATTAATTGATTAACGATTACCCGAATGGCCTTTGAAGGTACGGGTTGGTGCAAATTCACCAAGCTTGTGACCTACCATATTTTCAGTAACATAAACCGGAATAAATTTATTTCCGTTATGAACCGCGATGGTATGACCTACGAAGTCAGGGGAGATCAAACTGGCGCGAGACCAAGTTTTAATAACTTCTTTTTTCATAGTTCCTTCATTCATTGCAATAACTCTCTTTTCGAGTGCAGCCTGAATGTAGGGACCTTTTCTAAGTGATCTACTCATAATTCTCTGAATTTATTCCTATTTTTTACGTCTTTCTATGATAAACTTATTGGAAGTAGCCTTAGGGTTACGTGTCTTGTAGCCCTTAGCAGGAATACCTTTGCGTGAGCGAGGGTGTCCTCCTGATGCACGTCCTTCACCACCACCCATAGGGTGATCTACAGGGTTCATCACAACACCTCTGTTTCGAGGTCTGCGTCCGAGCCAACGGCTGCGTCCTGCCTTACCTGAAGATTCGAGGTTGTGGTCAGAGTTGGAAACGACACCTACGGTTGCACGGCAGGTTACGAGAACCATTCTTGTTTCACCTGAAGGGAGGCGGAGAATGGCGTGTTTGCCTTCACGTGCTGTGAGCTGTGCGTAAGCTCCGGCTGAACGTGCCATTGCGGCACCCTGTCCGGGACGAAGCTCGATATTGTGGATGTCTGTTCCGAGGGGAATTTCAGAGAGGGGAAGAGTGTTTCCGACTTCGGGAGCCACTCCTGATCCTGACATGATGGTCTGGCCTACCTGGATACCCTGAGGAGCGATGATATATCTCTTTTCTCCGTCAGCGTAAACAACCAATGCAATGCGAGCACTGCGGTTAGGGTCATACTCAATAGTCTTTACGGTAGCAGGACAGTTGTCTTTGTCACGAAGGAAGTCGATGATACGATACATTCTCTTGTGACCGCCACCGATGTAGCGCATAGTCATTTTACCGGTGTTGTTACGACCACCTGTCTTTCTCAAGGGTTCGAGAAGAGATTTTTCAGGGGTTGTGCAAGTAATTTCGCTGAATGCGCTGATGATTTTATTTCTTGTACCGGGTGTTGTCGGTTTGAATTTACGTACTGCCATAGGATTAAATGTTGCTGTAGAAATCAATCTTATCTTCACCTGCCAATGTCACGTACGCTTTCTTGTAGTGGTTGGCACGTCCTGTCAATAAACCCGCTTTGGTGTAGCGGCTTTTACGTTTTCCGTGATAATTAACGGTATTTACGTCTTTTACCGTTACTCCATAGTGTTCTTCGACCGCTTTTTTGATCTCTATCTTATTGGCATTGCGGTCAACAATGAAACCGTAACGATTCAATTTATCGCCCTGAATCGTCAATTTTTCTGTTACTATAGGCTTAATCAAAATTCCCATTTTATCCTACGGTTATTTGCGTCTTTCTGCGATGATATCCTGAACTCCGTCAACGAGAACCAACTGATATGACTTCATGATTTCATAAGTGTTGATTTCATCGATAGTGATGACGTTGACATTTTCAAGGTTGCGTGATGACTTGTAAATATTTTCACTGATTTGGGGAAGTACGAACAGTGTACGTCTTCCGTTTGCATTCAAATTGTTGAGAATCTGAATGAATTCTTTGGTCTTAGGCGCTTCCATTGAGAAAGGCTCAACCATAACGATGGCATTTTCCTGAGCTTTGTATGAGAGAGCTGAGTAACGGGCCAACTGTTTGAGCTTTTTGTTGAGCTTGAATCTGTAGTCGCGAGGTTTGGGTCCGAATACTGTACCACCACCTACGTATGTAGGAGACTTGATACTACCGTGACGAGCTCCTCCACCACCTTTTTGGCGTCCCATCTTTTTGGTGCTGTATGCAACTTCAGATTTTTCTTTGGTTTTGTGTGTTCCCTGACGCTGGTTAGCGAGGTACTGTTTCACATCCAAATAGATTGCGTGGTCGTTAGGCTGAATGCCAAAGATTTCTGAATCAAGGGTTACTTTCTTTCCTGATTCGGTACCGTCAATTTTGTAAACTGATAATTCCATACTCTTAGTCCTCCAAAATTACATAAGATCCTTTTGCTCCGGGGATAGAACCCTTCACGAGAACCAAGTTGTTCTCAGGAATAACTTTAATAACCTTAAGGTTCTGAACCTTTACTCGTTCATTACCCATCTGTCCGGCCATTCTCATACCTTTGAATACTCTTGAAGGCCATGAAGATGCACCGAGTGAACCGGGGTGACGGAGTCTGTTGTGCTGACCGTGGGTCTGGCCACCTACTCCCTGGAAGCCATGGCGTTTTACAACACCCTGGAAACCTTTACCCTTGGATACACCTACTACATCGATCCATTCGGTAGAACCGAATACGTCTGCTACGGTGAGTGTGTCACCCAGCTTCACTTCATTGGTGAAGTCATTTGCGAACTCTACAAGTTTGCGTTTGGGTGTGGTTCCTGCCTTTTCAAAGTGGCCTTTGAGAGCCTTGCTGGTGTGTTTCTCTTTCATTTCGTCATAGGCAAGTTGTACAGCGGCATAACCATCATTCTCTACTGTACGAATCTGCGTAACAACACACGGACCAGCTTCAATAACGGTGCATGGAATGTTTTTTCCATCAGCATCGAAAACGGAAGTCATTCCGATTTTTTTTCCAATTAATCCAGGCATTGGTTTAATTTGTTAAAATGTTGATAATTAATTCTTTAAATATAGTCCACCTTCTAAGTGGGCTGCAAATATACCACTATTTTTTTAATTTACAACCATTTAACCTTTATATTTGCTTGAAATTTTAAAAAATATATGGCAAGCTTTCTGGAAGTTGTAAATATATCCAAGTCCTACGGTGTGAGGACGTTATTCAAAAACGTATCCTTTAACATAAACGAGGGTGACAAGATTGCATTGGTGGCACCCAACGGAGCTGGCAAGACATCGATGCTGCGCATAATTGCAGGTCGCGAGAGTTCGGATGGTGAGGGCCGGATCCGTTTCATGAAGGATATCTCGGTTGCCTTTCTGGATCAGGAGAGCGAGTTCGATCCCGAAGAAACGATATTCGAGGCTGTCTCCAGAACAATCGGGGCAAAAAAGGCTGAGGTAGAGGATTTCCGTATCAAGGAAATCCTTTCGAAGCTAAGACTCAACGATGTTCAGAAGAAAATCTCTGCATTGAGCGGTGGCGAGAAAAAGCGTGTTGCCATTGCTGCTCTTTTGGTCAGCAATCCCGATTTCCTGGTAATGGACGAACCTACCAACCATCTTGACATAGAGAGCATAGAGTTCCTTGAAGAGTATCTGAAAAGATCCCGTTCGACGCTTTTGATGGTTACTCATGACAGATATTTTCTGGATCGTGTATGCAATATAATAATCGAGCTGGATATGGAAAGTGTTTTTCGTTATGAGGGGAACTACTCCTATTTTCTAGAAAAGAGGGATGAGAGGGTCGATAATTTCAATTCTGCCACCCAAAGGGCAAGGAATCTTCTCAGGGGAGAACTTGAGTGGATAAGAAGGACTCCGTGTGCCAGAGGGACCAAGGCTCGCTACAGGGTAGAGGCTTTTGAACATCTTCAAGAGAGGGCATCTCAGACAATTGTCGAGCAGAGTGTAAAGATTGTGGCCGGAATGCAAAGGCTCGGGAAAAAGGTGGTGGACTGCTCTCATCTGAGCTACTGTGAGGATGGCTTTTGCGCCCTGAATGACTTTTCATATAAATTCACACCTGGGGAAAAAGTAGGTATAATAGGACCTAATGGTGTGGGCAAGAGTACGTTTCTCGATTTGATAACCGGTTCGCTCTCTCCTACCTCAGGCCAAATAGATATTGGAACCACCGTCTGTTTCGGATACTATCGTCAAAGTGGTATCGGTTTCAGAAGCGGTCAGACTGTGCTGGAATATATAAGGGAGATAGCCGACCATATTCATCTGGGAGACGGAAAGAGTGTATCCGCTTCGACATTCCTTAACTATTTTCTTTTCCCTCCTTCCATGCATAACTCCTTGATAGAGAAACTTAGCGGTGGCGAAAAGAGAAGGTTGTACCTCCTTTCGATTCTTGTCTCCTCTCCCAATTTTCTGATTCTTGATGAACCGACCAATGACCTTGACATTGTTACCTTAAACGTTCTTGAGGAGTACCTCAGGAGCTATTCCGGTAATCTTCTCATTGTCTCGCATGACAGATTCTTTATGGACAAGATTATCGATCATCTTTTTGTCTTCAACGGGGAGGGCAAAATAAAGGATTATCCGGGGAATTATTCTTCTTATCGAGAATCTCTGGGTGCTGATTCCGATAGGACTCGCACTTCAAAGCCTGCAGTCAAAACCCAAAACTCTGCATCAGGAAAGCCAAGGATGAATGTCGCCTCTTCGGCCAACGGAAAGAAAAAACTCTCCTGGAAGCAACAGAGGGAACTTGAGAGGATAGAGGCTGAACTTCCCAAGTTAGAAGCCGAAAAACAGTCTATTGAGCAAAGTCTCTCAAGCGGGACCCTCAGTAATCAGGAACTTTTGGATGCTTCACGCAAAATCGGAGAGATAATAGAACTGATAGATCAGTATGAAATGATGTGGCTAGAACTATCAGAGTAAATTTTTAATAAATTTGCATTAGTTAAAATGAATAATATGGCTAAAGGTGTAAAATCAGTCAAAAAAGCTATTCTGAAGAGCAAAAACAAGAAAGCTAAAAGTTCAAAAGAGAGACGCCCCAAATCAGATACCCGTTTCCATAAGGAGGAACTTGTCGGGAAAGTCAGTATGACAAGGGAGGGATACGGATTTGTAACGGTGGAAGGTAGGGAAGATGATATCTTCATCCCTTCATCCAAGTTCAGAGGGGCTCTTAATAACGATACAGTCAAGATAGTTACCAATAAGATGAGGGGTGGAACCAAGCCAGGAAAACCCCGTAGGGTCGAGGGAGAGGTGCTCTCTATAGTGGAACGCTCCGGGAGACCGCATCTGGGAATACTGCAGGCTGCACACGGGGAGCTTTGGCTGATAGTGGAAAGCCGTTCCATGCCTTACGACATATTGATTCCGAAGGATACACTCTCTCTCTATTTTAATGGGAATGTTCCCGATCTGAAGTCAATTTCAGGACAGAAGGCTGCTGTTCTGGTGACTGACTGGTCGCGCAGGATGAATGCTCCCATTGGACATATCGTGGATCTACTGGGAGAACCTGGGGCCAATGATACTGAGATGCATGCAATTCTTGCCGAATATGGTCTGCCTTACAGGTTTGAGTCTGCGGTTGAAGAGGAGGCCAATGCTATTCCTGTGGCTATTCCCGACAGAGAAAGGAGAAAAAGAAGGGATTTTACATCAGTCCCCACAATGACAATAGACCCTGCTGACGCAAAGGATTTTGATGACGCCCTTTCGGTAAGAAGACTTGAAAACGGAAATATCGAAGTTGGTGTTCACATTGCAGATGTGAGCTATTATGTCACCCCTGGCACTCTTGTCGACAAGTGTGCATACGATAGGGGCACTTCAGTTTATCTGGTGGACAGAACGGTGCCCATGCTTCCCGAATCACTGTGCAACAATCTCTGCTCTTTGCGACCAGATGAAGAAAAGCTCTGTTTCTCGGCAGTATTCGAGATGGGAGAGAGGGGAGCTGTAAAGGACAAATGGTTCGGAAAGACCATTATCAGGTCTGATGCGCGTTTCTCTTATCAGGAGGCTCAGTCTGTCATAGAGACAGGCCAGGGCAGGATGGCAGATGAGATTCTGATATTGCACAAGATGGCTTCTATTCTAAGGAAGAAGAGGTTTGCCGCCGGAGCAATCTCATTTGAACGCCCCGAGATGAAGGTGGAGGTTGACGAAAACGGCAAGCCGATCAGAGTATATGAGAAGATCTCAAAAGAGGCCAACTGGCTCGTCGAGGAATTCATGCTTTTGGCAAACAAGGCTGTGGCAGAGTATGTCGGCAAGGTTCGAAAGAAAGATGCACGCACTTTCGTTTATCGTATCCACGAGAATCCCAATGCAGAAAAACTCGATGTCCTGAGCCGTTTTGTCAGAATTTTCGGAATAGGGTTTCCTTCCGAACTTAATGACAAGAAGTCAAAGAAAGAGAGGAAGGCATACGAGGCTTCAATGCCGAAGGCTACGGTTCAGATCAAGGGAGACAGTGTTGCCCAGAGACTCAATAATCTCCTCTCTGTTGTGAAGGATACTCCTGAACAGGATGCAGTGGTGATGATGGCTTTGCGCTCTATGGCCCGTGCCCGTTACAGTACTGACAATGTTGGCCACTATGGTCTTGCGTTTGACTATTACACTCATTTCACATCTCCTATCAGACGCTATCCCGACCTTATGGTCCATAGGCTTCTGTCAAGTTATCTGGATGGAGCAGGTTCGGCTGACAAGGAGTTCTACGAAGCATGTTGCAAGCACTCTTCTGAAAGGGAACAGATTGCCACTGAAGCCGAACGCTCCAGCATAAAATACAAGCTCTGTGAATATATGAAGGAGAGGGTCGGAATGATATTTCCAGGTACTGTTTCAGGTCTTACTGAGTGGGGAATGTATGTCGAGACTGAGCCTGAAAAGGTAGAAGGTATGGTCTCTCTAAGGGATATCGAAGAGGATTTCTACGAGTTTGATGAGCAGAGCTATACTATTGTTGGCCGTGGAAAGGGCAAGCGCTATACTATTGGTGACAAGGTGTGGATCCGTGTTATTCGAGCTTCTGTAGAGCAAAAAATTATAGACTTTGCTCTTGTTTGTGATCCGACTTCAGAAAAAGCATGAAAGATGGATCACTTGGTATATAGAATCCCCGAGAGTTGAAAGTAACTTTCGGGGATTCTTTAGTAATTTGTCGATTATCAATGTTATCTCTGTGCAAGGGGTGAGGGTGTACTGTATGTACGGCCTGCAAGCTCCTTGTCCATCATCAGAAGACCATATCTGTTTCCTTCAACGGCTTCGTACTGATAGATCATTTCACTTACATTTTCCTCCTCTTCGATCTGTTCGTCTATGAACCATTTAAGAGTGTTCTGAGCTGCATAGTCTCTCTCTTCTATAGCAAGCTCATAGAGTCTGTTTATGTAGGAGGTTACTTTCCTTTCATGTTCCTGAGTGGTCTTGAATGCTTCGAGAGTGCTGTCCCATGATGTTCTGACGCCTTCGATAGGACTGAGAACCACTTTGTTTCCTCTGGAAAGGAGATGGTTGATCAATATTTTTGCATGGTCCTGTTCTTCCTGAAACTGTACCATAAACCAGTTTGCTGCTCCCTTTTCTCCTCTGTTAGAAGCATCTACCGACATTGAAAGATAGAGGTATGCAGACCAAAGTTCTGCATTGATCTGGGCATTGAATGCCGCACAAAGTTTTTCGCTTAACATAACTGTAATATTAAAATTATTTTCTGTATTTAAGAATCTCTTCTATTATCATTCTTTCATTGCTCAGGCGGGGAACCTTGTTCTGTCCTCCCATTTTGCCGCGGCTTTTCATCCATTTCATAAATGTTCCCTCTGGCATAATCTCGATTTGAAGCTGTCGCATGGAGACATCGTTGGTTCTCTTGCCATCGTAGTCGGAATTAAGATTCCTTATCCTGTCGTCCAATGCCTTTTCAAAGGTGTTTTTAAAGTCGGGACTGAGAATTGTTTCATGACTTTCGGGAGCAAACTCTATGCACCACTGGTGATAGCCATGTGTTCTGTCTTTACTGAACATTGGGGCTACTGTGTAGTCAGTCACATGCACCGAGAAGTCATTACAAACTGAACTAAGTGCCTCTTCGGCGTTATGAATCATTAGCTCTTCTCCAAATGTGTTGATATAAAGCTGCGTTCTGCCACATATTATTATCTGGTATGGGGAGGTCGAGGTGAATTCGACACAGTCTCCTACCAGATATCGCCATAGGCCACTGTTAGTGGTAATGATAATTGCGTAGCGGACTCCTGTTTTGACACCTTCTAGTGTGCAGCAGTATGATGAGTCTCCATCAATCACCCTATCGAGGTACTCGATGGGTACGAACTCGTAGAATACCCCATTGTCCAGTGTCAAAAGCATCCCCTTGTCTGAAGGGTTGTGCCTGAATGCAAAATAGCCTTCGGATGCATTGTAGTTCTCCACATAGTTCATCTTTTCCGAAGGTATTAATTGTCTAAACTGTTCCTTGTAGGGAGCAAAACTTATTCCTCCGTGCATGAACAACTCCATGTTCGGCCATACTTGCGTGATATCTGCAGCACCGGTATAAGACAGGACTCTCTTGAGAAGGAGAAGATACCATGATGGTACACCGGAGATGGTAGTTACATTCTCTTCTGAGCAATACCTGCATATTTTATTGATCTTTTCATCAAAGTCAGGCAACATTGCTATATCCTTGGAGGGTGTTCTGAGAAGTTCGGTGACAAAAGGTGAGTTCTGCATGAGTATCCCAGAGAGGTCACCTGAGTATATCTTGTTGTTACTCAGCTTGTCCAGGGATGTACTGCCACCCAATGTAAGGGATTTGCCGTTGAACATACCTGTATTCGGGTGTGAATTGACATAGCTTGCCAACAGTGTCTGGAATCCTCTGTAGTGACATTTGTGGAGGTTGCTAGGGGTAATTGGTATGAATTTGCTCCTGGCTGAGCTGGTCCCGCTGGATTTTGCCATCCACTTGACTTTTTCGTCACACAGTATGTAGTTCTCTCCGTTTCTTATTCTGTTGAAATATGGCTCGAGTGCGTTGTAGTCTCTCACGGGTATCATCCTTCTGAAACTTTCGTAGTCAGAGATATTTCCCATCGTATGCTCTTTCCCGAAGAGTGAGTCCCTGCCGTGTGATACCAACTCCTTCAGCACACTGTCCTGCACTGAAAATGGTGTGCTATGATATGAATCAATAGCTTTTAGTCTAGGCTTTAGGTAACTGAGGACTATTTTGTTAATCGGTTTCATTTTTTTAGATTTTGAAATACGGAACGAAAAACCTCTGCACTGTTTATGCGAAGCTCTATTCCAAGGTGGTAACCGGCATACTTGAGTATAGACTCAACCAAAGCATTTCTCTCTAATGAAGAGAATACATAGTCCATTGCCTCTTCAAATTTCGCGCCATAGCAAATTTTTATGAATTCTTTCTCTTTATCTGAAAAAGGATTGTAAGTGCTTTCTGAGTCAGATGATGGTGCTATCCCCATGTACTTGAGATATAGTATTGAGAACCATAGATGAAAATTGGCTATGTTTCTTCTGCTCTCTTCGAGAAGCAATATTGATGTCACTGTGAAGTTATATAGCAACTGGTCACTCTCTCTTTGCGGTAGAGTCCGATAGAGAAGTTCTGCCGTAAAGAATGCCATTGCTGTCTTTGAAATATCTCTGCGTATGGATGAAAGAGGGTAAGAGTGGCTGAAGTCGCGGACCTTTTCCATCTCCCCCTTACCGTATGTTTGAATCTCTAAGATACTCAGAGGTGTGATTGAAGCCCATCTTCTGCACAGTGTCCTATTGAGGACTGCACTAATCCTGCCGCGATCTTCGTTATAACCGTGGATAATGAGAGAATCTTCCCCTAATCGTGTGGTATTGAGGACTATCATTGATTATTAGAACGTAGGAAAGCAGCAAATTTCCTTACAGCTTCACCCCTATGAGAGATTTCATTTTTGTGTGCGGGTGATAGTTCGGCAAAACTGTATTTTCCATCATATCTGTCGGGGTAGAAGATAGGGTCGTATCCGAATCCGCCCTCTCCTGAAGCGGTATCCAGTATTACACCATCAACTCTTCCTTCAAAAATCCTTCTTAAGTCTGAGTCAACATATGCAATTACTGTTTTGAAGTGGGCCTTTCTGTTTGTCTTGCCTTTAAGGTTAGCAAGTAATTTTTTTATATTGTCTGATGCTTTTTTATCAGGACCTGCGTAGCGGGCTGAGTATATTCCTGGCTCTCCACCAAGGGCATCTGTAAATAGCCCTGTATCATCTGCAAAGCATGGAAACCCGCACTTTTTGTTGATGTATTCTGCTTTTTGAAGGGCATTGCCTTCCAATGTATCTTGTGTTTCAGGAATCTCTTCAGTGATACCGAACTCATCGGGGGTTCGTAATCTGAAATCGGGACCAATAATATCCTGTACTTCGCGTAATTTATGTCTGTTCCCTGTAGCAAATACAATGTCAATCATAAATAAACTCATTTATACACTACAAAAATAGTGATTATTTTGCATTGAGGTCAAATAATTGTTAAATTTGAGTGTGCTAACCGTGATCTTATGAAACGTCTTTACCTCCTTGTAATAGCTTCCGCTATTTCATTTCTCTGTATTGCCCAGAACGATGGCAGTATTACACATGTAGGGTCACTTCGCATTTCCAAAGATGTAAAACCTCCTGTTCTCAAAGTTGTGGATTTGTCATTCGAGGAGCCCTCAGGGAACAATGCCATAGATGCCGAAGAAGAGTGTTTCATCATTATGGAAATAAGGAATGAGGGATTTGGAGACGGTGTGGGGATGGTGGGCGAGATTACTTGCTCTGACACTTGTGGAGCCTTCTCTTTCGGCCCCGTGAATATTCCTCTGCTGGAGGTAGGTAAAAGCTATAAGGTCAGATTCCCTATACGAGCCTCCACATCTATTTCAGATTCATCTGTGGAGTTTGATGTCAGTGTATACGAACCCAATGGCTTCGGTACAGATAAACAGCATATCTCTGTAAAGACCAATAGTCTGACTCCTCCTATGATAGAGGTGGTAGATATCGTGTGCAGGAGCAACGATGCCCGCAAACTTAAGAAAATGGAGATTTTTTCGCTCAATCTACTGTTGCAGAACACCGGTCCGGGGGTTGCTCTGGGTGTAGAGGCTCTGATGGAACTGCCAGATGGAGTCTTTCTTATGGATGGAAATCTGCTTTCGAATTTTGCAGAGTTGCAATCCGGAGAGGAGAAGTTACTGGAGTATAAATTGATTGTAAACAATAGTTATTCTGAAAATCTGATCCCTCTACATATTAATTTGTCTGAAAAATTCGGAAAATTCTCAAAGGATTCTACCATAATTTTGGAGCTGAATCAGCAACTGGATTCTAGGAATATTTCTATTGATGCCAGGAGCAGGGATGTTAAGCAAGTGAGCAAGGCGTCACTTCTGTCAGATGTGGATAAAAATATTCCGCAGTGGGGCGCAAAGAGAGACAATAGATTTGCCATTATTATCGGTAATGAGGATTACTGCTCTTATCAGACCGATCTGTCTGCTGGCTCTCATGTGGAGTTTGCAATCAATGATGCCATAACTTTCAAAGATTACTGTATCAAGGTCTTCGGAGTACCTCAGGAGAATACGATTCTGTTGACAAATGCCGGTTCTGTAGATATGCGAAGGGAGATAGTCCGTATCTCCAAACTGATTTCGTTGAGCGAAAACTCCCCTGAGCTTATATTCTATTATGCCGGTCACGGTCTTACAGATGAAACTGGCGACAATTATTACTTGATACCGGTAGATGTAAGTCAGGCGGATATATCCAACGGTATAAGACTTTCGGACCTTTACTCGATGTTGGGGAGTTCCGGTGCCTCCAGGGTTACGTTATTTCTGGATGCTTGTTTCAGTGGAAACAACCGTAATTCAGGATTGGTTTCGGTCAGGGGCGTCAAAGTTGGAAAGGGTGCTGAACCTTTAGGAAATGTGTTGGTTTTCTGCGCAGCGCAAGAGGATCAGTCTGCTCTCTCATATAGGGACAAGCAGCACGGAATGTTTACATATTTCCTTCTCAAGAAACTCCAGGAATCTAATGGGGATTGCTCTTATGGAGAATTGGCAGATTATGTAATATCCAAGGTCTTGTATTATAGCATAGACAAGAATTATATCAGTCAGAAACCACAGATATTGTGCTCAGAGGATATTATCAGCCATTGGAGGGATTGGAATATCAATTGAAAAAGGTGACAAATTAGGCAATGAAGACTAACTTGTCACCCTCTATTGGACTTATCTAATTGGTGGATTATTTAGAAAGACCGAGTTTTTTCATAAGAGCATCGGGCTTGGGATCGTGTCCTCTGAAGTTACGGTAGATTACCGAAGCTTCCTGTGCACCACCTGCCGAGAGTATGTTCTTGCGGAAGCTGTCAGCAACTTCGCGATTGAAAATACCTTTCTCCTGGAAAAGCGAGAAAGCATCTGCTTCAAGGACTTCAGCCCATTTGTATGAGTAATAACCTGCAGAGTATCCACCCTGGAAGATATGGGAGAATGCTGTCGAGAAGCATGTGCCTTCTATCATGGGAACAACAGCAAATTTCTTAAGGGCATTCTTTTCGAATTCAACAGTACCCTCTTTGGGAAGGGCAGTGAGGGTATGCCATGACATATCGCTGATTCCGAACTGAAGCTGTCTTACCTGTCCGTATGCTGCGAGATAGTTCTTGGCTGCTACTACCTTCTCTATGAGTTCTGCTGGCATTGGTTCACCTGTGATGTAGTGTTTGGCGAATGAGTTTAGGAATTCAGGTTCATATGCCCAGTTTTCCATAATCTGTGAAGGCAGTTCTACGAAATCACGTGGAACGTTGGTTCCTGTAAGTGAGCCGTAACGACCCTCTGCAAGTACACCGTGGAGAACGTGTCCGAATTCGTGAAGAAGTGTAGTGAGTTCTTCGTGAGTGATGAGCGAAGGTGCATCAGCAGTGGGTTTGGTGAAATTGGTCACCATATTGATGAACGGACGATATTCGATACCATCTTTTATCGATTGGCCCCTGAACTCTGTCATCCAAGCACCGCCTCTTTTGCTTGCACGGGGGAAGAAGTCTGCATACAGGAGTGCAAGGTGTCTTCCGTCTGAATCTGTGATGTCGTAAACTTTGACATCGGGATGGTATACGGGAACATTGTTAATCTGCTTAAAGTTGATACCATAGAGACGGTGTGCCAAGTCAAATGCGGCATTGATACAGCTTTCAAGGCTCAGATAGGGCTTTAGCTCTTCGGCATTGAGTGAATATTCTGCTTCTTGATAGCGTTCTGACCAATAGCTAAAGTCCCAAGGCATAAGTTCCTTGCCTTCGAACCCATTCTTGCGCGCATATTCGTATATCTGAGCCACCTCTTTCTTTGCGTAAGGAAGGCTCTTTTCCATCAAGTCATTGAGAAAATCGAGTACCACTCTCTTGTCTTTGGCCATTCTCTCTTCGAGAGCGTAGTCAGCGAAAGTTTCGTATCCGAGGATGTTGGCGATGCGTATTCTGGTATCAACAAGATCTCTAACGATATTGGTGTTGTCGAAAGAATCACCGATACATCTGGTATTGTATGCTCTCCACATCTTCTCTCTGAGCTCTCTGTTGCGGCTGTTTTTCATGAATGGGCCAAAGCTCGGAGCATCGAGTGTGTAGACCCAGCCTTCAACACCTCTTTCTTTTGCTGTTTCAGCACCCATCGCCCTTACATAATCGGGGAGACCGTCAAGTTCGGCCTCGTCGGTGATGTTCAGGGTGAATGCGTTGGTCGCAGCGAGAACATTCTGTCCGAACTGGAGGGAGAGTACTGATGCCTTGTTTACCAATTCACTGTATACAGCCTTGTCTTGGTCGTTGAGGTTGGCACCATTGCGAACGAAACTCTTGTAGCTGTTTTCGAGGAGGGTCTTCTGGTCGGTGTCGAGGCTGAGTGTCTCTCTCTGTTCGTAGACAGCTTTTACTCTCTGGAAGAGCTTGTCGTTAAGGGAGATATACATTGAATAATCGTTGAGCATCGGAGAGAGTTCCTGTGCTATTGCCTGCATCTGATCGTTGGTGTTTGCAGACATGAGGGCGTAGAAGATTCCTGCAACATCTCCCAATTTACCTCCTGCATATTCCATTGCCTCAATGGTATTTTCGAATGTAGGTGCTTCGGGATTGTTTATGATGGCGTCGATTTCTGCTTTTCCTTCAGCGATAGCTGCTTCGAAAGCAGGTTTGTAGTGCTCGTTTTCGATTTTATCGAAAGCAGGGGCGCCATAGGGGAGTTTTGATTCTGTCAGTAATGGATTTTCCATTTTACAACTCAATAGTGTTGCAAGCATAATGCCTGTCACTGCTAATTTTTTTACCATTTGTTAATTCTGTTATTGTATTTGTATTATTCTTCGTTTGCAAACATGGGGTCCCATGGAGGAAGTACGACTGGCTTGCCTTTAAGAAGTTCAAGAATCTCTGCCGGAACATATTTCTTCTCTACGACCAGTCTGAACATATATTCGTTGAACCATTCATTGGTCATTATTAGATGTCCCTTATGTCCGGTCATTCCCCATGAATTTTCTACTTTCCATTTTTTAGGGTTGCCGTTTTCATCCAGATCTACAGCCATCAATGTCATGGCGTGTGACGAACCACTTGCTCCTGTGAGGACTCTTTCCCTCTTGTCCATTCCGAACTCTGTTCCCATTAAAGAGCCATAGTCGTAGTAGTTGACATCGAGGTATCCGTTCTCTCTGTCAAGGAACTTACCTACATCGCATGAGAAGTACATCATTGTGCTATCCTTTATCGAAGCAATAGCCATTTTTGCTATCTCTTCTACAGGAAGGTTGATATACAGCCAGTTCTTTCCGTCATACACATGGCGGTCATACTCGATTTCGTAAACTTTGTAGTATTCGCGGGTAGGGTCGTTCATCAGCATGACGTAGTTGTTCTTCAAGTCTGCTCCGATGTACTCCTGATAGAATGAGAGGGGAGTATATTTTTTGGTATCTACAGGCATGCCGGAGGCGTCATAGCGTGTCCATTCAAATTCTACAGGGGGCTCTCCCAGGTTGAGGACGAGGAATCTGTAAATGAATGAGAGCATCTCCTCTTTCCTTGCCTGCAGTTCCTTTTCACGTGCTTTGGGGTTGGATCTGAGCTCCAGACCAAACTCCTTGAGCTTGAGTGAAAGGAGCATTGACATTCTGGAGGTGTTGTTGCTGGAGTAGGTCTCGGGCATTACCGTTGCCGGCACGACTCCGTATTTTGTGATATTGTCGCTTACACCGGTAAACTGTCCGCCATCGTTGAGAGGGTTTCTGAAAAGCCATTCGACTTTCCTGTCATCCATCGGAAGCTTGCGTGTATCTATTATACCCTGAAGGAAGAGGTTACATTTTTCGAGCTGATCCCAGAAGTAGTTGTAATTCTGCGAAAGCTGGAAACTACCAAGGTTGTATTCACTGATCATTTTGGCTCTCATAACATTCAAGCCGGTGAAGAGCCAACAGCGACCGCTGGAGAGCTGGTTGGTGATTCCCTTTGAGGGAACTTCATGTGAGAAGTGGTAATCGTAACCAGCTTCGATTCCGTTTCTGATTGCAAGTTTGTTTATGTCATTGTGGCTTATTGCATTGCGCAATGCCCTCTCTTCGGGGGTATCTTTATATCCCTCTTTGATTCTTTCAAGCATTGCATTATCAATGCCGCCTTTTGATTCCTGGGCATAGACTGTGGCTGATGAAAAGATCATTCCACCTGCCAGTGCCACTAAGGAGAGTGTTTTCTGTATTCTGTTCATATCAATATAGTTATTTATACAAAAATAGTCATTTTTAGTCGGTTTCATTCCTCAGTGCCGAAAAAATCGCTCTAGGAAGGTCTGTAGGGCATGTCCTGAACCCAGGATTGCCATTAACTTCACATATAGTGAAACCATCGGAGTCATAAAGCAGGTCTATTCCTGCAAAGTCAAGCCCCATTGTACGAGTAGCACTTATTGCAAGTGAAGCACACTCGGGTGGAAGAGGTATCTGCCTGAATGATCCGCCTGCAGCAAAATTAGATTTGAAAGAGTTCGCATTATATCTGAGAATGTGGCCTACGACCTTTTCGCGCATGACCCACACTCTAATATCCTTGCCAAAGCTGCTTTCAATATATTTCTGTACAATAAGAGCGCCTCCTGTGAGTATCTCCTCTTTGCTGCATCCGTTTTCAATATCTTCTCCATTACCTTGAGCCAATCTCTTCTGCAGTGTCTTTTCACATTCGCCAAGAGCCTCATCAAAATTCTTACCTGAAGTGATCAGGTATACATTTTCACCTTTGGAACCGAAGTTTTGTTTAAGTATGAATCTGCTGTTTCCTACGCAGTCGCACAGCGAATCGTACCCTCTCTTCCCTGCCTGCTCAATGCTCATGGGTGATGATGTCCAAGGTGTTGGAAGAGCTGCATCGGATAATTTAAGGAATGTTCTGTATTTGTCTCTACACCATTCCATCGCCTGGGATGGATTAATCACCATGACTCCATTTTTTTCAAAATATCTACCTATGGCAAGATTATAACCCCTCATCAATACAATGTTCGGGAGCGGGGCCTGTGCCAGTTCCGAAGGTAACGATGCGCCTTTATAAAAGAAAAACTCCGGAATGAAGCCGTTCTCTAAGGCAGCCTCTTCAAACCAGCCGAAGGCGTTATTCTTCCTCGGGGTGGAATCAGGATATACTATATAAGCCCTTCTTATCATCCCAACGGTTCTACCCACTCGATTATTGTTCCTCTTCTTTCCATTCCCCTAAACCATGTCATCTGCCGCTTTGCGAATTGATGGATGGCAATGGCGAGTTGCTCCCTCATCTGGTCATAGGAAATATCCCCAATTATGTATCTTGTTATAAACTTATATTCCAGGCCGTACCACAATAGATTCTCTGCTGGTATTCCTCTGTCAAGCAGCCCCTTTACTTCATCAACCATGCCTGCTTCCAAACGCTCGTCCAGTCTTTTGTCTATTTTGGCGTTTCTTGTTTCCCTGCTGACACTCAGACCTATGAACTTTACCTCACCCTCCTTGAATTTGGGTATGCTATTCTTGTCAGGATTGCTGTAAATCCCTTCATCTTCAGGATGTTCGTTGCGATATTTTGCTATTTCTATAGCCCTTATGAGTCTTTGGCGAGAGTCATACTCTGTTATGTTGTGAGGGGTCGTGAGAGATTCGAAGATTTCAATAAGTCTCTCTGTTTCCAGTTTTTCTAATTCTTCCCTGAGTTGGTGGTCTGGTGCGACATCTGGTATGGAATAGCCTTTGGTTACCGCTTCGATATAGAGCCCGGTTCCTCCGCAAAGTATGGGGAATTTTCCGCGTGAAGTGATATCGAGATATGCTGCCGCGAAGTCCCTTTGGTATCTGTGCAGGTCATACTTGCTTCCAGCCTCAACGATATCTATAAGGTGATAAGGTATGGTGATACCGTTAATATTGTAGTCAGCCAGATCTTTACCGGTACCTATGTCCATGCCGCGATACACCTGTCTGGAATCGGCTGAGATGATTTCTCCACCGATTCTATATGCTAAATCAACGGCATATCTGGTCTTTCCGGAAGCCGTAGGGCCGAGTACACATATCATTTTCATACTTTACTATGATATAAAGCAAGGCGACTTTTTGGGCCGCCTTGCTGTTGTTTTTTTGAACAAACTATTCAACTTTTATCTCAAGGACTTCAATTTCAACCTCACCACCAGGGTATGTGATTTCTGCCTTGATTGTATGTTCTCCTGCCTGAAGATTTACGGATGAGCCGCTTATCGCGTTTGAGTCCATGAACCATTTGACAGATTTTACAACCTTGTTGGATTGAGTGAGCTGGAGCTCGAATGTATCACCTGCCTTATATGTCTCTTTGGGTGAAACAATCACATTGAATCCCAATTCATAGAATGCGTTATCTGTTGATAATTCAGACAGTTTGATGTTCAGTTCCTTCTTTCCTCCTGAAATATTCACTACCTGGGTAAAGTCTGCAAATCCGGCGTAAGAACATCTAATGAGGAAGTTCTCTTCATTGCACCCTGCCAGGTCTATTTCATATACTCCCTTATCGTCGCTCTTTACGACGTAGCTGCCTTGAGCAGAAGCGAAAGTTGAAGCAGTCAGAATGGAAACTTCAGATTCGTCGACAGGGTAAACTGTAACGATAGCATCGGGAAGGAGATTGCCTTTCTTGTTCTTTACAGTACCGTAGATAGATTTTACTCCACCGGCCTTGAGAGTGAATGAAACTTCACCGTTGTAGGTAATATCTGTAAGGTCGTATCCGGTAGGATCTCCTTTCCAGTCCAATGCACCCTGATTGGTGGTTCCGGTAAATGATGTCTTGTTGGTTCTTCCTGGGAATACAAGGTCTGTATTGTAGTAGTAGCCGTTATCATTCTCTATTACTGATTCAATCAGGTCGAAACACTGGTGATCCTTGTAGTCATTAATACCGTTCCAATAATCCCATCTGTTTTTCGCTGTCATACCGAATACGTTGTTGTTCGACTGGTCAACGTGATAGATTGCAAGTCCGCCTGCCTCTATACCTTTGTCCCATCCCTGTTCATTACGGCATTCGTACATGTAGTACTCTCCGGGATTTGCAGTGGGAGTGTAGTATGCCTTGTTATTCTGGATAGGCTCAAGGGTATGTGTACCTGATGTTTCCAGAGGAATAAGTTCATCCATCCATCCGAGCAGAATCCTCTCTACACCGTTGAGGTAGGGTGGAGTAGCACTGTTGTTGTTGTAGCTACCTCCGCTCATGAGTGAAAGGTTTCCGATTCCGGCAGCCATTCCGTTCTGTTCGTAGTCGGTATCGTAAAAGTCGGGAAGTCCGATTACATGACCGAACTCATGGCAGAATGTTCCGATGTGGGCAAGACTCTTTCCATAAGAACCGCTGTATTCAGATGTACACGCATATTTGCTCACCTTTACACCGTCACATGAAACTGATCCGGGTCTGTAGAGTTCCCATTTGTGAGGCCATATATATTCGCTTCCGGCGCCTTCTGCTTCATTGTGTCCGGCATAGAAAAAGAATACATTGTCTACATAACCGTCTTTATCGGTATCGTACTGAGAGAAGTCAAGTTGAGAGTCTATGAGCTTGCAGGCCTCTGCAAGAAGATAGTCCGCTTTTTCATCGCTGCCTCCTCCGTAGTATGCGTAGCCCTTTGAACACTGTATGGGACCGTATACATCGAATTGAGGGTTGAATACTCCATTGGAGTTTTCGTTGTAGTAGTCGTATGCAGATCCTGTAGCTCCGTTTTTGTTGTAGCCCTTTTCATTAAGAAGGTTGGTAAAGGTCTGGACAGGATTGTCGACTGTGAATTGGAGATCTTTGAATTCAATCAGAAGTACCAATGCTTTGAAATCTCCCTGTGTATTGATTCCGCTGGCGAGAGACTTGTTGAATGCCTGCTTTTTTGCCTGGGCAGCCATTATTGCAGCTGCAGGGGGAGTTACATTGTTATCTGAAGAAAAAGCGAAGGATGATGCGGATGTAGAGACCCTGCTGGTGGTAGGGACTACAGAACCATCTGCATTGAAATCTCCGTAGTAGTAGAAGCCGTCAGCACCTTTGGTTACAAGTCTTCCGCCTGATGTGGTCCAATTGAGGAATTCGTCACCGTGCATCTGAATGGTGATGGTGGTACCGTCAGGCTGCATTACCTGTACAGGTGTGGGCTTTGCAGGTACGGCAAAAGCTGTGAATGATATTCCTATGAGCAGTAACAATCCTGCGGATACGGTTGATATAATTCTTTTCATAACACTATTCAGTTTTGATAATCAGTCCATTATTGTTCGTATGATCGAAAAGGTAGATCAGTCCTGACTCTTTCTTTTCGATTGAGAAACTGCTTGTAGAGCTTGAAATCTCGTTAGAATTCAGGTTCTCGGTAACAGAGATAACTATATCTTTGTCTGTATCAAAACTTGGTGCAGAGATGTCAGCTTTGATGAATTTGGTGCCTGAGGTGATTCGGAAGGTCTTGATTTCTCCTTTGTCACTGTAGGCATACTGTGAAGTGAATCTGGTGTAAGAGAGTTCACTACTGTTTCCTCCTTTCCAAATGTAGTAGCCGGGAAAACTCTTTTCCAAGAACTCGCTGTAGGCTTTGTTGAAACCTTCCTGATATACTTGTATAGTATCGGCTTTCACTCCATTTTCAGACGAGAGGATTACAAGTGCCTCTCTGGGCTGTTGGTCATTGTTTGCTTTGGCAGTCACCAGGATTGTTGATTCCTTGTATTCTGCCTTTGCTGTGGCTTCAGTGGCTTCAACCCAATTGTCTGAACAGGTAATCTTGAAGTCGAAGTTGGATGAAATTCTAACCTCTTGTGTGCCACCTTTTGCAAGGAAGCGAAGAGTATCAGTAGTATTGATGATATCAATGCAGCTGGACTGTCTGACATAGAGGGTATCAACATCGTTTTGACACGAAAAGAGAATCTTACCTACTCTTTCATTTTCCGATGTGTTGGCTTCTGCGCGGAATGAAAATGTAGTCTTGTTGTACTCAGCGGCCTTTGTACCATTGTTATTTGAAATCCATTCCGAACCTGGTTCGATAGAGACTGTCACGTCTCCAAGGGATTCCACTTGTGCAGAGAATACACCACCGTTGGGGTTTACTGTGATTTCGGTTTTAGTAAGATTCACTTGCTGCTCGGAACCGGCCTTCTCCTTACATGAGGCAAGGAGAAGGACAGCTACCATGCATGCAGCAGTGACAAATCGGAAATTTGATTTTGCCATCTGTTTTGTTTTAATTATTTAATGACAGGGATAAGGTTTCTGTCTCCGTAGCCATTGTCAACTCTTGCTACGAAAGGCCAGAATTTGTTGTCTCTAATCCACTTGAGAGGATATGCAGCTTTTTCGCGAGAGTAAGGATGTGACCAGTTGTCGGCACATACTTCTTCTGCAGTGTGAGGAGCATTCTTGAGAACGTTGTCGTTCTTGTCTGCAACTCCGTTCTTGATCTCTTCGCATTCTGCCTTGATGGCGAACATTGTTTCAATGAAACGTTCGATTTCTTCAAGTGATTCACTCTCTGTAGGTTCGATCATAAGTGTTTCGTGTACAGGGAATGAGAGGGTAGGAGCGTGGAATCCGTAGTCCATAAGTCTCTTTGCTATGTCTGTAGCGTCAATTCCGTATTCGGCTTTGAAGTTCTGCAGGTCGACGATACACTCATGGGCCACTCTTCCGGTTACTCCCGTATAGTAGATCTTAAACTCTTTAGAGAGTCTTGTTGCCATGTAGTTCGCATTGAGGATAGCCATTTCTGTCGCTCTGCGTACTCCCTGGCGACCTAGCATCTTTATATATGCATGGGTGATAGGAGCAAGTAGAGGGCTTCCGTAAGGTGCTGCAGCTACTGCTTCAACTCCCTTGCCACCGCAATCCGTCACTACAGGGTGACCGGGAAGGTAAGGTGCAAGGTGTCCTGCAACGCAGATGGCGCCTACTCCGGGACCGCCGCCGCCGTGAGGCATTGCAAAGGTCTTGTGAAGGTTGAGGTGACATACATCAGCACCGATAAAACCGGGGTTGGTGATACCTACCTGACCATTCATGTTGGCACCGTCCATGTATACCTGACCACCGTTTTCGTGGATAATCTTGCAGATTTCTCTGATCTGTACTTCAAATACACCGTGAGTTGAAGGGTATGTAATCATCATACCTGCAAGACTCTCCTTATTGGCAATCGCTTTTTCGCGAAGTTCTTCTACATTTATGTTTCCATGTTCATCACATCCGACAAGAACAATGCCAAAACCTGCCATTGCAGCGCTGGCGGGGTTGGTTCCGTGTGCGGATGTAGGGATGATTATTTTGTTTCTCTGTGTCTCTCCTTTTGCTTCAAGGTATCCTCTGATGGTCATCAGACCTGCATATTCACCGGCAGATCCGGCATTGGGCTGAAGAGAACATTTTTCGAATCCGGTGATGATGCAAAGGTCATTTTCCAGTTCCTTGAGGATGGTAAGATAGCCCTCAGCTTGTTCTGCTGGAGCAAAAGGATGGACATTGGTGAGTTCTGACCAGCTCAGAGGAAGCATTTCTGCAGCGGCGTTGAGCTTCATGGTACATGAACCCAGTGGAATCATGGAGTGGGTGAGTGAGATATCTCTCCTTTCGAGTTTCTTGATATATCTCATCATTTCAGTTTCAGAGTGGTATTTATTGAATACACTCTCTGTCAGGAATGAGGATTCACGTTTGCAGTAGATATCTTCAGGGTTATAGTTCGCACAAGAGAGTTCGAGTCCGAATATAGATGCTATCTTGCGTGCTTCTTCGCAGTTTGAAAGTTCGTCGAATGAAATCTGGACACATTTTTCACAAGGGTAGTAGAAATTGATTTTCTGAGCTTCTGCCTTCTGGCGGATTGAAGCGGTATCTACACCTTCTATTCTGATGGTGTCGAAGAAGTTTTCGTTGGTCAGTCTGTATCCTGCTCTCTTGAGGGCATCAGCTACTACATGGGCATATTTGTAGCCGTTCATCGCTATTTCAGCAATTCCTTTAGGACCGTGGTATGCAGCATACATTCCTGACATTACAGCCATCAGAGCTGTTGCTGTACAGATGTTGGAAGTTGCTTTTTCCCTCTTGATGTGCTGTTCACGTGTCTGGAGTGCAAGACGGAAACCGGGATTGCCGAGTCTGTCGACAGATAGGCCGATGATACGTCCGGGCAGGTTCCTCTTGTATTTGTCACATGTGCTCATCCAGCCTGCTGTAGGACCACCAAAGCCCATTGCCAGACCGAATCTCTGTGCAGTACCCAGAGCAATGTCTGCGCCCCATGCTGCAGGTTCTTTCAGGACAGCAAGTGAGAGCAGGTCGCAATATGCTGCAACAAGGATTCCAGCAGCGTGTGCCTTTTCACAGAATTCAGAGTAGTCGCGTACCTGACCGTCAGCAGCGGGGTACTGAAGGAGAGCACCATAGCAAAGTGGAGCAAAACCGTTTTCAAGGACTTCTTTCCAATCGCCTGTGATGATTTCGATGCCAAGGCCTTTGGCTCTGGTCTTTACGACAGAGAGTACCTGGGGGAAGATGTTCTTGTCAACGAAGAACTGGTTCTTGCCGGCCTTCACAGCGTCGCGGGAACGAAGTTCGTAGATCATTCTCATAGCCTCACCAGCTGCAGTAGCATCGTCAAGCATCGAGCAGTTGGACATTGCAAAGCCTGTGAGTGATGAGATCATTGTCTGGAAGTTGATAAGAGCTTCAAGACGGCCCTGTGAAATTTCTGCCTGATAGGGAGTGTATGAGGTGTACCAGGAGGGATTTTCAAAGATATTTCTGGTTATAACCGGTAAAGAGGCTGTTCCGTAGAAGCCCAGACCAATCATAGATCTGAAGTTCTTGTTCAAAGAAGCAATCTCTTTAAGTCTTGTGAGGTAGTCATTTTCGCTAACACCCTGTTCAAGGCTAAGTTCCTCTTTCAAGAGGATATCTGAAGGGATTGTTTGACGGATAAGTTCATCCATTGAGCCGACTCCGATAACATCAAGCATCTGCTGAACTTGAGATTCTCTCGGACCGTTGTGTCTTTCAACAAATTTGAGTGGCATAGTTGTGTGTTTTATTATTAAATATGTGTTGTTCTAAAATAGCTTTCAAAGTTAAAACTTTTTTTCTATTTCCATCTCTCAATATCAAGTCTGAGGAAAATAAATATCAGAACTGTAAATGTCAGGAAAGAAGAACCACCGTAACTGATGAGCGGAAGAGGGATACCCACCACCGGCATTATGCCCAAAGTCATACCTATGTTGGTGAAGACGTGGATGAACAAGTATGATGCGGTGCAGTAGCCGAAAATTCTGTTGAACTTTTCCTTCTGTTTCTCTGCAGTCATGATGATAGAGCAGATGAGAATGGTGTATATAAGGACGACAGATAGGGAACCTACAAATCCCCACTCTTCTCCTATCGTGCAGAATATGAAGTCTGTGCCCTGTTCAGGAACAAAGTCGAACTTGGTCTGTGTACCATTTAGGAAGCCCTTTCCGAGCAACCCTCCCGACCCGATGGCTATTCTGGACTGGTGGACATTGTATCCTGCTCCCTGCAGGTCGTTGGAGATTCCAAGCAAGTTCTCGATTCTGTCCCTATGGTGGTCTTTGAGAAGGTTGTCAAATATAAAATCTGTAGAGAATATAAATGCGATATAGAGGACATATATGGCACAGATAATCTTCAATACCCTGTTTCTCTCCTTTGCAGCCTTGAACCATATAATAACTCCGATAATTGCCACTATCCCTATGAGAATGTATTCAATAGGAAAGTCCTTGGCGGCCTTGGAGAGCAGACTGCTCTTCATCATTGCAGGAATAAAGGCAGATGCCAAGATGAAAACAAGGTAGGACAATGAGACTTTGACCTTGTGTGAAGAGATGAAAGTATGGAAAAGTCCTGCAAGTGCCGTCAATACAAGTATGGAGACAAAGGGAGAAAATTTCAATGTGATCAAAAACAAGGTGACAGCCAGAAAGGCCAGAACTATGAACCATCCCGAGAGACCCTCTCTATAGAGCATGAAAATCAGACCGCAATAGACAAGGATAGTACCAACGTCGGGTTCGAGGGCAATCAGAAACACCGGAACGAGAATGATTGCAGCAGTCCTGAGCAGGTCCTTGGGGTTAGTGATTCTGTAGCCATATCTGCTCATCGCGCTTGATAGTAGCAGAGCTGTGGTGATTTTCGAGAATTCTGATGGTTGGATTCCCAATCCTGCTATCATTAGCCATGACTTCGAGCCGTTTATCTCCCTTCCTACGATTAGTACTGCCACAAGCAGTATTATCACTCCTATGCTCAGCCACGGTGAGACAATAGGGTAAATCTTGGGATTAATTATAAATAGTATGCTCAAGGCAAGGATGGCAGCTGCGCCAATCCATATAAACTGCATGCCGCTGCGTGTGTCAAGGGAAAATAGTGAGTCGGCACTCTCGCTGAAGGTGGCGGCATAGATATTCACCCAACCGATAATAATCAGAAGAATGTAGCAGATGATAATTGTCCAATTCAGTTTTGAATAGATGGCGCCTCTCATTTTTTCTTATTTTTAACCGGTCTTACATAGTCTGGGCTCGCCGGAACCTTGTGAAGAAGATTTGCATCCATCATCCTCTCTTCAAGATATTTCCGTTCGGGAGAAATCTCCCCCTGGAGATACTTTTCTACCATCAGAGATGCAATCGGGGCAGCCCATGTTGCACCGAAGCCGGCATTTTCCACATATACTGCAATAGCTATTTTGGGATCCTCCCTCGGAGCAAAACATACAAAGACAGCGTGTTCATCTCCATGAGGATTCTCAGCCGTACCGGTCTTGCCGCAAATATCAAGCCCTTTCACGGCTGCAATTCGTGCTGTGGCGCCTGAACCGTATGGGGCATTGACTGCCATGTACATCCCGTCTATCACCTTCTCGAAGCATGTGGTATCTACCAATGTATAGTGCCGTTCTTTATATATGTTGTCTATAGAGTCATTGCCATGATCTCTGACAATGTGAGGAATTTTGTACCATCCTCTGTTGGCAATTGTAGCAGCAAGATTTGCAAGATGGAGAGGGGTACATCCCAGTTCACCCTGACCTATGGAGAGGGAGATGATGGTAAGTGCCTTCCATCCTCCTTTGCCGTATATTTTGTTGTAAGTAGAACTTGATGGAAGAAAACCGCTTCTCTCTGAGGGAAAGTCAGAGCCAAGTCTGGTCCCGAAACCGAAACTCTTCACATATTCGTACCAGGCCTCGAAGGCCTCCTCCTCATTTTTGTATTTAGGATTTTCCAGAATAGACCTGAAAACATAACAGTAATATGAATTGCAGGAGGCCATAATGGACTCTTCCAGATTCATTGGCGAGGGATGGGCGTGGCAACCTACAGTTATCCCTCTGGCTGAATATCCGTTATGACATGGGTAGGTGGTCGAAGGACGTACTACCCCCTCCTGTAGCCCAATGAGCGCGTTTACGAGCTTGAATACTGAGCCTGGCGGCTGTGGTGACATTACAGCCCTGTTGAACATCGGTTTGAAAGGATCACTCGAAATGCTCTGAAAATGTTTACCTATCTCTCCTAAAACAGAGACATCTATACCGGGACTTGAGATCATCGAGAGAATTTCGCCGGTGGAGGGCTCTATTGCTATGACTGAACCGACCTTGTTCTTCATGAGCATCTCTCCGTAGCTTTGCAGATGGGCATCGATGGTTGAGACGACATCCTCTCCTGGTACTGCAGGCTTGTCGTACATTCCGTCCATATACGATGAGTGAAGGCGGTTTCGCGAATCTCTCAGGAATATCGAATATCCCTTTTCTCCACGGAGCATCTTTTCGCATACCTCTTCAATTCCTGTACGTCCCACATAGTCCCCTTGTGAATATTCAGGATGTTTATTGAGATAATCAGGATCCGTTTCGGTTACATAGCCTAACAGGTTTCCTCCTGCATTAAATGGATATGATCTGGTAGTGTGTGCCACTCCGAGGAACTGGGGAAACTTGTGGTGATTTTCGAGAAAGAGTGTGTACTGTTCTTGTGATACTTGCTTAAGGAATGTTACGGTACGAAACCCGATTTTAGACCTGTACATCCTGTAGCGTTTGAATGTCTCGCGGACATCTGTAGGTTCTATGGAAAAGATATTGCATAGTGCAAGTGTGTCGAAATCCTTTACAAAGATTGGAGTGACCAGAATATCGTAGGTACTCTTGTTTCCTACTATTACCTCCATATTCCTGTCCAGAATCCTTCCCCTTGCAGGGTATCTGGTCTGATAATAGAGAGCATTGTTCTGTGCCGAAACCTTATAGCTCTGGTCAATAAGTTGTATTCTGACCAGCTGTACAATAATGATAGCCATGAAAGCTATCACTCCAATTATCAGGTATCTGGAACGGGTTGAACCTTTTTGCATAAAAATCTGTTACTGTCTTGGGTTGTTGGTGCACAAGTTGAACAAAAGCATTGAAATGGCCGTGTTTACAGGGACAGAGATGGCGAACCTGGTAAGGTTGAACAAAAACGATGCGCTGCCCATCGAATCAAGGAATATGTAGCACAGTTCGTACAGCGCTATCAAGAGTGCTGAATAAATCAGGAAACTGACCTGCCCTGTAACAAGAACCGATGGTCTCTTCTCCTTCTCTATAACATCTTTCCCCACTACAGTTTTTATTATTCTGCCGCGCAACAACCCCGCAAATGTGAGTGAGGCGCTATTCAGACCGATAATGCCACCGCCAAGAAAGTCAGCCACTAAACCTGCCACGAAACTGACCAGAAGGACGGCAGGAGTGCTGCTTTTATAAGGCATCCGAAGTGTGATAAAAGGGAGGAAAGATATGAGCACATACCTGCTTATATCAACAAATGAATCTGTGATACCTTGTGCAAGTATAAGGATGAATGCTGTCAGGTAAATTTGCAATGTTGTCGATTTCATCTTCCTCTCTATTTTTGTTTTATGTTCTCTTTCAGAAGTGAGTCCGTCTCGCTCTTTCCGTCAAATGAGACAACATAAACCCATTTGAGGGATCTGAAGTCCCCGAATAGCTTGATATTCAAATCAAAACTGATCCCATCATTGTTACTTATCTTTTCGATGGTACCGATGGGATGGTGAGGTGGGTACATTCTGGAGAAACCGCTTGTGGTGACAGTATCACCCAGCTCCACATTTGTATGGATGGGTATATCATTAAGGCTCATATATGATGATCTCTTTCCATTCCATGTCAAAGTGCCGAATGTGTTGTTCTTGCTTATTACTGCTCCTACGTGGTTCTCAACATCCAAAAGGGATGAAATCTTGGAATAATTAGAAGAGGTATTGACAATGTAACCTACTATTCCGTCAGAGGTTATTACACCCATATCCTTTTCTATGCCATCTTTGTACCCCTTGTCAATGAGGATGTAATTATGCATCTTGTCTGTACTGTTGGAGATTACTTTAGCCGGGATGAACTTATAAGAAGGGAACTCCTCTGCAAGAAGCGTATCTTCCTGCAGAGAGAGTTCGTCCATCATTTTCTCCATTTTCAGCAGTTTCTCTCTTAACAAGCAATTCTCTTGAGCCAGGGTCCTGTTGGCACTGCCCAACGAAAAGTAGTCGGTAACAGATGTTCCTGCATCTGAAACAGAGGCAATAAGAGAGTTGAACCCCCGCAATAATGCAGACCTCTGGATGATGCTGTTGTTATACACCAAGTAGAGCGAGAACCCCTCCAATAGTACAAAGCAGAGGAGATTTGCACTTAACTTTATGAATGAGCCTGAGTCTCTCATTATCTGAGAAGGAAGGGATATTTCGAGGGAGATTTCAAAGCGATGCTCGTTCCCCTTGCTACTGCTCTAAGAGGGTCTTCAGCCACATGAAAGGGAATATTGATCTTTTCATAGAGCCTCTTGTCAAGTCCTCTTAAAAGAGCTCCTCCTCCTGTGAGGAAAATACCGCGATCTACGATATCCTGATAGAGTTCCGGGGGTGTCTGCTCCAGCACGCTGAGAATTGAACTCTCTATTTTAGCAAGGGATTTGTCAAGACAATGTGCCACCTCCTGACTAGTGACTGCTATCTGTACGGGGTGGGCAGTCATAAGGTTGGGGCCCTTGACGATAAAGGGCTCCGGAGTCTCATCCAACTCAGGTATTGCCGCACCTATTCTGATTTTTATCTCTTCTGAAGTAAGCTCTCCCACTTTGATGTTGTGCTGCTGTCTCATATACATCTGTATTTCGGATGTGAAGACATCACCGGCAACTCTGAGTGACTGGTTGGTAACAATACCTCCGAGGCTGATTACCGCTATCTCGGTGGTACCTCCTCCGATATCGACCACCATATTTCCGGTAGGAGCCTCAACATCCAAGCCTATACCCATAGCGGCTGCCATAGGTTCGTAAATCAAGTAAATCTCTCTTCCTCCCGCGTGTTCTGATGAATCTCGCACTGCCCTGATTTCTACCTCTGTACTTCCTTTAGGAATACATACAACCATTTTCATGTTGGGAGTGAAGAAAGATCTTTTGTAGTTGATCATTTTAACAAAGCCTCTGATCATCTGCTCTGCAGCGTTGAAGTCAGCAATCACACCATCCCTGAGCGGACGGATGGTCTTGATGTTGGGGTGAGTCTTTTCATGCATCAGGCGAGCCTTCTGGCCAAATGCTATGGGCTTGCCTGTGGTCTGGTCGATCGCTACGATTGACGGTTCATCCACTACTATCTTGCCATCCTGAAGGATGACAGTATTAGCAGTTCCCAGGTCAATAGCGAGTTCTTGTGTCAAAAATGAAAATGCCATTTATTCCTATTAGTGTTTGAAGTGTCTGAATCCGGTAATTGCCATTGCCATATTGTGCTCGTTGCAGTAAGCTACACTCTCGGCATCTCTGATAGAGCCGCCAGGGTGGACAACTGCATCTATTCCAGCCTTATTGGCTATTTCAACACAGTCAGGGAAGGGAAAGAATGCATCTGATGCCATAACTGCGCCTTCGAGACTGAGGTTGAAGCTGCCCGCCTTTTCAATGGCATGCCTGAGGGCATCCACTCTTGATGTCTGACCTACTCCACTGGCAAGCAGACGGCTATCTTTAGCGAGGACAATAGCGTTGGACTTTGAATGTTTTACTAGTATATTAGCAAAGAGAAGATCTCTTTTTTGTGCCTGGGTAAGCCTCTTTTCTGTTACCTCCTTGAGATTATCCTCGCTCTCTTTCATGGAATCCCTCTCCTGGACGAGTACTCCTCCGAGAAGTGTCCTGAATTTAACGCATGAGGGGCGGACATTTTTGTTCTTGAGAATGATTCTGTTTTTCTTGCTCTTTAGGATTTCGAGAGCCTCATCACAATAGTCGGGGGCAATTATTACTTCGAAGAAGAGTTTGTTGATTTGTTCTGCAGTCTGTGCATCTACCGTGCGGTTGGTCGCGATGATACCACCGAATGCTGAAACAGGATCTGCTTCGAGTGCCCTTTCCCATGCCTGAAGAAGTGTAGGGGCTACAGCGCATCCGCATGCGTTGTTATGCTTGATTATGGCTACAGCGGTCTGGTCGAAGTCGTTGATGAGTTCTACTGCAGCTTCTACATCCAGGAGGTTGTTATATGAGAGCTCTTTTCCGTGGAGCTGCTCGGGAAGTGAATTTTCATTACCAAAGTAGAATGCCTTCTGATGGGGGTTCTCTCCGTATCTGAGGCTCTTGTGTTCTGTAATTGCCTCATCGAATGCTGGGATCTCCTCAGCTGAGTTGAAGTATTTGAAGATACGAGTGTCGTAGTATGAACTTCTGAGGAATGCCTTGGCTGCGAAATGTCTTCTCTGTGCCAAGGTGGTCTTTCCATCCTGCTCCTTGAGGATTGTGAGGATTTCGCTGTAGCACTCCTTTCCAGGGACGATGACCACGTCGTTGTAGTTCTTGGCTGCCGCTCTGATAAGGGAGATGCCTCCGATATCTATTTTCTCGATTATATCCTCTTCAGATGCTCCTGATGCCACCGTTTGTTCGAAGGGGTAGAGGTCGACAATGACCAGATCAATGTCGGGAATATTGTGTCTGATGCCCTCTTCGATGTCTGAAGGATTATCTCTTCTGCGTAGAATACCTCCCATAATCTGTGGTTGGAGAGTTTTTACGCGTCCTCCGAATACAGAAGGGAATCCGGTTATGCTCTCAACAGACTTAACAGGAATGTTATATCGTGTAAGGTAGTCTTGGGTACCCCCTGTGGAGAGTATCTCTACACCTAATCTAACTAGTTCATTAGCAATTTCTAAGATAAGATCTTTATCATACACTGAAATCAGTGCTCTTTTGATGGAGACTGTCTTGTCCATAAATCAAAATTAACTTTTTTGTTACAAATTATTTTGCCCTCAAAAATAGTAATTCTTGACAAAAAATAGGCTATTTTTGTAAAAAAAAAGCAAATCTTTGTTCAAGATGGCAAATCGCAGCAGATATGTTATTGTTACAGCGGGAGGAAGTGGAACCAGAATGGGGTCTTCTCTTCCCAAGCAGATGTTACCTCTGGCGGGGAAACCTGTCCTGATGAGGACGATAGAACTATTCATGTCACTTCCGTTTGAAGTGAATCTGATACTGGTGATCAATAAGGAGATTCGACAGGCGTGGCTGGATTATTGCCGGGATAGTGGCTTTGACCGCAATTACTACCTGGTGAACGGAGGTCTCTCCAGATATCATTCTGTCAAGAATGCACTGAAATATCTTCCTGACGGGGCTATTGTTGCCGTTCACGATGGAGTCCGCCCTCTTGTTACCAAAGATGCTCTCGTACGAATGTTCGGTGACGCTTTGGATTATCCGGCCCTTGTTCCTGTAGTGCCTCCGGTAGATTCTTTACGCTGTATAGGAGAGAATGGCACTTCAGAGGTGGTGGACAGATCTCTTTACAGATGTGTGCAGACTCCGCAGTTCTTCCATTCCGAAGTCCTCAAAAGGGCATACAACGAACCGTTTTCACCAATCTTTACAGATGATGCATCCGTGGTGGAAAAATCAGGTGTTAGGGTACAATTGTGTGAAGGGGAGAGGTTCAATCTGAAGATCACCACTCCGGAGGATATGATTATGGCTGAAGCAATACTATATGCAAGGGAGAGGGGGCTTACCACTTTGTAAAGTGGACGAATCTTTTCTTGTCCCTGAAGTCCTCTATGATTTCTACATCGCTGAATCCCATACTTTCGAAAAGTTCGGCTGTCTCTTTTGCGAGAAATTCGTTTATTTCGAAGAGAGCCTCTCCTGAGGATACAAGGAGCTCCATAGCCCATTTTCCCAATGCTCTGTAGTATCTCAGAGGATCGTTGTCAGGAACAAAGAGGGCCAGATGAGGCTCAAAATCGAGAACATTTTCATCCATTGTATCCTTTTCGCTCTCCATAACATATGGTGGATTGCTGAAGATAAAGTCCATATCTTCCAGATACATTCCCGTAGATGATGGTTCATCCAGAATGTCAGCCTTGAAAAAGATTGGCTTTTGGGGAAGAGGAATGCTTTTCTGTTCGTTTATATAGACCTGCTGCCCCTGTGCTATCTCCAAAGCCCTGTCACTTATGTCGCAGCCATATATTTGGGCTTTGGGAAAGAGTGCGGCGAGTGTATATGCGATACATCCAGATCCGGTACATGCGTCCAGAATGCGAGTGGTAGGATTACCCTTTGCCCGAATCATCTTTTCGGCAATTCTGCATAGCTGTTCGGTTTCCGGACGGGGAATGAGGACATCTTCGCATACATTGAACTCATGACCGGCAAAGTTCTCCTTACCTATCACATACTGCACAGGACGGTATATTGCAAGCTCCTCCAGAGCCTTTTCCAGAGGTTTGAGTTCAGATCTTGGCACGATTACTCCTGGATCGACCGAATATTCATAGTCGGATAATCCCAGAAAATGTGTCAGTATCCTAACAGCAAGCGCCTTTGATTCGCCTGGTGAATAGTGCTCAGAGAGAATCTCCACTGCCTTGGTCACGAACTCCTTGCGTGTCATATCTAATCTCCTTCGATAATACGTGTGAGAAAATCTTCCATCGTCATTCCGGCCTGTCGTACCTCCTGTGGAACAAGTGATGCTCCTGTCATTCCAGGGTTCGGATTTGCTTCAAGAAAATATGGCGTACCTTCCGGTGTGACAATGAAATCTAACCTAATCAATCCCTTGCAACCAAGGATCTCAAATATCTTCTCGGCCTGGTGTTGAACCCTGATAGTAGTCTCCATGTCAACTCTTGCAGGGCAAATCTCCTGACTTGCCCCAAGATATTTGGCTTCATAGTCGAAAAACTCTCCGTTGGGAACTATTTCTATCAATGGCAGAGAGTGTATTCCCTCTGAATCGCTATAGACTCCGCAGTCAATCTCCTTGCCACAGATGGCCTTCTCTATAAGTACTGCAGGTCCTTCGCTAAAGGCAAATTCAACGGCAGCATCGAAATCTTGGGGAGTTTTGACCTTTGTCACGCCAAAACTTGAACCCGATGTGGTAGGCTTGACAAAGAGAGGCAGTCCCAATCTTCTGATGATTTCATCCTTGTCATAATGCTCTCCCTTCCTTATGAAATAATCTTCAGCAAGTGCAATCCCTTTTTCTTTAAGGTAAGATTTGCAGGCATATTTGTCAAAAGCAATGGAGGTAACAAGTGATGAGGAACCTGCGAAATCTATGTCCAACATCTCGAAATAGGCCTGAAGCAGCCCGTTTTCTCCCGGGTCACCATGAATCACTATGAATACTTTGTCAAATGTAATCTTTTCATTCGCTACGGTGCAACTGAAGTCATTCTTGTCGACCGGAAATCTCTCTTCTCCCCTTACGAGGAACCAGCCCTCCTTAACAAGAAGGATCTCATACACATTATATCCGGCATTGGCAAGCCATCCTGCAACGCTTTTTCCACTCTTTATGGAGATTTCAACCTCTGCTGAAAAACCTCCGTAGACTACAGCTATCTTTTTCATACTACATATTGAAATAGGAATCTTCTTCTTTTATTGTTTCTGTCTCTACTGCATCCTCGTCACTGCCATCACAGTCCATATTGAACCTGACACCTGCGGGAGCGATAAACTTGTCCGCTGAAGTTACACCCAGAGTGCCGTCGTTGAGGACCTTCTGCATGAAGATACCCCATATCGGAAGGGCTGTGTTGGAACCACCTCCCATGGCCAGTGTCTCAAAGTGAACCTGTCTGTCTTCAGCACCTACCCATACTCCAGCAGTAATTGTCGGGGTGTATCCGATGAACCATCCGTCTGATTGGTCATTGGTGGTTCCTGTTTTTCCGGCTATTGAACCTTCCAGCTTGTACCTGAAGCGTAGTCTTCCGGCAGTTCCCTCATTCACTACACCCTGCATAAGGTTCACCATCAGATATGCTGTCGCTTCGCTTATGGCCTCTTCTTTACGTGGGGTGAAGTTGGAGAGGATATTGCCCTCGTTGTCTTCAATCCTTGTAACGAATACGGGCTCAACGCGTACACCTCTGCCAGGGAATGTGTTGTATGCTCCCACCATCTCCAGCAGTGTTATGTCTGCAGGACCAAGGCAGAGTGAGGGATAAGGACCCAAGTAGGATTTTATTCCCAGTTTGCGGCACATCTCGACCATCGCTTCGGGACCGAATTGCTTCATCAGGTAGGCTGAAATGTTATTGCTGCTTCGTGTCAGGCCCCATTTGAGTGTTACGTTCTGGCCGATCCATTCGGGACGGTCTGTACTTTTGGGAGTCCATGTTGTGTCCGGAAGCACAAAGGTCTGAGGAACATTCAGCACTCTGTCACAGGGGTACATACCCTCCTGCATGGCCAGAGTATAGAGGAAGGGTTTGATGGTAGAACCTACCTGCCTTTTTCCCTGGCGGGCATTATCGTACTTGAAATATCTGTAGTTTGGACCTCCGATATAGGCCTTAATGTGACCGGTAGATGGTTCCATTGCAACGAATGAACTGCGAAGTATGGACTTGTAGTATTTTATCGAGTCCATCGGTGTCATTACGGTATCAATATATCCTTTTTCATTCCATGAGAATAATCTCATGTTCGTTTTGGTATTGAATGCCTCCTTGATTTCACTCTCAGAAGCGCCGCTGTTCTTCATGCTTCTGTATCTGTCGCTCCATTTCTGTGCATTTGACAGAAGTATCTTTGTCTGTTCGTAGGGCACGTCCAGCGCAAAAGGCCTGTTCGGCTTGTTTTTCAACTCCCTGAAGAATGCAGGCTGAAGAGTCTTTCCAAGGTGTTCGGCCATTGCCTCCTCTGCATATTTCTGCATTTTGGAGTTGATAGTGGTGTAGATTACCAGTCCATCCTTGTCCAGGTTATACTTCGAACCATCAGGCTTGAGATTCTTGTTCAGCCATCCATAGAGCGGATCCTCCTCCCAAAGTGTAGCATCTGCAAGGTAATCCTCCTCCATGGCATAGTGCGACCTGACAGGCTCGTTAGCACTCATATATTTCCTGAGCATGTCTCTGAAATAGGGAGCCTTGTTGGTATTGTGGTCCTGCTGGTTGAAATCAAGTGTAATAGGAAGGGCCTTTAGAGAGTCGGCACATTCGGAGGTTATGTAACCATATTTGGCCATTTGGCTGATGACATGATTCCTCCTGCTTATCGACTTTTCGTAATTGATTGTAGGATTGTATCTTGTTGGTTTGTTTACAATACCTACAAGGGTGGCGCTCTCTTCAATATTTAGTTCTGAAGGTTCCTTGTTGAAATAGGTGTTAGCGGCCGATTTGATACCGTAGGAATTGCTTCCAAAGAAGATGGCATTCATGTACATTGCCATAATCTCCTCCTTTGAGTAGTTTCTCTCCAGTTTTACTGCCGTAATCCACTCTTTGAATTTGCTTACCGCCAGTTTGAAGACGGCCTCTAATTTATTGTCGGCCTCTTCGTCTCTGGGAAAAAGTGTCTTTGCCAGCTGCTGGGTGATAGTACTTCCCCCTCCGCCTGACCGACTATTTCCAAGAATGAGACTTTTTACCCCCACTCGTGCAAGCGAGCGGAAGTCGATGCCGCAATGGTTGAAGAATCTGGCATCTTCTGTCGCAACTGCAGCATTCACCAGGTTAGGCGACAGGTCGCTGAAACTTACGTGCGTCCTGTTCTCAATGTGGTATGTAGCAATGACTTGGCCATCTTCCGAAATGAGTTCGGTGGCAAGATAGGTCTTGGGATCTTCAAGCTCTTCGAATGAGGGGATTCCTGCGAACAACCCCACACACACAATGAATGTAATCAATGCAAGTATTGGTGCAAAAACTATTACCCAAAGAGTTATTATCAGTCTTTTTTTTGTTCTTTGTTTCATTTCAATGAATAATAATTTTGCGAAGTTAGAAAAAATATCGCTACTTTGCATGGCTAAAATAATAGTATAGGGAATATGGGAGAGAATCTGGTGATTGTCGAGTCTCCTGCAAAGGCTAAGACAATAGAAAAAATATTAGGTAAGGACTACGAAGTAAAATCTTCATTTGGACATATAAGGGATCTATCCAAGAAAAAGCTTGGAATAAAAATCGATGAAGATTTTCTTCCGGTTTATGAAGTCTCGTCTGATAAGGAAAAAGTGGTAGAAGAACTTCGCAAAGCATCTTCAAAAGCCACCACTGTATGGCTTGCATCCGATGAAGACCGCGAAGGAGAGGCGATAGCATGGCACCTTCAGCAGACTCTTGAACTAAATCCTGAAAAGACCAAAAGAATCGTTTTTCACGAAATAACAAAAGATGCAATCTTACATGCAATAGAAAATCCACGTGATGTCAATCTGAATCTGGTAATGGCCCAGCAGGCAAGGAGGGTGATTGACCGCCTGGTAGGTTTCGAACTCTCCCCGATTCTTTGGAAAAAGGTCCAGCCGAAGTTGTCAGCCGGCAGAGTTCAGTCGGTAGCGCTTAGGCTTGTCGTGGAGAAAGAGCGAGAAATCAACGCATTTCAGTCAAAACAGTATTTCAAGGTAGAGGGAGTGTTTGTCCCGCAAAAGGGGGATAAGAGAGCTGCATCTGCTACTGTAAAGGGTATCCTTAACAAAAAATTCTCTTGCGTCGAAGAGACCCGTCACTTTCTTGAACTTTGTAAGGATGCTTCATTCTCAGTTAGTTCTATAGAAAAGAAAGAGACCACCAAAACACCACCTCCTCCATTTACCACCTCTTCCCTCCAGCAGGAGGCATCACGAAAGTGCGGATTCTCTGTAAGCCAGACAATGTCTATTGCACAGAAACTCTATGAACAGGGGCTGATTACATACATGCGTACAGACTCCACCAATCTCTCTAAGGTGGCAATAGGTGCGGCAAAGGGCTGGATTACCGAAAACCTGGGAACTCAGTACCATAAGGCCAGACAGTTCAAAACGGCAGTCAAAGGTGCTCAGGAGGCGCACGAAGCGATTCGTCCCACAAATATTTTCAATAGTGACATATCAGGAACTACAGCAGAAAAGAGGCTGTATTACCTTATATGGAAGAGGACTGTGGCATCCCAGATGGCAGATGCGCGCCTCGAAAAGACACAGATTGAGATAGCCGGAAGCAACTTCAGTGAGCATTTCGATGTTTTGGGAACAACTATTCTCTTCGATGGTTTCCTCAAGCTCTACATGGAGTCCCGTGATGATGATTCAACTGAAGAGGATGACGAAGTGATGCTTCCTCCATTGTCTGTTTCTGATGTTATGCTCAGGAACCAGATCAAAGCCTCTGAGAAATCTACAACCCATTCTCCCCGTTATTCAGAGGCCTCCCTTGTCAAGAAGATGGAAGAACTTGGTATCGGTCGTCCCTCCACATATGCTCCCACCATATCCACTCTTCACCAGAGAGGCTATATCACCAAGCATGACAAGGAGGGAGAGGCACATCCTGTAAAGGTCCTCACATTGACCAAGGATACTATAGAAGAGAAGGTGAAGACAGAGGTAACTGGATCTGAAAGGGCCAAACTCTTTCCTGAAGATATAGGAATTATCGTTACCGATTTTTTGGAAAAGAGATTTCCTTCTATTATGGATTATGGATTCACAGCTAATGTCGAGGCCGATTTCGACAAGATTGCGGCAGGAAAGCTCGTGTGGAACAAGCTGGTAGCAGATTTCTACTCACCTTTCCACAATATTGTCGAATCTGTGGAGCATGATAAGGAGCATATCTCCTCAAGGAGGGTTCTGGGTACAGATCCTGCCACAGGCAAGTGTGTGATTGCCAGAATGGGCAGATTTGGTTCACTGGTTCAGATCGGCCAGGATGATGACCCAGACAAGAAATATGCCTCTATGCAGAAGGGTATGCTTATCGATACTGTCACACTTGATGAGGCTCTTAAACTGTTTGCCCTCCCTCGTGTTTTGGGAGAATATAATGGAGAGAGTGTTGTCTGCTCGGTAGGACGTTTTGGCCCCTACATTAAATACAGTGGTAAATACACCTCACTGCGCAAGAACATGGATCCATATTCAGTTACCATTGAGGAGGCAATTGAACTTATCAAGGAAAACGAAGAGAAGGAGCTCAATAAACATATCAAGCAGTTCCCTGAGCAGGGAATAGAGATTCTTCAAGGCCGTTTCGGTCCCTATATTAAGTGTGCGGGGGAAAACTACAAGATTCCTAAGACCAAGAATCCTCTTGAACTGACAGTTCAAGAGTGCCTTGAAATAATCAATGCCCCTAAAACTAAAAAGAAAACAAAAAAATAGTATTGAGATATGAGCAACAAGTACCAGTTGGATAAGATTGACAGGAAGATTTTATCGTTTCTTGTTAAGAATGCCAGAATGCCTTTTTTAGAGATTGCTCGTGAGTGCGAAGTGTCAGGAGCTGCGATACATCAGAGAGTCAGGAAGATGGAATCTCAGGGTATAATTGCAGGTTCACGTTTGTTGGTCAAACCTTCGGCACTTGGATTTGACGTATGTGCCTTTGTGGGTGTGATTTTGTCAGAATCGAAGAGGTACGACGAAGTTATCAATGCTATTAGGAAAGTTCCAGAGGTGGTTGAATGTCATTATGTTACGGGGAAATATACACTTTTGCTGAAAATCTTCTGTGAAGATCACGATCATCTGATGAATGTATTGGTTCACAGTATTCAGAATATTCCCGGTATCCAGAAAACAGATACAATGATTTCTCTTGACAACCCCATTGATCGTCAGGTATGGTTGGAGGATTTCGTCAATTCTTGATCCAAGGTCCGAAGTTTTCGTTGTAGTTGAAATCTATTTCAAAGTCCACCTTTCCGCTATCTCCCGTTCCGTAATTATGGAAAAAGACAGGGAAGGTATGTCCCTGACTTCTAAGGTGAAATTCGTTACCCTTGACATGGGTCAGTCTATGCTCCCATCCCATGGAGCCAATTTTCATATAGAGTTTGCCGTTCTTTATGGTGATGACAGCATCACCCAGAGGAGCCTCTTTATGATATATACCAGTGAGCTTGCTAATATCGGGTACTTCACTGAGTCTCTTGATCTTGCATGGAACACTCCTCCGTGCTCCCCTTTTCTTGGCTTCTAACCACTTTTCAAGCCCTTTTGCACTATAATCTTCCGGTTCGTACTGCAGAGGGGAACTCTGTGCCGAGAAGGTATCTGCTATATATCTGAGGATTCCCATTCTTGCGTATTCCGATACTTCAGAATTACATAATAATACTACACCCAGATCGAGTTCCGGCACGAAGCCGCATACCCCTGTAAATCCCCAAGTGGTACCTGTGTGGTAAATTATTCTATACGACTGGTTTTGTTCTATATACCAGCAATAGCCGTAATCTCTGGAAAAGGTAGAGTCATTTCTGACATGCATCGCACCTGTGTGCATAAATTTCATCTCTTCGGGTGAAATTATCCTGCAAGGATAATCATAACTTATCTCGTTGAATACCCCATGCAGGTTTACAACTCCGTTATTAAGATGGAATCTAATCCATTTTGCCATATCCTCCGCATTGGAGCAGATTCCGCCGGCAGGGCCGATTGTGGAGACCCAGTAAAGGGCTCTTTCCTCACCCTTGAGCGGTGATATGACGATAGATTCACTAGCACTCTTCTTCCCTTTTCTGTATCCGAAATAGTGTGCTGTCGCACGATTATCGGAGTTGATATATCCGGTGGCGTCTGGTGTGGAATTATCCATCTGCAAAGGGGAGAAGATTCTGTTACGGACGTTCTCTTCCCAGCTCATACCCGTAACCTTCTCTATCACCTTGGCAGCGATGATAAAGGTGACATTGTTATATGCGAACTTTTCGCCTGGTTGGTAATATGGTTCGAAATATCTGATTAGCCTGTATATGTCATCGCGTGTATAACCTAAATTGGGAAGATAGGTTCCGACCTGGGCCACCAGACCGGTGCCGTGAGTCAGAAGCTCCTTGACCTTGAGATTCTGCTCAACGGAGTCGCAGTACCACCGAAAGTCAGGAAGTATGTCTTTGACTTTGTCATCCCAGCTCAGAAGACCCTGATCCACGACAGAGGCTATCACAGCAGCTGTAAAGGCCTTGCTCATCGAACCGATATGGAATATTGTGGCGGGATCTACGGCCTCGCTTGTGCCGGTCTGCTTTACCCCCAAGGCTTCGAGGATAATGGTGGAATCTCCCCTTACTACTGCAAGTGAAAGACCGGGAATCCTCCACTCCCGTCTGCTCTTCTCTGTATAGTCAAGAATCTTTCTTATCAAGATCGAATCGCTCGCAGCTTCGGCATTGGCCGCGAGTGATAGCATGAAAGCCGAGATGGCTATCAATATTATTTGAACAGATTTCTGCATAGTGCTGCAATATCCTTTATTTCAATAATTTCCAGTCCGCTCTCCCTCCATTTCTTCCTTAAGTCGCCAGAGAGGTTGTATGCTGATATAAAGATCTTTTCATAACCCAGTCGGGCAGCTTCGCTGATTCTTCTTTCGATCTGTCCTACGGGACGGATCTCTCCACTGAGTCCAACCTCAGCTGCAAAGCAGTGCTTGGTCGAGATGGGTTCATCGAAGTTGGACGAAAGAATGGCGGCAGCCACTGCAAGGTCGCAGGCAGGGTCACTTACCTTAAGTCCTCCAGCTATATTTAAAAATACATCTTTGGACGAGAGTTTGAATCCTGCCCTCTTTTCCAGCACGGCAAGGATCATATTTAGTCGTCTCGCATCGAAACCTGTTGCGCTTCGTTGGGGCATCCCATACGCTGCCGTCGAGACCAGAGACTGGATTTCGATTAGGAAGGGTCTTGTCCCATCAAGCATGCTTCCGACAGCAATCCCGCTAAGACTCTCATCGTGTACAGGTGTGAGTATCTCTGAAGGGTTGGCTACCTCTCTGAGACCTCTTCCAGTCATTTCAAAGATGGCAATCTCAGCTGTAGAACCAAATCTGTTCTTGATGCTTCTAAGTATACGGTGAGACTGGCGCGAATCCCCTTCGAATTGGAGAACTACATCCACGATATGCTCCAGTACTTTGGGACCGGCTATAGAACCGTCTTTTGTAATGTGTCCGATGATGATAATAGGGGTGTTGCTCTCTTTTGCAAATCTGAGCAGTAAGGAGGCACATTCGCGAACCTGCGATACACTGCTGGCTGAAGATTCTATCGTGTCTGTGTAGATGGTCTGAATAGAATCGACTACCATCAGCTCAGGTTTGATCTCCTTAGCCTTTGCAATAATGTTCTCTATGAGCGTCTCTCCAAGTATAGTACAGTTGTCTCCGGTTATTGCGTAGCTGTTCATTCCTTCCATCAGCCTCAAAGCCCTCAATTTAATCTGTTTTGGAGACTCTTCTCCTGAAACATAGAGGGTCTTGAGATCTTTGCTTGCTAAGGGAATCTGCAGTGAAAGTGTAGATTTGCCGATTCCTGGTTCACCTCCGAGCAAAATAAGAGAACCCGGAACTATGCCTCCTCCCAGTATTCTCTCTATCTCCTTGTTGCAGATGGAAATTCTGTTTTCACCGTTAAGGGAGATCTCATTGAGCTTTACAGCAGAAGATTCTCCCTTCCCCATGAATGACTTTTCACGGGAAAGGGAGCTCTTTTTACTCGCCTTTGGCTCTTCGACCATAGTGTTCCACTCTCCGCACGCAGGGCATCTGCCCATCCATTTCGCACTTTCGGTTCCGCAGTTCGAGCAGAACCATACACTCGTAGTCTTTACCATTATGCAACTGATTCAAACTTGAGTCCAAGCTTGTATGTGGTCTGTTCATCCAGGAAGATGTCGATAACCATTACCAAAACCTGTTTTATAGTATTGAATGTTTGTTCGTTTATCTCCATCTGCATGGACTCTTCCAAATAGGCTTTTAAATCTGAGTATTCGTTACAGAATTCTTCGTAGGTAAGGGTATTCAAGAATGCCTTGACCAGATTGAGCTGGAGGTCTATCAGCTCTTTCTTGGGCATAAGAATCTTTTCATCGACATATACGCTAAGCTCCTTGCCGTTTTTCTCATATCGCAGTGGAATGGCAAAGGCTGTGGGATTATTTATGAATGAGTCCCCAATACCGAATCTGTTGAGAATATCCTGCAGTTTAGGATTGTCTTTCACATCAGTAGCGAAACACTCTGCAAATAGTTGGTTGAAACAGATGTAGATCAGAGATTCCGCCTCGTCTACGTAGTATGTAGGTAAAACCTTGATCATGAGAGAGTCCTTTTCAAATTCTGCTACTGAAATGGAACCATCATCGGAGAGACAGATCAGGGCATCTTTCGTATTTTCTTCAGTAAAGATGAAATTAGAGATCTGGTCGGCAAGCTGCTGTACGTCGATACCCTGAAGCTGGGGAGACTGTATGTCTGCAACCAGACCTGAGGGTCTCCATTTTCCGGCAATGACTCCGTTGTTCTTTTCGGAGATATCAAGGGTCTTGATTGTGGATGATGATGTAAGAACCACTTTTAAGTAAAAGTTTCTGTTTCCGTTTGTTGCCGAACCGGTTAGTGAGAAATCACTCTCAGCTGGAGATGTCTTTGAATCTAATGTGGAAGCAGAACACTCAAGAGCATCTATTCCGGGAATGATGTTATTTATTACTAAATTGTACTGGTTTTCACCGTTAGATGAAGTAGTAACAGAAGCGTCTTTGAATTCAGCTCCTGTGAATGAAACTCCGTTCAGAATGATAGTAGAAGTGCTGTCAGCACTGAATGTTCCAGTAAGATGTCCGGGATTTTCAGGTGCCTTAGTCCTGTCACAGCTAACCATGAACACTATGGCAGCCATAATTAAAATTAATCGTTTCATAAGCAAAAATGATTGTTTAAATTTAAACTGCAATTGCAAAAACTATACCATGTCAATCTCTTTTACCGGCAAGAATCATCGCTGTAAGCTTGCTGTTGAAGTCTTTGGAATCATGGAGTTCTTCGATGGGAATATGCATTCTGTATTTCCAGTAATGTTTTGGATTAGCGGGAATATTAATCCTTTCTGACTCAGGATTAGTGGCTCTTATTGAACCGTCTGTCGAGAGCCAGTCTGCAAAAGGAAGGATGACAAGCATCGATGAACTATGTATATGGCTGTTTACTATCTTTTCACATACCCATGGTTCACAGAAGTATGGGGCAGCACCTTGTTCACACAATACTTCATTATAATATTTCTGTGAAATGTTCCTGTCTTCTTCCCACCATCCACGCAGTGTGGATGTATCGTGAGTACCTGTAGTGCAGACACTCAGGTAAGGATAGTGAGCTGGATTGGCGAATCTCTGATGTGGATCTTTAGGCATTCTCTGGATCTCAAGCGAGAGCATCCTTAATCGGCTCATTACATCAGGGACGCAGGCGGGTATCATTCCGAGGTCTTCAGCGCATGTGAGCATACCTGTCGCGCCTATGATTTCAGGAAGCTTCTTCATTGCCGATTCCCACCAGAATCCATTATGTCTTTCGTAGAAGTAGTGGTTGTAGAGCTGGTTGTAAGCGTTCTTTTCTTCTTGTGAAAGTGCTTTGTAAGAGTAGGTATTCTGTGCAGAAATTCTTGGATGGTACATTCCCATCTGGTTTTCGTCTTCAATGAAGAGCACTTCCCCCACCAGAGCCATCAAGCCCTTCATCAGGGCATCGTCGTTCTTGTCCTTGAACCATAATTCCAGTTTCTTCTGGGTGTTAAACTCTTCTCTGAGTGTGAAAACTTCATATTGGTTGCTTTGGAGGAAGGTCTGGATTACATAGGCGCTTCTGTCTGCGAACATCTCCTTAACCTGGTAGTATCTGATGTATGGTGTCGCATGACGGTGGTAGTCGAATCTGAAACCGAAACATCTTAGCTCCTCATATGAGAACGGAAGAGCAGGTGAGAAGTGTCCCATAAGACCATTTACCTGAGTTGAGGGAATTTCCCATATTCTGAAAAAACCTAATACATGGTCGATTCTGTACGCATCAAAGTATTCAGACATCTTGGTGAATCTGTTCTTCCACCAGCGGTATCCGTCTTCTCTCATGATATCCCAGTTGTAGGTAGGGAATCCCCAGTTCTGTCCTTCGACTGAAAAGTCATCCGGGGGTGCTCCTGCCTGAGAAGAGCTGTTGAACAGACGTGGGTCTGCCCAGGCATCTGCGCTCAAGGGGGTAATTCCAATAGGAATATCGCCTTTGAGTGCTATACCTTTAGAGTGCATATATTCTACTGACTTGACAAGCTGTTTGTGGAGGTGGTACTGCACGAAAAGATGGAAGTCGATATCAAGGTCTTTCACACGTTCGGGATCGTACACGGAGTATTCTTCCCATTTTGAAAAGTCGGGGGTTCCGAATTTGTCTCTCAGGAGGCAGAATGAACAGTAGGGGAGCAGCCATTCTGTGTTGCGGTCTAGGAACTCCTTGTACCCCTTCTCTGCAAATGTAGTGGCACGGTGGCTCTCGAACTGTATCCTGAGGTATTTCATTTTAAATTTCAAAACTGCCTCGTAGTCAACAGAATCCTTGCTTTCAAGTTCTTTTCTTCCCTTTTCATATTCGGCAAGAGCCTTTTTTGTCTTGAATTTTCCTATCTCAGGGATATTGATGTAGATAGGATGTAGGGCGTTGACAGAGATTCCGCCGTAGGGGTAAGAGTCTGTCCATGTTCCTGTCGATGTGGTGTCGTTTATTGGCAGTATCTGTATGATATTCTGTCCCGTAAGGCTAATCCAGTCAGCAAAGGGTCTCAGATCGCTGAAGTCTCCGATTCCGCAGCTCGTGGCGCTTTTGAGAGAAAAGACGGGTATGGCGGTTCCGAAAAATTTTGGACGCGCAAGTGGGAATGCGGCTCCCGAATATTCGAAAAGGTGGGTCTGATTCTCTGATGTAAGCGGTATAGAGATTCTTCTATTTGCTGAGTCTTCCCAAATAGCCTCTTCTTTGGTCAGTGTATTCCTTGTTATAAACTTGAATTCCAGATCTTTGGATATTTTACTTGCATCAAGGTGAATTACCCATGCAGATCCTGAAACGGGCTGCATTACAGGCGCTTTTGCCGGATTCCATGAGCCAAGTTCAGGAATATTGCCGCAGATTGCTACCTCCCTGCCTTTCTTGATTGCAGGGACTGTAACCTTTATTATTGTCTCTGTGGCGAACTTGCCAAGTGTGGTTGAGTTCTCTTTACCTGCCGGATAGAATATATCTGTGAATGGTGTAGTCAGCATAGGAGAGATGTCGTCTCTGCCGTGCCAGCTGTCGTGCAGAAAGATCTCC
>JAQXKS010000019.1 GCA_029010575.1 Bacteroidales bacterium | reverse complement strand
AATATATAACCTCTGTCCGTATAGAGCGAGTTTATATCAGCAAATTCTTTCTTCGGATCTCCATAGAGTCTCTTCTGAAGGGCAACGACATCATAGACATCCCCCTTCTTGATCATTAGGACACTGTTGAGCTGTTCCGTTGTATAAACGGAGTTTCCTGTCCATTTTATATTCCTGAAATAGTACCTCGGGCCCTCTTCGAACTCGATATCGATTCCAAGCCTTCCCTCCTCTATATAATATACGGAGTCACGCACAATCCTCGCATCCCTGTAGCCGGCCTCGTTAAAGGCCTTGATAAGCGACTGCTTGTCCTTCTCATACTCCTTGGCATTGAACTTATGGCTCTTGAAGATATTCCTTAACCTCATATCCCTGGTCTTCTCCATAGAGGATACAAGTTTGCTCTCCTTTACATGGTCGTTACCGATGAAGTTTATCTTCTTGATCTTGACTTTTGTCTTCCTGTCAACCTCGAAAGTGACCCTGACAGCATTCTTGACCATCGTATCTGTCTGCTGAATCACATTGACAGAAGCATTGATAAAACCCTTTTCCTGATAATATGCCTTTATTACCCCCACAGAAGATTTTATCACATATTCAGAGAGTTCAGTATTCCTTCTAAGATTCAGACGCTCCTGAAGCTCACTCCTCTCGGAGTTCTTCACACCACTGAAATTCCATCTGGAAACCCTCGGACGTTCCTGAAGCTTTAAAACCAGATATACAGTATCCCTTTTGGCAGAGAGAGAATCTATCTCAAGTGAGACACTTGAAAAGAACCTTTGTGACCAAAGCTTGTCCACGACTGAGGCTGTCTGCTGACTTGGGATTACTATCGGAGTTCCGACCACAAGGCCGGACTGCTGTATAATCTGCTTTTCACCGATGAGTTTTACACCCTCCACCCTTACTCCTCCGAGGATATATTTAGCAGGTCTGGAATAATCTACATCAACACTCGTCTTCTTCTGCTGTGCAAGGAGCATGGTAGGAATGGCGAGCAGAATCATTAAAAAAAGGAATATTCTTATCTTCATTTGGTCTGTTGATCTTCGTTTTGTAACTGTTCAGCCGTCTGGCCGAATCTTCTTTGGCGACTGGAATACTCAATCAAAGCCGCCTCAAACTCATCCTTACGGAAATCGGGCCAAAGGACAGGAGTAAAATAGAACTCAGTATATGCACACTGCCACAGAAGGTAATTGCTAATTCTCTGCTCTCCGCTGGTGCGGATAAGCAAATCAGGATCAGGAATGGCAGAAGTTACGAGAAATTCCTGAAATCTGCCCTCAGGAGCACCCGCTGCTGCAAACTTTACCGCAGCTTGCTCAATATCCCACTTTCCGCTATAGCTAAGGAAAACGATGAGGGTAAGACCAGTATTTGAAGCTGTCTTCTCCATTGCCATATCGATATCCCTATTTAGAGAATCACTCAGATGAGCCCTATTGCCCAGCACCATGAACCTGATATTATAACGGGCAAAAGTACTCATTTCATCAAAGATGCTCTTTGCCATCAAGGACATCAGTTCACTCACTTCAGCCTGAGGACGGTTCCAGTTCTCTTCTGAAAAAGCAAAAAGACTCAAGTAGGGAATCTTGTGTTCGACAGCATACTCTACACAAGCCCTCACACTCTCCGCTCCTTCATAGTGTCCGAATATTCTCTCTTTGCCTCTGCTTTGCGCCCACCTTCCGTTACCATCCATTATAATAGTCACATGTTTGGGCATATTCAATATATTCTCCATACAAACTTATTTTACAAAATAATTACAGCCCTGCGCCCCGTTCCTCTTGTCTTCACCCCACAGAAGCTTCTCATTCAGGGCATCGAAAAAGCAACTCTCCTCAAGCTGCACGCACTTGAGAGGGAAAGGTGCTTTGGAAATCACGACCCTCTCCCCTTGTTCCAGACGAAAAGTCCTATTGTCGAGCGAAAGTGCAATAGGCAGACCGTTGGAATGAGGAAGAATCTCAATAGAAGAAGTCTCCGGAAGAATCAATGGCCTCACATTCAAGTTATGCGGCGCCATCGGAGTGATAATCAGAACTCCCGAACCCGGCATTGCCACAGGCCCCCCGAAACTGAGCGAATAGGCTGTCGAGCCGGTGGCAGTAGAAACCAGTATACCGTCAGCCCAATATGTAGGAATCTTCTTCCCGTCTACCCTGACCTCAAGTCCTATCATATGTGGATAGGCCCTCTGAAGCACCACTTCGTTAAGAGCATACGGACAATAAACCAGCTCCTTATATCTCTTCTCTCCTGCACATAACCCAACCCGAAGCAAAGAACGTTCCAAAATTTCGTAATTTCCGTCAAGAACCCTTCTTACCCCCTCCATCTCTCCACTCTGTCCGACCTGGGCGGTAGTCAGGAAACCCAGACGTCCGAAATTGATGCCCGCCACAGGAATCCCCCTATGGGAGACAAAAGAGATGGAATCAAGAAAAGTGCCATCACCACCAAGGGCGAGGAAGAGAGAAACATCCTCCATAATGTCATTCGGAGAGGAAAAGATCCCTGCATTCACGATATCAGCCCACCCTTTGGAACAGATATACTCGTAAAAAGGTTCATAGCAACTTATGGTGTGACCACTCTCCCTGAGAGCCTTGGCCAGCATTCCGAACTGCTCTTCCCTGCCTGCAGCAATATTTCTTCCGAAAAGGGCAATGTGCATTCTTCCGTGTTTTTGTGACATTTTCAATATACAAATTGCAAAGATTGTGATTTTTTTTGATAATAGTTTATTTTTGCAAAAAAAATGAGAGATATGACCAGACTTAGTGTAAACATAAACAAATTTGCGACCCTCAGAAATGCAAGGGGACACAACCTCCCTGATGTCCTTAAAGCAGCACTTGACTGCGAGAGATTCGGTGCAGAGGGCATTACAGTACACCCCCGCCCTGACGAAAGACACATCAGATACCGCGACGTACTCGACCTCAAGCCAATTCTCACTACAGAATTCAACATCGAAGGCAATCCCATTCCTGCATTTATAGACCTGGTACTCAAGGTAAAGCCGGCTCAGGTGACACTTGTGCCCGACAGTGAAGATGTACTCACATCCAACGCTGGATGGGACACCATAAAGAACAAAGAGTACCTCAAGGGAGTAATCTCCACCTTCAAAGAACATGGAATCAGGACATCAATCTTCATCGACCCGGTAGTTCCGATGATCGAGAACGCAGCAGAGACAGGATGCGACAGAGTGGAGCTCTACACTGAGGCTTACGCTGACCTGTATAAGGAATCGCCTGAAAAGGCAATAAAACCCTACTTCGAAGCGGCGGAAGCTGCCAAAAAGTGTGGTCTTGGGCTCAACGCCGGACACGACCTGAATCTCGAAAATCTCAGATACTTCATCCACACCATCCCTTATATAGACGAAGTATCCATCGGCCATGCACTCATCTGCGACGCCCTTTACATGGGACTCGAGCCTACCATCAAGGCCTACCTCAGAGAAATCGCCTCAGCCTACTGAAAAACACCCCACTGACAAAAACGAAACAATAAATAGACTAAAATAAAATGAAAAAAATCAACCTCGTACTGAACATCATTTCACTTGCCGCAGTAGTAGTACTGTTCGTGCTTCACTTCACATCTCCCAAAAACTCAGAAACCACTCCCCGCACGGTAGTAGAGACATCAAACGGAGGAATCGTCTACATAAGACTCGACTCTGTAATAAATGCCTATGACATGTACAACGACTTGAGAATCACCCTCGAAGGCAAAGTCAGCTCCATTGAAAACGAGATCAATAAAAAGGGCCGTGCACTCGAAAACGACATCAAGAGTTTTCAGGAAAAGATGGGTAAAGGCCTTCTGACCAGATCACAGGCAGAGACCATGAGTGAAGAACTTCAGAGACGCCAGCAGGAGCTCCAGCTCTACTCACAGCAGAAACAGATGGAAATAGCAGAAGAGGAGAATGTGATGATCAACCAGGTAATGAACGAAATCAGACTCTTCGTTGCAAGCTACAACAGCCAAAACAACTATTCGCTCATCCTCACCACCACAGAGGCCACCAACACCGTAATAAGTGGAGAGAGCGCCCTTGACATTTCGAAGGATATCATCGAAGGCCTCAACAAAGAATACATCAAAAAGAGAAACAAATAGACGGTCACATTGAAGATAGCGATACTTTCATGCTTCCACCCCTACAGGGGCGGCATTTCCCAATTCAACACAACTCTGTACACGGAGCTGTCGAAGGAGCATACGGTAAAAGCATTCAATTTCAAGAGACAATACCCGGAAATCCTCTTCCCGGGGAAGACCCAGTATGTAGAACAATCCGGAGAGAAACCACAGTTTGACACTATCCGGATTCTCGATACAGCCAATCCTCTAACATACCTCCCTACAGCACACTCAATCAGAGAATTCGGACCCGACATGTTGATAATGCGCTATTGGATGCCATACTTTGCACCATCCCTCGGATTTGTCGCCAGACATATAGGGAAAGAGTGCAAAATCATCTCCATAATGGACAATGTCATCCCACATGAACAGCACTTTTTCGACAAGCCTCTGACACGATACTTTATGAGAGCCAACAATGGCTTCGTAACCTTATGCAACGCTGTGAAGGAGGATCTTCTCGACATTGATCCCAAAGCAAAATATTGTGTCTGTCCCCATCCCGTATATTCCAACTTCGGAGAGAGGACTGACATCCTCATGGCACGCCAAGCCCTTGGAATCGACCCTGCAAAGAAAACACTGCTCTTTTTCGGGCTCATCAGGGATTATAAAGGGTTGGATATCCTCATAGAGGCATTTGCCGGCCTTGATTCCTCATATCAACTCGTAATAGCCGGAGAACCATATGGCTCATTCGACAAGTATGCCCAATTGATACAAAAGAGCGGAAGAAAAGAAGACATTCACCTGTTCGACAGGTTCATAGCAGACGATGAAGTCTCGAAATTCTTCTGCGCATCTGACTTGTGCGTATTGCCTTACAGAAGTGCCACTCAGAGCGGAATCAGTGCAATTGCATACCATTTCGATCTGCCCATGGTAACCACAGCCGTTGGTGGGCTACCGGAAGCAATTGGTGCCACAGGGACCGGAATTGTTACGGAAGATATTACTCCCGAAGGGATCAGAAAAGCAATAACTAACTATTTTTCAGACCCTTCTACACCGCAGAAAATGAAAAAAGCCATAGCTGCAGAAAAAGAGAGACTCTCGTGGAGTACTTTTTGCAAGAATATAATCAACTTTTACAACACATTATAATATCCGTTAAGATGAATGCAATAACAGAAACCGAATTCAATTTCGCACACCAGACATCAAAATATACAGGAAAAGTACGTGATGTCTACACAATTGATGACAAATTCATTGTAATGATAGCCACAGACCGCATCTCGGCGTTCGATGTGGTACTTCCCAAAGGAATCACACATAAAGGTCAGGTCCTCAATCAGATTGCTTCCATGTTCCTGGACTCGACATCGGATATTGTACAGAATTGGAAAATAGCCACACCTGACCCTATGGTAACCGTGGGTTATAAATGCGAAGGTCTTCCTATCGAAATGATTGTAAGAGGCTACCTCACAGGAAGCGCATGGCGAGCATACAAAGCAGGTGCAAGGGAAATCTGCGGAGTAAAGATTCCCGACGGAATGCGTGAAAACCAGAAATTCGAACATCCCATAATCACCCCCACCACCAAAGCAGAAATAGGAACACACGATGAAGACATCTCCAAAGAAGAGATCATCAGCAGGGGACTTGTAAGTGCAGAAGACTATGCAAAACTCGAAGAGTACGCCCTTGCCCTATTCGCAAGGGGTACCGAAATCGCAGCATCCAGAGGACTCATACTCGTAGACACCAAATATGAATTCGGAAAGAGAGACGGAGAAATCTATCTGATAGACGAAATTCATACACCTGACTCATCAAGATACTTTTACTCAGAAGGATATCAGGAAAGATTCGAGAAGGGAGAGCCCCAGCGCCAGCTTTCCAAAGAATTCGTAAGAGAGTGGCTCATGGAGAATGGATTCAGAGGACAGGAGGGAGAAAAGGTACCCGAAATGACCCCTGAAAGAATAGAAATAATATCCAACCGCTACATTGAACTCTACGAAAACATTACTGGCAAGAAATTCGAGCCTGCACCCTACGGAGAGAATCCGTACGAAAGAATCGAAAACAACATAAACGCCGTTCTGGCCAGACTAGTCTAGAAATGAGGAGCTTCAAACTCACATTAATTTATATGGCACTCTTATGCGTGGCTCTCCTTTCACCGCTAAGGTTAGCCGCGCAGGAGTTTGTGCCGACAAAAGTGGAAATTTCTACAGAGAAGGCCAAAATCAACAACAATGTCTACTACATACACACCATCATCAAAGGTCAGACACTCTACTCCATATCAAAGGCATACAACGTCACGATAGAGCAGATCAAAGAGGTAAATCCCTCTGTTACCGAAGAGCTCAAGACCGGTTCGGTGCTCTACATTCCTGACACTCCGGCCACACCTGCCCTCCAAAGTAAAAAAACATCCTCAACAGATAAAATGGAGGAAGAAGCAGAGAGAGAAAAAAAAGAAGAGAAAGATGTGAAGATAGGCAGCCCCACAGATATGACCAAATATAAGGAGTATCGCATAAGATGGTATGAGGACATCGAAGATGTAGCTGTAAAACACGATGTTACGGTAGAGGCCATACTGAAACTCAACAATCTTGACAGAAACTCGGTAAAAAAAGTGAAGAGAGTGCTCATCCCCGATGAAGAGTATATGGAGTGGTTCGCATCCTTCCAAAAAGAGTCAGAGATGGGACCCGAAAGCCATGAAGAAGAGCGAGGAGAAGAGATGATGGATAACCATAACCAGGATTTCGGATGGTCATTGAACAAATTCAGCTCCTATACCCCTTTCGACAAGGCTCTCATAACTGTAATACTCCCCTTCAACATCTCGGATGAAAACCGCGGACTGTCTGAACACTTGGGAGACTTTCTGAGCGGAATAACCCTCGCCTCCTCAATGCTCAACGAAGAGGGGAAGCTTGACAACATAAAGATCAACATCGTGGATATCAACTCCTACCCCTCGCACTGGAGTATGATAAACAGCGGAGTGCTGGAAAACTCTGATCTGATTATCGGTCCCATCAGCATACGGGACCTTGGTCCTGTTTCCGACTATGCAGCCCGCAGGAATATCCCCATTGTATCACCTCTGGATATAAACACACGTTCACTCCTGAGTGAAAACAAAAAACTTTACATCTTTCCGCCTAATCCCGATTCAGGAGTCAGAAGGCAAGTACTGAAGATGAAAGAGGGAAACACCTACCCCAACAATGACAGGATTATAGTTATCTTTGAGCAGGGATACGATGAATCAGATGTGGTAAAAGATTGTATCACAGCCCTCAACGATGAAGGAATGAGCTATAGCGCATTTTCATACAACTTCCTTGACGGAAGAGAAATGGAACAGACATTCACTTCAAAGCTCGACTCCATGAATCTCAACAAGGTAATTATCCCATCATATAACGAAGCTTTCGTGACAGATGCGATAAGAAACCTCCATCTGGTTAAAAAGACCAAAGGATACAAGGTAGAGCTTTTCGGATTGAGTAAATGGACCGGATTCACAAGCCTGGACACAGACTATTACCACCAACTCAATGCCCATTTTCAGCTACCCTACTACGTGGACTACAACAACCCCGAAACAAAGGCAATGGTAGAGAGATACAACAAGACATTCAATACCGAACCCACTCCTTTTGCTTTTCAGGGATACGACATCATTACCCTCTTCGTGGAAGCTATGAACCGGTACGGAAAGGGGTTCGAATGGGGCCTGCTGAAAGAAAAATACAACCTTATCCAGTCTGATGTCAAATTCACCGTTACAGGACAAGGTTGCGGTATAGAAAATTCAGCCCTCAGGCAGGTCGAATACGACCGCGGCTGGACTATTATCGTAGATTAGCAAATCTGCTGTTATACTCCTCAAGCCATCTGATTTCGAACTTATCAAGCATGTCGAAATTGACTGCTGACAGGTCAAAAGGAAGCAGGGTAAGAGTTTCAAACGAATAGAATTCACCATATCGGTTAGTCAGATCGGACTTTACCAATATGGTGTTTTCGTGTCTTATACCATAGCCTCCCTCGACATAAATTGCGGGTTCGTTCGAGATCACCATACCGGGCAGCAGTGCAACAGGATTCTCCTCCATTCTGATACTCTGGGGTCCTTCATGGACACAAAGACGCGATCCGATTCCATGGCCGGTACCGTGCCAGTACATCTTTCCACGCGCCATAACCGGACCTCTTGCCAGAACATCAAGCTGTGCCCCCCTTGTTCCCTTACAGAACTTGGCCATGCTCAGATCTATCATACCCTTTAGGACAGCTGTATAGTCATCGATCTGCTCCTGAGTCAGAGGGCCCACAGGCAGAGTTCTGGTAGTATCAGTCGTACCGTATGTATATTGA
>JAQXKS010000018.1 GCA_029010575.1 Bacteroidales bacterium | reverse complement strand
TTTTCATCATCTCTTGTTTTTAAAGTTGTTTACAATGAAGACGTAAAAAATGATTTTTTGTTACAAAAAAATACTTTTTTTTACATTTGCGAAGAGTTTATATAATTTGACTGTCATGAAACGATTGAATATAATAGCCACAGTACTACAAGTTATCTCTATCATGTTACTCCTTTCCGGATGTCTTCGCAGCAGCTGTGCAGACAATCTCGAAAGTCGAGAAATGAGCTATGCCGGATACCTGACTATCAGCGACTCCCCTGATGGATTTACAGCAATTGAAGTCCTTAATCCATGGCGCAAAGGAGAGATTCTTCAGAGATATATCCTTGTTCCCAAAGGGACACCGGTCCCTGAGAACCTTCCCAAAGGAACACTTATTCGTACACCTGTAGAGCGAATCGTGGTATTCTCGTCGCTCTACTACTCAATGATTGATGAACTTGGAGCTTCAGAGAAGGTCGTGGGTGTTTGCGATTCGGATTATCTGACGGACCAGAACCTCATTGAACGGCTCAGGAACGGTTTGGTAACAGATTGCGGAAACTCTGTTGCTGCTGATATCGAAAAGATTATCTCCACCAAGGCAGACCTTATTATAGTTTCACCTTTCGAAAACAGCAATTACGGTGGAGTCGAAAAATGTGGCATTCCCATTATGGAAGCAGCAGACTACATGGAATCCCATCCTCTGGCAAGGGTAGAATGGATAAAATTCTACGGAGAATTGCTCTGCAATAGAAGAATGGCAGATTCGACCTTCAACGTAATAAAGAGCAGATACGAAAATACCAAGGAGAGTATCTCGGAATACATTAACAAGACCAAGAAAGAGAGACCTGCACTGATGGTTGAAAGAAAATATGGAAGTTCCTGGGGTGTTCCAGGAGGAGACAGTTATATGTCAATCCTCTACAGTGATGCAGGAGCAAATAACATCTTCGCTTCATACAAGAGTCAAGGCAGCGTACAACTCTCATTCGAGAAGGTTCTGGAACAGGCAATAGATGCAGATATATGGCTGATAAAATATACCTCAGATACTAATTTGAGTTATGAAGAACTAAAGGCGGAATATCCTCTCTATGCCAAATTTACCCCATTTGCCAACAGAAAAATCTTCGGATGTAACACACTTAAAGTTCCCTACTACGAAACAATAGCACTACATCCGGAGATCATACTCAACGATCTGGCTCACATTTTTCATCCTGAGCTCTTCCCCGGATACTCCCAGAAATATTTCTTTCCCTTAGAGCAGAGCATGCGGAGCCGATAGAGTCATAGGTTATCATCCGGCCTTCGGGCAGTAACACCTCTATCAATTCTTTAGAAACAGCATTGCAGCAGATTATCCCATTTTTGGGTGCAACCGGGGTGAATCCGTATCTAAAAAGTGCATTTGAGAGCCATCTGGCTGTCAGTTTATCTCCTTTTATCCCCACCTGCACAGTGTCACTTGAATTATAATGGGAAATCTGTCCAGACATCTCGTTGAAGAACAGCCCCTTTTCTGCAAAAAAATCAGTAATCTTTCCATCCATGACAAGATTTTCCGGAGTATCGAAAAGCATAGGAGAGGACTCTCTGATTACCATTATTTTATCTGAATACATCAGGGCATTGTCTATATCATGAATAGAGAGAAATATGGAAAGGTCCATATCAGATGCCGTCCGGTGGAGGAGTGACAGAGTCTCACTTCTTCCTGCCACATCGAGGAAAGCTGTGGGCTCATCCAGAATAATGACAGGAGCCTGTTGGGCCAAGGCCTTGGCAATGAAGGCTCTTTGTCTCTGGCCATCGGAAAGGTCGGAAAGAAATGAATCGGCCTTATGGTAGACACCGGTAGAGACCATAGATTCATCGACTATCAGATTGTCCCTATGGCTGAGTTTACCCAGCCATCCGGTATGAGGGTATCGTCCCATACTTACCAATTCTCGTACTGTAATGGCACCTGAATATGTTTTATCTGTCAGCACCACGGCCACTTTCCTGGCAAACTCTCCGGCACTATATCGGGAAATCTCTTTCCCTGCGATCTTCACCTCTCCTTCTAACGGAGGCAGGAAACCGCAGAGTGTCTTGATAAGAGTAGACTTGCCAGACCCATTCAATCCGATTAGCGAAGTAAGTTCCCCTCGCCTGAGCGAGAAAGAGAGATTTCTCTGAATCACAGTCTCTTTGCGAGAGTTTCTATAACCGGTGGAAAGGTTTTCTGCTGAGAGTATTATTCTGTCATTGGAGTTCATCGGACCTATTTCTTCTTTTCAGAATTACATAAATTACTACAGGTGCTCCGAAAAGCGGTGTAACGGCATTAAGCGGAAGAAGTGTGCCACTTCCTGGCAAAATTGTCAAAAGGTTGCACAGCAGTGCTGTTACCCCGCCCATAATAAGAGTCATTGGCATAAGGATTCGATGGTCAGCAGTATTTGTAAGCATTCTTGCAATATGCGGTACCGCCATCCCTATAAAGGAGACGGGACCACAGTAGGCAGTTACTACAGCCGCCAGGATACCAGAAGACAGGAAAACCATCATCCTTGTACGCCTGATATTGATTCCCAGATTTGCTGCATACCTTTCTCCCAGCAAAAACGCATTAAGCGGCTTTATCAGCAGAAAAGAACACAACAGAACGACTATCAGAATAACAGCCATAAGCGGCAGATGCTCCATAGAGACACTCGAAAAATTTCCCATTCCCCACATCACAAACTGTCGCACCTTATCCGCTGCCGCAAAGTAGTTAAGAATGGAGATGAATGAGGAGACTATATATCCTACCATTATTCCTATTATCAGCAGCATGACATTCCCGCTCACCTTTTCGGAAAAGAAAAGGATTATGGCAAGAATCACTGATGCCCCTGCAATCGCGGCTGCAATAATAGCCGAATAGCCGGCAAGGGAGACAATAGTTCCTCCGCTAAGGAACATTACTAAAGCGACACCTAAATTCGCTCCGTCATTGACACCGAGAATGGATGGACCTGCAAGTGGATTTCGGAACAGAGTCTGCATAAGAAGGCCGCTCACTGCCAGCGAAGCACCGCACAACATGGATGTAATCGCTGACGGAATCCTCGATTCCAACATGATAATTTTCCATGACGGGTTGGAAGTCTCCCCTGTGAAAAGTACTGATAAGACCTCACGAAAAGGAATCACCACAGAACCGAAAATCAGATTGGCGGCAAAGAGAAGGAGAACAAGGATTGTCCCTACTACAAACGGAGTCCTTTTACTTTTCATTCCTTACCCCCTTCTTGCCATAAATAATTCCACAGATATACCTGAAAAGAATTATCACTACCAACAGGAATAGCAGAATCACCTCATACACGAGCCTATGTCTAATAGTCTCAAAGACTGTAATATCCTCTGAGTCATCAGCGATATCCCCTATCAAATCCTCAACCGTGAAGACAAAGCCGGTACGTTTCTTAACGACCACCCCATCGTCAACGAAAATGAGACCTCCGTTGGATCTTACCATTGTAATGAGAGTCTTGTAGTCAGAGTAGGCTGTATGAGATGTATCACCAAAATCAAAAGAGGTCCCCTCAGGCAGCAGAAGGAGAGGATGACCACCGGCTGCCTCAATGACAGGAATAGCACTTCTGATCTTATTCCAGTATCTCTCCGAGAGTCTCTCAGGTCTGAACGCAGCAAAAAGCAGGTATGGTTCATCACTCTTGGTAATTGTCTTTGAAATATACTCGCCTGAGGCAGTGGTTATTGTCATATCGAAATGAGAACTTTCATCGTTATCCCCCTCCTTCACTCCCACATACTCCCAAGTTTCGTCAGGAATTTCATCTATAGTAAATTCCTTTTCCACACCATCTTTAGAATAGATGTAGGTGTTTTCAAAGCGATTATTATCCAAGGATTTTTCCAACAGATTGTCTATATCCGTACCCACCTGAAAATCAGTAAACTCAATAATCGGAACATATATCCATGAAATTATACCGAAAACAAGTGCGGCTAACGAGTGGACTCCCATGAAGACCCACTCTGCAACCTCAGGAGCCACCAGATGAAATCTTTTTCTGAAAAAGAAAATAGGTACAACAATGACTGTCAAGCATATATTCTTGATAAATGAGGTATATGTATCGACTGATATGGCATTACCGAAACAGCCACAGTCGGGGAGTCCACCAAGCAGCTCAACCACACCTGTCAATACTGTGAATCCAATACTCATAACCAATGCGACCCAGCTGAAAAAGCGCATCCGGATGCACATAATCATAGAGAGTCCCACCGTAAGTTCAGCTACGGACATGAGTAACCCCAGGCCAGTTGCACTCCAAGAGAGAAAGCCCAGATGCATAGTATGGAGATACTCTGTAACGAACAGACCTGTTCCTACAGGATCTACCAACTTGAGAAAACCACTCATCGCGTATGTAATCCCGAAGATCAGGCGCAGCAGAAACATTATAAACCTTACAAAGCCCATAAACCTTCAATTACAGTTCTTATTTTTTCAAAAATATCCTGAGCCGGCATCATATTCCCGTTTGAATCCGAACAGTCAACCCTGATAAAAGAGGAATCAGAAGCACAGCAGTCCAGATAGACCTCTCTTACCTTTCTTTGGAAATCCATATCAGCCTCGTGAATATCATTTTTCCCTTTTAGATACTCCCTGTCATCCCCCTCTCTTTGGTCCGACAGCCTGCTATCCACGAAACTCACCGGGACATCGAGAAAGATATTTATGTCCGGACGTGGAATATCGAATATCTCATACTCACTCTTACGAATCCACTCGGCAAGTTCATTTGCCTGCTCATTTCGAGAGAGCTTTGCACATTGGAAAGCGATATTCGAATAGACATACCTGTCCAGCAAGACCACTTCACCATCATCAAGCCATCTCTTCATCATATCGGAAGCATCGCGTCTGTCCTGTGCAAAGAGATAGGCCACAATTTTGGGGTGAACACTTGTAATCGACCCGAAATCTCCCCTAAGAAAACCGGAAATCATATCTCCGATTACCGGTGCATCAAATCGTGGAAAATGAAGGTATTTCACTCTCCCATTGCATTTTGAGGCCAAGTAATTTTTGATTTTGGCCACTTGTGTCGACTTGCCGGAGCCGTCAAGACCTTCAATAACTATCAACATATCCTTTTTTTTTTCTACTTTTGTTCAACAACTATAGAATGCAAAAATAATAAAGTTATGGTAAAAGTTATGGGAATCATCAACGTAGACGATGATTCATTCTACAGCGCATCAAGAGCCCTTACAGAAAAAGAGATTCTCTCAAGACTGGAAACTATGGTTGGAGAAGGTGCTGACATAATCGATTTCGGAGCCTGTTCTACACGTCCCGGTTCCACCCCCATAGATGCTCAGACCGAATGGGAAAGAATAGACAAGGCATTGGACCTCTACACCCACAACTTCAGCGGCATACCATTTTCTGTGGATACATTCAGAAGTTCAGTAGTCCGCAGAGTATATGACAAATACGGAACATTCATGGTAAACGATATCTCAGCAGGAGAGGATGACCCGATAATGCTCCCCACAGTGGGAGAGCTATCGCTGCCCTATATTGCAATGCACAAAAGGGGAACCCCGTCCACCATGCAGAGCCTCTGCCAATATGACAATCTGGTAGAAGATCTCCTGCAGTACTTCAGGAACTTCGACAGAAAGGCCGGTGAGGCAGGAATCAAAGAGTGGATTCTCGACCCTGGATTCGGATTTGCCAAGACAATGGAACAGAACTACGAACTTATGGATAACCTTCATAGGTTCAAGGAACTTGGCAGAAAGATTCTGGTAGGCATATCAAGAAAGAGTTTCATTTATAAGAAACTGGGAATCACTCCTGAAGAGGCTCTTGAACCCACTACCCAGCTACATCGTCAGGCAATCAGAGAGGGAGCGGACATACTCAGAGTGCATGATGTCGCGGCCGCTGTAGCAATCAGATAATTGCAAACAGATTCTTTTTATTACATTTGCACATTCAAAAGGAAAATAAAAGATCTATGCTTACATCCATTTCCCCTATTGATGGCAGGTACTACCGCCAAGTAAAAGAACTATCGTCGTACTACTCAGAGTTTGCACTTATAAGATACAGAGTAAGAGTTGAAATCGAATATTTCATATCACTCTGTCAAATTCCTCTTCCACAGCTTGCCGATTTTGACCACACACTCTTTACGTCCCTCAGGTCCATCTATCAGGAGCTTACCGAAGAAGAGGCTATGGAGGTCAAGGAGATAGAAAAAACTACCAATCACGATGTCAAGGCTGTCGAATACTTCATCAAGAAAAGATTCGATGCAATGGGCATCAACCCCAAATTCAAGGAATTCATCCATTTCGGCCTCACATCGCAGGATATCAACAATACCTCTGTCCCTCTAAGCCTTATGGAGGGAATACAGGATGTCTATCTTCCTTCACTATTTGAAGTGATAAACCTCATCGATTCACTCTCCGATCAATGGAAAGATGTCCCCATGCTCGCCCACACCCACGGACAGCCGGCATCCCCGACCAGAGTAGGAAAAGAGTTCCAGGTCTTCTCAGCCCGACTCAAGGAGCAGCAGAAGCAGCTGCTTGCCATCCCCTACAGCGCCAAATTCGGAGGTGCAACAGGTAACTTCAATGCCCACTTCGTAGCCTATCCGCAAATCGACTGGAACGCTTTTGCAGTGGAATTTGTCGAAGAGAGACTTGGTCTGAAACGATCATATCCCACCACCCAAATAGAGCACTATGACAACATCGCTTCACTCTTCGATGCCATCAAGAGAATCAACAATATCCTCATAGACATGTGCCGTGACATCTGGACATACATCTCAATGGAGTACTTCAAACAGAAAATCAAGGCAGGAGAGGTAGGTTCGTCGGCAATGCCCCATAAAGTGAATCCCATCGACTTCGAAAACGCAGAAGGAAACCTGATGATGGCCAATGCTATATGCGAATTCCTCGCTTCCAAGCTTCCTGTGTCCAGACTTCAGCGCGACCTCACAGACTCTACAGTACTTCGAAACATAGGTGTTCCGATAGCACACTCAATAATAGCGCTCAAATCTATTCTGAAAGGTCTCAACAAGCTTATCCTCAACGAAAAGGCAATCTATTACGACCTCGAACATAATTGGGAAGTGGTAGCAGAGGCAATCCAGACCATACTTCGTAGAGAGGGATATCCAAACCCCTATGAAACACTCAAGGAGCTCACCCGCACAGGAGAGGCCCTATCGGTAGAGACACTTCACGGATTCATCGAAACACTCGACATCTGTGACTCAGTCAAGCAAGAGCTCAAGGAGATAACCCCATTCAACTATACAGGAAAATAGCATAACATTAAAACAATACAAATGAACAGATTATTCGGAATATTGTTCATTACCCTGCTGCTGTCACTTCCCTTTGCGGAACTGGCAGCAGTAGAGTATAATGACCACTTTACATCGCAGAGAATGAGAGCAGACCTTATCCTTACAGGAAATGCACAGACCCAGAGTGCCTCCCTTAGAGAGATTAGCATAGAACCACTTTGGGCCGGCTCGCCAAATTCACTAATAGACCCCTTCGGTTACGGAGACTACTTCGTACAGGTCAGAACCATCGAGGGAGAAGTCATCTACTCAAAAGGGTTCAACACCCTCTTCAGAGAGTGGAGAGACACCCCCCAGGCTCAGACATTGACCAAAAGTTTTACACAGACCATCTGGTTCCCCTGTCCCAAGCACAAAGTCGAAGTATTACTTTACGAAAGAATTAAATCAACGATGGAGCTCGCTCCACTATTCTCCTTCATAGCCGACCCTGAAGACCACAACGTCAAGAAAGAGAGCGGTTCACAATACCCCGTGACAGAAATTGAGGTTAATGGCCAAATGAAACACAAGGTCGACCTGTTGATAATCCCGGAAGGCTACACAGAGCAACAAATGGAGAAATTCCATAACGACTGCCGGACCTTCCTCGACTATTTCTTTGTCATGGAACCCTATTCATCCAGAAGAGACGACTTCAACATCTGGGCAGTGGATGCCCCCTCGGCAGAAAGCGGAACTGACATTCCTCACGAGAATATATGGCGAAACACCATCCTCAACTCCAGCTTCTACACCTTCTATGTAGACAGATACCTCACTGTGACAGACCACACCCTGATGGCAGATGTGGCATCAGGCGCCCCATTCGATGCTATCATCGTGCTGGTCAATGACAAGAAATACGGCGGCTGCGGAATATACAATTCATACGCCCTTGGCATCTCCGACAACGAATATGCGCTGCAGGTCTTCGTCCACGAGTTCGGTCACAGTTTCGCCGGTCTTGCAGACGAATACTACACATCAGAAGTGGCATACACAGACTTCTACGACTTGGCAACAGAACCTTGGGAACCCAACATCACCACAATGGTCGATTTCGGCTCCAAATGGAAGGACATGGTGGAGAGATCCACACCCATCCCTACCCCTGTGAATGACTCAAACAGCGAAGTTGTAGGAGTGTACGAAGGAGCCGGCTATAATGCCAAAGGCATCTTTCGTCCATACATCGATTGCAGGATGAAGACCAACAAGGCAAAGGGATTCTGTCCGGTATGCGTCAGAGCAATCAACAGGATGATAGACTACTACTGTAAATAGGGATGAAAATTTCAGAAGGCTTTGTTATCCAATCTCTTCCATAAGGCGGTCAAGCTCACGACGCTCCTTTTTGGTAGGTCTTCCGGTCCCTCTGTCCCTTTTTACAAAGATAGTCTCGACCGGAGCCTCCAGTTTGGCGCGTTCCTCTTCTGGGGTGATATCCTCAGCATACTGAGCCACGACCTTGGCACCTACCCTTGAACCGATTGGGATAATGACCCTGTACTCGAAATGGACGCTGCCTTTCCTCACCTGTACGATATCATTCTCCTTAACCTCTCTTGACGCCTTTGCCTCTGTCCCGTTCACCTTTACCTTCCCGCTCTTGCAGGCGTCCGAAGCTTCACTTCTTGTCTTGAAGAGACGGATTGCCCAAATGAATTTGTCTACTCTCTCAGCTATATCCATATTCAGCTCAAATTACATTTATGATCGAAGCAGTCATGGTCGTGGCAGTGGTCGTGACAATGCCCTTCCTGGTCATGGCAGTGACAATCATCTTCCTCTTCGATATATTCGTCATGATCCTGCGGCTTTTCGATATATGATTCCATCACCTTGGCATCAGGAGTCATTCCACTTAAATAAAAATCAGCAGAGGCAGCAGGGACCAGAATCACCTCCCCCTTACTTATGAAATATTCACCATCTTTGCCAAAGTCGAGCTTTGCCTTACCTTCAAGGCAGATATAGAGGATAAAGCTTTCATACCTGTCGGTGTAGATGTGCAGCATATCTTTCAGGTCATACACCTGAATGGTAAAATGTTCGTTTGAGGTTAACGGCCCGTGATGATGTTCAGTCGCAGGAATACGGTACTTTGCCTCATCATACTTGGAATAATTAATGGAATCAATTGCAAGTTCCAGATGCATCTGCCGGCGTGTAGCAGGGTTGTGTTCCCTTCCCCAGTCGTAGATACGGTATGTTACGTCAGAGAGCTGTTGGATCTCCGCTACCTGTAGACCTCCTCCGGCCGAATGGACAATACCTGCCTCAATGTAGAAAAAATCGCCCTTGCGTACAGGATATTCATTCAGAATCTCTTCGAGAGTCCCATTTGCCGCCCTCTCCATAAATTCAGCAGGAGTCACGTCTCTTTTGAAGCCCATATAGACCTTTGCACCGGGATCTGCATCAAGAATGTACCACGCTTCACTCTTGCCCCACGAGTTATGCCTGTCAAAGGCGGTTTCATCATCCGGATGCACCTGTAGGGAAAGACGTTCCTGAATATCCAGAAGTTTCACCAGAAGGGGGAACTCATTGCCGAAGCGCTTGTAGTTGTCCTCACCTACTATTTCATCCATATAAGTCTCGATAATGTCATAAATGGGATTGCCCTCCATATATCCCTGAGCCACCACCGAACTGTCATCCTCGAAGCCGCTGAGTTCCCAACTCTCTCCTATCGGGCCTTTAATATCTGTCTGCTTGCCATACTCATTGACAAGCTTGTTTCCTCCCCAGACTCTCTCCTTGAGAACCGGGACAAATTTATAGGGATAGATTGTCTTTTTCATTATTCTGTAATTTGAAATCCGAAATTATATTCTTGTTGATTTGTCTGCCATAAAAGACAAAAAGTGCAATAGCTACAGCCACCATCAATACATAGGGCCACCACTGGCTCCATATCATACCATCTGCCTCCACACCACCGGCCGGCTGTTCTGTATTAAAAAGCATATAGAGCGAGATTGCATTGTTGATAATGTGCATTACAGTGGTGGTTATCAGTGAATGGGTCTTGTAATATACCCATCCGAAAAACAGTCCCATCAGCATAGCCGGTATAGCCTGAAACAGACTCAGATGGAGCGCTGCAAAGAGAGCTGAAGAGATTATTACCGCCAGCGAAGGATTCAGATGGGTCAAAAGACCACGCAGTATAACTCCTCGGCAGAAGAACTCTTCGAGCACAGGAGCGGCTATAACTGTAGTCAGAATTGTTGGCAATAGCGCAGACTCCCTAAGCTGCTTCAGATATCGGTCATACCACTCAGGAGCCGGAACCTGAGGCATTGCCTCGAGAATGACAAAACAGCAGCACAGCAGCACTGTCATCACCGCTATGTATGCACCTACTGAATATCGTCCTGTCCTGCTATTCTCTATAGGGACAGGAGAGACACCACTCTGGGAAGATCTCCTTACTCCCAAGAAGATACAGTAACAAAGAGGAAGGAGATACCCCATCAGTTGGAAATCTCCCGGAGAGAGAGAGAGTCCGGCCCCAATCAGCAGGGACATCAGAATACTCTCACCCACAGAGGGAAGGGCATATGACAGATATTTTGTCATTTTTACATTGCAATTGAAAAAACAATTATATTTGTGATGACAAATATAGAAAACAAAACCCTATTTTACCTGAAAATTGAAAAGGATTCTTCACATATTAAAGAACAAGTACTTCATTGTAACCTTTGCATTTGTCATCATCATCACATTCATTGACAAAAACAGCATCATAAGGTTCATTGACCTGTCCATAGACAAATATCGTCAAGAGAGGGTAATGAAACAGTACAGGAAGGATATAGTGGAATTGGATAAAAAAATCAAGGAACTCTCATACGACAGAGACTCCCTTGAGAAATTTGCCAGAGAAAACTACTATTTTCACGAAAAGGACGAGGAGATTTTTATTGTCCGGGAGCAGTAGCCTCTTTCTTTTCCTTTTCAGACGATTTATTGAAACGGTTCATAGCCCTGTCGATTCCTTCAAATGCAAATGCCTTTACAGCCTCTATAGCCCTTTCCTTTACAGGGACAAGAGCCTCTTTCTGCTCCGGTGTCCATTTTCCAAGAACGAAATCCACCTGAGAGCCGAATCCTATATGCGAACCGATGCCGACACGAAGTCTGGGATAAGCCTCGGTGCCGAGCATCTGCGCTATATTTGCAAGACCGTTATGACCACCGGCACTACCACCTTTCCTGATTCTTATCGTACCGATAGGCAAAGCCATGTCATCTACTATCACCATGAGATGGTCTACGGGAATAGAGAGTTTGTTAAGCCAGTATGAAACAGCTTTACCACTAAGATTCATGTATGTGGAGGGTTTAAGCAGAACAAATGTCCTGCCCTTGAACTTCACTTCGGCAATATCTCCGTAACGATCTGTCTTAAAAGCAGTATTGGATGCCTGAGCCCAGACATCCAATACAGAAAAGCCTACATTGTGACGGGTATCTTCATACTCGTAACCGATGTTGCCTAAACCTGCCACTAGGTATTTCATTCACTGACAGAGATTATTTTTCCTTAGCAGCGGACTGTGAAGCACGGGTATGTTTAACTGAACATACACCTGTAGTCTTGGGACTTACGATGGTAACACCTTCATACTTAAGGTCACCGGCTACGATCTGTTTGCCAAGGTTCAGGTCGGTGATGTCGATATCGAGAACATCAGGAAGATTTGCAGGAAGTGCTGAAATCTTGATCTTTCTTGATTCAACAAGGAGTTTACCACCCTGTCTTACACCGATACAGTTACCGAAGATATTGAGAGGAACTGCGATGGTTACAGGTTTGTCTTCAGAGATTGCAAGGAAGTCAACATGGATGGTAGCGTCAGTTACAGGATGGAACTGGAGAGCGTGCATAACTGCAAGATATGTCTTGCCATCAATGCAGAGGTCTACGAGATAGCTGTTGGGAGTATGAGTAAGGGCCTTGAGTTCCTTTTCACTTACCGAAAACATAATGTTTTCAACACCTGCTCCATAGAGAATACAGGGAACCTCTCCATTTCTTCTGATAGCTTTGATGTCAGATTTCTTTCCTTTGGTTCTGACTACACCATTCAAACTAATGTGTTTCATCTTATTAAATTAAAAATGTGTTACTCAGTCAGGGCTTTCCTGACCCCATTGCACCAAAAAGTTTTTCTTTTTGAGGTCGCAAATGTATATTTTTTTGTATATTCGTGCAAATTTTTACAACAACATTTAACAACTTTTAAATAATACAGTTATGGAAAGAAAATGGAGATGTACAGTCTGCGGATATGTACACACAGGAGATTCAGCTCCTGAAAGATGTCCTCTTTGCAAGGTTCCCGCTGAAAAATTTATTGAAATCACCGAACAGCCTAACGCTCTTACATGGGCTGATGAACATAAAATCGGAGTGGCTAAAGGCTGCGATGAAGAGATTCTTGAAGGACTTAAGGCACATTTCACCGGAGAGTGCACAGAGGTAGGAATGTATCTGGCCATGAGCAGACAGGCCGACAGAGAAGGCTACCCTGAAGTTGCTGAAGCTTATAAGAGAATAGCTTATGAAGAAGCAGAACATGCAGCAAAATTCGCTGAACTTCTCGGAGAAGTAGTATGGGACACCAAGACCAACCTCAAGAAGAGAATGGAAGCTGAAGCCGGTGCATGTCAGGACAAGAAGAGAATTGCTACCAAGGCAAAACAGCTCAACCTTGATGCAATCCACGACACAGTACACGAAATGTGCAAGGACGAAGCTCGTCACGGACAGGCTTTCGAAGGTCTTTACAAGAGATTCTTCGGTGACAAATAGTCACTACTCTATCATGTGAACCGCCCTATTCCAGGAGAGATTCCGGTAATGGGAGGCAAGATATCCGTTTTCGGGATTGGGTGCATAAGTGCTCAGTCCCGAAAATGTTTTTATGTCGAAAAAGTTGAAACCATTTATATAATAGGCATCAGTGGCATACTTATATTTGACACTCTCCGACAGATTCTTCTTTATCTGCTCAAGCTGACCCACAGAAGAGATCTGTTCCATCAATGACCCCAGATCGTAGAACCATTTGTCATCGTACCTGAAGAAACCCTGAACCTGCGACATATCCAATGTGGGTATCATATCAGCTCTTGTCTCCATTACCTGCGCCACAGACTTGGCAAGCCTTTCGAGATGTTCACACCTTACCAAAGAGACGGTAGCTCCAAGATTTCTGGAATTGTAGTAATCATAATATGACTTGCATACCCTTCCATAGTTGCTTTCCCCTCCCCTGAAAAGATTCTCCATAATCTCATTGTAAGGGAAACCTCCTACCAGAACCTCAGCTGCAGATCCTATAAAGAAGTCACACTTGTTCCTGAGTTCGTATGCTACCTCGATTCCTCCCATAAAACAGGCATCGAAAAGAATGAAATCATAATCTATCGGCAGAGCCTTCACAAGATCGGTAATCTCCATCTCCCTGCCACCACCATCCACTCCGAATGACTTTACATAATCTCTGAAAGGGTCTTCCTTCATGCCCAGACTCACCACAGAGCCATCTTCACCATCTGTAACCGGATGGGAATAGAATCCATCAGGAAGCCATCCGGTACCGTGAGACCAAAGGATCAGTCCGTTGTGTTCGGTAGGGAAAAGGCTATGTGAGTAGTAGAGTACTTCGTTAAGTGTATTGGGGTCTGAGCTTAAATATTGTTCCTCGTCATATACATGAAGGACCTCCTTGTTTACCACGCCATATCTATCTTTATAAAGTCTAATAAGCTGAGGTTCGGAACTTGGCAGATCTACGAAAAGAAGGAGGACATTACCCCTCTCTCCGGGCTCACAGTAATCCGGCACATAACCGTCAACAATCTCCTGAATATCCGCCATGGCGGAAGATGCCAGATTATTGTCAGCTGCTATATATATAATCACCATAGTATCCGAAGAACGTCCCGGCAACATCGAGCAGGAAGATGTAGCCATTACACCACCAATCATGGTCAAAAGGGCGAAAATCAGTGAAAAACACCTATTCATAAACATATTGTTAACTAATTTGGGACAAATATAGAATAAATTGTTACATTTGTAGATAATATTTTTTCAACAATGAGAAGCGGAAAATTATTTACATTTCTTGCCGGAGCAATGATAGGAGCAGGTCTTACATGGCTCTACACCACCGAAAAAGGGGAAGAGGTTAGGTCCAAAATCAAGGAAATCCTCAGTTCCGGATGCGGTATCACGGATGAAGAAAAAACCGAAATGGAGGTCGGAGATAATGAGTAGCAACGAATCAAATTCCCGGTTTTCAGATTCTCTAAGGCAATACGCCGACCTCAAGGTGGAGGAGCTCAAACTCTCGGGTATAGAATCACTTTCCGGAATCCTCAGCAAAATGCTTCTGTTTTTGCTGATTTTCATTTTATGCGGTCTGGTCATCGGTTTCCTCGCTACTGCCTTTGCATTGTTCATAGGCAATCTTACCGGCAGTACCATTATCGGATTACTGTGCAGTGCTGCCTTGGTACTGCTTCTGATTATTGTATTGATTCTTTGTCGAAAGAGATTCATGAAAAACATCTTTATCAGGGCCTTTGCAGACCAGATGCTGGGAGAAGGGGTCGTGACAGATGCCAGAGACCTTAGGATGAAAAAAGAAATAGTTAAAATTGCCATCGACTCACAAGAGAACAAGATTCAATACACAATTATTGAAAACATATTGACACTCCTTAAAAAAATATTCAACTGATATGAGAAAACATCTTGCTATAATCGGACTGACAGGCGCATTTATGACACTGGCGCCCTCATGTTGTACAGAATGTAAACAGACAGAAGATAACTTCAAGTACCTTGTTGACGAATTTGCCGATATCAAAGTAATGCGTTTCCGCGTTCCAGGCTGGGAAGACCTTACTCTTGAGCAGAAAGAATACATCTACCATCTGGGGGAAGCTGCCAAATACGGAAGGGATATCCTTTGGGCACAGAATTTCGAATATAACCTCGAAATCAGAAAAGTGCTCGAACAGATACTGGAAAACTACAACGGAGACAAGACCTCTGAAGAGTATCAGAATCTCCTGGTCTACGCCAAGAGAGTATTCTTCAGCAACGGCATACACCACCACTATGCAGAAGACAAGATCATCCCTGGCTGCTCCGAAAAATATTTCATTGAAACAGCCATTGCCAGCCGTGTAGATGAACAGAAAGCAAGAAACATTGCACAGATAATCTTCTCTGCTGATAAATACCTCCAGAAGAGATATACCGGGACTCGCGAAGACATCCTCATGGGAAGCGCCTCTGACTACTATAGAGGAGTGACAAGGGAAGAGGCCCTCAAATTCTACTCTGACATGGAAAAGCCATCAGACGAAAGACCTCTTTCATACGGACTTAACAGCCGCTTGGTAAAGAAGGGTAATAAGCTGGTCGAAGAGCCATACAAAATCGGCGGGCTCTATGGCGCTGCACTCGAAAAGGTAGTCGAAGAGCTCGAAAAAGCGAGGGAATATGCAGAAAACGACGAGCAGAAGAGATGCATAGACCTTTTGGTTAGCTACTACAGGACAGCAGATCTTAAGACATGGGACGAATATAATATAGAATGGGTGAAAGATACACATTCGAATATTGACTTTGTGAATGGATTCATTGAATCATACGGAGATCCGCTGGGAATAAAGGCATCATGGGAAGCACTTGTGAACTTCAAGAATATCACATCTTCCAAAAGAACAGAGATTATCTCAGCAGATGCCCAGTGGTTTGAAGATCATTCACCTGTCGATTCCAGGTTCAAGAAGAAAGAGGTAACCGGAGTCTCTGCGAAAGTTATCACTGCAGTGACCTTGGGCGGCGACTGCTATCCGGCCTCTCCATTAGGAATTAACCTTCCCAACGCAAACTGGATCAGAAAAGAGTATGGTTCAAAATCGGTAACCATAGAAAATATATCAAACGCATATTCACTTGCCGCTCTCGAATCACCCAAGAGCCTGCTTTCGGAATTTGCATGGGACGAAGCGGAAATCAGAAGAGCCAAGGAATTCGGCGCTCTGGCTGACAATCTGCACACCGATCTCCACGAATGTCTGGGTCACGGTTCAGGCCAGCTCCTTCCCGGTGTCTCTCCCAATGCACTCGGGGAATACAGTTCGACACTCGAAGAGGCAAGAGCAGACCTTTTCGCCCTCTACTACATAGCAGACAAGCGTATGGTGGATTTGGGAATCCTGCCCAATGACCAGGCATACAAGGCTGAATATGATAACTACATCCGTAACGGTATCTTCACTCAACAGGTCAGAATCGATCTGGGCAAAAATCTTACACAGGCCCACATGCAGAATCGCCAGCTCATAGCCAAATGGTGTTTCGAAAAGGGCAGCGAGCACAAGGTCATCGAAAAGAAGATAAGGGACGGAAAGACATATTTCGTGATAAACGACTATCTCAGACTCCGTGAACTCTTCGGGGATCTTCTAGCTGAGATACAGAGAATCAAGTCTGAAGGAGACTTCGAAGCAGGAAAGAGCCTTGTTGAAAATTACGGAATCAAGCTCGACTACGATCTCCACAAAGAGGTTCTCGAGCGCTACAAAGAACTCGGACTCAAGCCCTACGGCGGTTTCATGAACCCTGAAATCACCCCTGTGACTGAAAATGGCAAGGTAGTGGATTATACCATTTCATATCCTGACAACTACCTCGAACAGATGCTTGAGTACGGAAGGAAATACAGCACTCTATAGAAAATATAAAGGATAAGATACTATCATGAGGATTGTAATTGCAGGTGCAGGAGAAATCGGCAGCCACTTGGCAAAGATGCTCAGTTATGACAGACACGACATTACTGTCGTTAGTGCTGACGCTGAAAATCTGGACAAGCTGGCTCAGGAGTGCGATGTGGTCACCATTGAAGGAAAGCCCACATCCATCAGCACACTTGTCAAAGCCGGTGTCGCATCTGCAGACCTCTTCATAGCAGTTAACCCGGAACAGGAACAGGATGTAAACATCGTAGCAGCCATTCTTGCGAAAAAACTGGGTGCCAAAAAGGTAACTGCACGCATCAACAACGAAGAATACCAGAAGAACGACAACAAACTCCTCTTCACCGAATTGGGTATAGACTCGCTCTTTTACCCCGAAAAGGTAGCAGCCAACGAAATCATCAGTCTCCTGAAGCAGAATGCCGCCTCCGAGTTTATGACCTACTCGCACGGGAAACTTCAGATGGTGGTTTTCAGACTGGCAGAGGGATCTCCCATGATAGACAAAACAGTCAATGAACTCAAGACACAAGCGGGAGGGCTGCTCCGTTCTGTCGCCATATCCAGGGATTCTCAGACTATCATTCCCCGCAAGGATACACGCTTCAAGCTCAATGACCAGGTCTACATCATTACCAAGAAAGAGGGTATAGAGAGAGCTGTGGCACTATCTGGAAGAGAGAGACTTCACATGAAGAATATTATGATTCTCGGTGGGGGACGTATCGGAGAGATGGTGGCACACTCCATAGAAAAGCATGTTGAATCTGTAAAACTTATAGAGATCAAGGGAAGCAGATGCGAAGATCTCTCTGAAATCCTGGACAGGACTCTTGTCATTAACGGAGACGGCAGAAACTCCGATCTGCTGGTGGATGAGGGAATCAAATCGGCAGATGCCTTCATAGCGGTCACCAGCAACTCCGAAACCAACATCCTTTCATGTGTAGTAGCCAAGAGGATGGGTGTGCGAAGAGTCATAGCAGAAGTCGAGAACTTTGAGTATATCAAACTGGCTGAAGAGATGGGTATAGACTGTGTAATAAACAAGAAACTCATCACAGCAGGACGAATATTCCGATTCACCCTCTCGAATAAAGTCAGATCAATCAAGGTCCTCACAGGTACTGATGCGGAGGTACTTGAATTTATCGTCAATACCGACAGCAAAATCACTACCGACAAACTCAAGAACCTCAACCTTCCCGAAGATGCCATCATCGGAGGGTACATCAGAGGCGGTGAAAGTTTCATTGCGGACGGCGAAACTATAATCAGGCCATACGACCAGGTAGTAGTATTTGCCAGTCCGGACTCAATAAGCAAAGTTGACAAACTCTTTTTATAAACAATAAATAATAGAAAAAAATACAATGGTTAATTTGAAATTTCCTGTATCAGGACGTACTCGTACAGAACACGACTTATTAGGTTACAAAGAAGTACCCGAAGAAGCACTCTTTGGCATCCAGACTCTCAGATGCCTTGAAAACTTCGATATCAGCAACTACCACTTGAGCGACTATCCTGAATTCATCAAGGGATTCGGTATCGTCAAAATGGCTGCAATCAAGGCTAACCATAAGCTCGGACTCGTATCTGACGAAGTAAAGGATGCAATCGTGGAAGCATGTCAGGAGCTTATCGACGGCAAACACTGTGAACACTTCCCCATAGATATGATTCAGGGTGGAGCAGGAACCAGTGCAAATATGAATGCTAACGAAGTAATTGCCAACAGAGCACTTGAAATTTTGGGCAAACAGCACGGAGAATATACAGTCGTTCACCCCAACGACCATGTGAACATGGCACAGTCTACCAACGATGCATACCCTGTTGCAATGCACCTTGGCATCTATTTCCTCAACGAAAGAGTACTCAAAACACTCGATACACTCATCAAGTCCTTCGAAGAAAAGAAGAGAGCATTTGCAAACATCATCAAAATGGGACGCACTCAGCTCCAGGATGCAGTACCTATGACACTTGGTCAGAGTTTTGGAGCATTCGCTGATGCAATGAGACACGAATATACACGCATCAAGAAAGCTGCAGATGAACTTCTCATACACAACATGGGCGCTACTGCAATCGGAACAGGTATCACAGCCGAACCCGGATACGCAGAATATTGCGATGAATTCATCCGCGAAATCTCAGGTCTGAACATGAAGCTTGCACGCAACCTCGTTGAAGCAACCCATGACACATCATCAATGGTAGCATACTCTTCGGCTTTGAAGTCATGTGCAATCCGTCTGTCAAAGATCTGTAATGACCTTCGTCTTATGGGTTCAGGTCCCCGTACAGGTCTCCAGGAGATCAACCTTCCTCCCAAACAGCCCGGTTCTTCTATTATGCCCGGTAAAGTAAATCCTGTTATCCCCGAAGTAGTAAACCAGGTGTGCTTCAAGGTTATCGGAAACGACATGACAGTGACAATGGCAGCTGAAGCTGCACAGCTCGAGCTCAACGTTATGGAACCTGTACTGATCGAATCACTCGTTGAATCAGCTACATGGCTTAGCAGAGCATTTGACACCCTCCGCATAGAGTGCATAGAAGGAATCACAGCCAACAAGGCACGTTGTGAAGAGATGGTAAAACACAGTATCGGAATCATCACAGCTCTCAAGCCCTACATCGGATACCAGAACTGCAGCGACTTGGCAAAGAAGGCTCTCGAAACAGGCGGAAGCGTTTATGATCTCGTTCTCGAAAGCGGTCTCCTTACCAAGAAAGACCTTGATATCATCCTCAACCCCAAGAACATGGTTAAGCCCACAGTTGTGGAACTTTCAAAATAAATCAGAGATATTTTTTTAAAAAGGGTCTATGGTTTTATCATAGGCCCTTTTTATTATATCTTTGCATTAAATCAGTAACAACTAATATTTAGAGCAACAACATGAAAGTTAAAAGACTATTAATTTCGGTACTCTTATCGTCAATCGCACTTATTGCGAGTGTATCTTGCAACAAGAACGAAACGACCAAGGAAAAACCTGTTATCACACTTGAAACAAGCGAACTCTCCTTCACAAATGAAGGTGGTACACTTTCAGCAGGATTCTCTATCCAAAACCCTGTAGAAGAGGTATTTCTCAAATACGAATCCAATGAAATACCAGAATGGATACTCTCTGTGAACTGTGACGAAGCCAAAGAGGGCAAGTTTACCGTAACAGTTGACAAGAACACCACCACCCTTGCCAGAGAATACTCAATAGTACTCACATACCCTGACGCCGCTGATGCAGTGATCAAAATAGCACAGGAAGCCGGTGAAGAAGAAGCAGAAGAGACATTCTCCATCAAGGTACATCACGAAAGTTATTATAACTCGGCTGACGTAATAGCTCTTGCTCCATTTTATGAAATGGCAGGCTTCGGTAGCTACGATATCCTCTTCCCCATCGTCATAGAAGATAAGCCCGAAGGCTCAGCAACAGAGCTGTACTACGCCATCATAGATGCAACTCAAGGAGTGGAAAACATCACTGACGACGACGTCCTACGCCTTATCCAGCTTCTTGGAAAACAGGGAAAAGCCAACGTATTCATGGCATCATATAACATGAAGATAATCGTTGGAGCTATGGCAATAGACGCTCAGGGAAATAAAACAAAGCTCTACAGAAGCGACGTTATAGAACTTACCAAGGATGGAGCGGATTCTGACGCAAGCAAATGTGTAACCATCCTTGATGACATAATGGAAGGCAAATACGACTTGTAACATCATCATTCTGTATATAAAAAAGAGGCTACAGATTGCAGACATTGCAATTTGCAGCCTCTTTGACATATGCAAGACTTCTTGTAGCTAAACACTTGATTATTGCTGCAACTCTTTGAGTGTAATATTACAACGCTCACCTTCATAAAAAGAGTCCAGAACTTCACCAAAGATATCATTAGGCGAGAGATAGTCAAACATCGTCATACTCGAAAAAACCTTCACTGCATCAATCTCTCCGAATATTGACAAGGCAGTTTTTCCCTTATGTTCCAGCAGAGCCATGGTAATTTCACGAATTCTGGATCCTAAAATATCATGGCGAAGATAGCGAACAGCCTCATCTATGTCAGCTATTCCGTAGTAGTACCCCTTTTCACTACCTGCCATGCTGCGCAGTTGGGGAAAAATATACCATATCCAATGATTAATTTTCTCGCCTTCTCTTACCTCTTCCAACGCCTGGTTATATCCACAAAAAAATGGAATATCCTGAGCTTCAATAAATCGTTCTATATCATTTTCATCTAACATAACTCTCTGTATCATAGGTTAGCATTTCATTACATTAGTACAAAGATAGAGATTCTAAAAGAAAATAACTATATTTGCTGATACAGTTGACATAAGTAATTAAAAAAGAGATGAACAACTTTATTTTCAAAAATCCAGTTAAGATATACTTCGGAGAGGGCATGATTGCCTCGCTATCCAAAGAGATAAAACCCGCAACCAAAGTCTTGATGACCTATGGCGGTGGTTCCATCAAGCGCAACGGAATCTACGACCAAGTAATGGCGGCATTGAAAGGGTGCACAGTAATAGAATTTCCCGGAATAGAGGCAAATCCTGACTACGATACACTCCTGAGGGCAATCGAGTTAGGTAAAAAAGAAAAGATCGATTTCATTCTGGCAGTAGGAGGTGGCTCGATAATAGACGGAACCAAATTCATAGCTGCAGGCATGAATTACGAAGGAGACCCATGGGACTTCATCATAGGAAAAGCAAAAGTTCCGGCAGCCAAACCATTCGGCACAGTGCTGACACTTCCGGCAACAGGCTCGGAAATGAACTGCGGAGCTGTAATCTCCAGAAGAGCTATAAAAGAGAAACTCTCATTTCATAATCCAGAAGGATTTCCATGTTTCTCGATACTTGACCCCACAGCCATTTACTCACTTCCCAAGCGACAGATTGCCAACGGAATAATCGACACATTCATCCATACCACAGAACAGTACCTGACCACTGCTTCCAGTCCCGCCGTAATGGACAGATTCGCCGAAGGAGTGCTTCTCACACTGATCGAGAAAGCTCCGGGACTCATGTCAGCGGAAAAACCCTCTTACGATGACTGCGCAGACTTTATGATGAGCGCAACAATGGGGCTCAACGGCTTCCTGGCAATGGGAGTCGATGAAGACTGGGCAACACACAGGATAGGTCACGAACTGACAGCCCTTCACGGACTTGACCATGGAGTCACACTTGCAATAGTGTGGGAAGGAACAATGGATGTAATGCGTCGCGAAAAAGAGGCGAAACTGCTTCAGTACGCATCCAGAATCTGGAATATCACGGAAGGTACAACAGATGAAATCATAGACAAGGCTATCGCCCGAACTGAACAATTCTTCAACTCACTAGGAGTCAAGACAAGACTCTCTGACTACGGTATAGGTGAAGAGACAATAGAATTCATCCACAGACGTTTCACAGAATGGAACTGGAATCTGGGAGAGAACGGAACCATTACTCCGCAAAAGACAGAAGAGATACTCAGATCCAGATTATAGAATCCCGAATCAAGTTACAACCTGATTGCAAACTTCTTAAGCCTGGTATCCACCATATGTTCAGGTATGAAACTCCGAATGGCGGAAGAGATCACATTAAGAAGACGCTCACGCACATAATCATGCCTGATTACCAGAGATATTTCCCTTACAGGCTCCGGAGATACTAAAGGTCTTATATTGCGCTGCTGATTATCATTCAGCAGTGCAATATGAAGTTCCGGTATAACAGTATATCCACCGTTCTCATCGACAATATTAATCAGAGTGTCAATACTTCCGGCTTCGAAACATGCATTGTGACCTGATTTCCTATCACATAAGTTAGCCACTTGATCTCTCAGACAATGCCCATCCTTGAGCATCCATAACCTCTCAGAAGGAAGGTCTTTACTCTCTATAACCTCTTTATTATATATAGGGTCGCAAGGAGAGATGTATGCCACCAGCCTTTCATAGTAAAGAGGTATTTCCAGGAGATTAGAATTGTTCAGAGGAGTAGCCATTATGGCCATCTCTATCTCCGCTCGGCAAAGTTTCTCTGCTATTTCATCAGTCTGAAGTTCCAGAATGACAGGATGAATTTCAGGAGAAATCCTGTTCAAACTAGCAAACAGCTTGGGAATAACATATGAGGCGACTGTGGGGATAACCGCAAGTTTGACTATACCACTTACCGATTCCCTCTGTGTGAGTGATATCTGCTTGAGCTGATTGATATTATACAACACCACCCTCGCCTGGGCAATAATCTCCTTTCCTACCTCCGTAGGTTTCATGGGATATGACTCCCTGTCGAATATAACGACATCCAGCTCCTCTTCAAGCTTCTTAAGTAGCGTACTGAGCGTCGACTGAGAGACACCGCACGATTGAGCTGCCTTGACGAAGTGCCTATAATTATCGAGAGCCACTATATACTCCATCTGCTGTATAGTCATAACTGTCTGAACTATTCTTTGATTCTGGAATCTATAATAATGGTGACAGGTCCGTCATTGACCAAAGAGACCTGCATATCTGCACCGAACACTCCCCTGCCGACAGGCTTCCCAAGCACTTTGGAAAGCTCCTGGCAGAAAGATTCATACATGGGAACAGCAAGTTCATGACCGGCAGCCCTGATATAAGAGGGACGATTCCCCTTTCTGGTAGAGGCAGTAAGGGTAAACTGAGAGACAGCTATCACATCACCACCAATATCCGCAACACTCTTGTTCATTACACCATCAGCATCATCGAAAATCCTCAGCCCTGCACATTTGTTGACCAGCCATTGACACTCCTGTAAGGTATCGTCTTTTTCAACACCCACCAACACCAGCAAGCCCTTTCCGACAGAGCTCACACACTCCCCTCCAACAGAAACTGATGCACTTGATACTCTTTGTATTACCAATCTCATATGCTAAAATCCAAGAAAACTCTTAACAATGTATTAACAAGTTATTAACAATTTTTACGCGCCATTGTTAATAACTTCTCTACACAAAAGTAACAATTAATCTCTATCTTTGCTAATGATAGTGCAAATGAGAGTAAAAAGATGGTGATGGCTTCTGATAAATTGGTTAATAAAAGGAATTCTCCCGATAAGAGCATGACTCTGTGCGAAGGGATGCGTGTCACATTGATGGACTCAAACGACAAAGGCATCATCCGAAAGGTCTATCGGGACCATGCAGACATAGAGCTGGACGGGCTGATTATCCCGATGAGAATGCACGAGTTCATCGTAAATGATCCCGAACAGGACAGGATGCTTGAATATTCATTAAGCTCATCCAGGGCGGGCAGATCAAAAGCAGTCAATAGAGAGAGCAACACATCTGTTCAGTCACCATTGCCTGACACCATCACCATAGACCTGCACATCGACAAAATCCCCGGAGGGATAGATGCCCCGAAAGGATTTGAGCTTCCTTTCCAGCTTGAATATTTCAAACATGTGCTCCGAAGCAACCTAAAACACAGGGGAATGAAGATAGTCGTGATTCACGGAGTGGGAGACGGTATTCTCAAAGATGCACTACGCAAAGAGATCGATGAGACATTCGCCATGCGTTGCCGCTGGGCCCCTGCAGAAAATGGCGTTACAGTTATCTCCATCAGGTAATCACTCGTAAGAGATGACAAAAGAGTACCCGTCGTATAGTCTGATGTAATCCGGCATCTGTATCAAAGAGTACTCCCCTTCAAGCGGCATCTCCTCCATTGTAGGTTCGTGAACATCATCAATACGTCCCTTCAATTCCGCCTGCAGATCATCCCTCAGAAGAGAGACCAGATAATCAGCGAAATTTTTGTAATATTCGTTTCTTGTCTGTTCATATAAGGAGACATACTTGAGGGCCAGATCATAGCACCTGCTGCCGAAGTTACAGTTAACCAGTACTGTCCCATCATCCCTGAGAGCACTTGAAAATCCGTAGAGATTATCCGAGCACCTCTGGGCGACTTCAGCACCACCGGAGATTACAAAAGAGAGCTCATTGTTCATTACATTCACCTCTTGAGGTACTGTTACCTCGAATACCTTGAAATATCCCTCCACGAAAGAGGATATCGTGACACTGTTTCTCAGGAGTGAATAATCATACAACTCATCATACGAAGCGACCCAAATATTATCAGCCCCCTCCTTGCCATAAAGCCTGGCAACTGTACGGAGAAACTCGACTTCATCCTCATTGGGTCGGTGGGAGAACTTACTTACCAGGAAAGGATGGTCGCTCGATGCCTGACAAGAGAGTTCATTGAGTTTTTCTTCATTTGTTGCATTACTATTTCCTCCAAAGACAGAGACCTTGTAAAGAGATGGATTGTCGTCAAAACAGATATCAGTATAACTGTTGCCCGTTACCCTTACCAAACAGACCAGAGGACTCAACATGGCAGCCTCAACATAGTATTGGTTTCCATTAGGCTGTGCGAGGGTCTTCATCCTATACCCTATCTTCGAGAAGGTCTTGTCATAATCAGAGCTAAATCCTTCAACAATCTCTGAGGGGTCCTGCTGCGACCATTTCTCAGGAGATACATCGTGCCAATAGACAGCATTTCCCATATCTGTCATCATCTGCAGCTCCTGCCAAGTAATATAAACGTGATATTTGGAAGTATTCTCATCATGGATAATACCGTCCTTGTTATACTTATTCCAGAACGAAGGCTGTATGGACTCTCCGAATGTAAAACGTCTGTCATTTCCACAGCCATCTGTAATACATAGCGGCTCATCACGGTAACCTGCAGTCGGAGACATACCGAAATGGAAAAACTCCTGATCATCTATCCATAACCCGTTAATGCAGGCAAAAATTCTGGACCAGCCATTTTCATAAGAATTATCTATGCTATATGAAA
>JAQXKS010000017.1 GCA_029010575.1 Bacteroidales bacterium | reverse complement strand
ATTGAAAATGAACAGAAAAGGAGAAGATGGCTCAATCAAGGAACCGATAAAATTACGGTTCAAGCAGCTCAAAGATGGCAACCAGTCCATCTACCTTGACTGCTATGTAAATGGCATAAGGGAATACAAGTTCCTGAACCTCTATCTTCGCCAGGACACCTCCAGGGAAAACAAGATGTGGAACAAAGAACAGCTACGTCTTGCCAACGCCATCAAAGCCCAATACATCATAGACATCCAGAACAGAGAATTCGGCTTCAAGGACCGTAACAGGACGAGGAAGCTCAATTTCCTGACCTACTGCGAAGATATGGCTGCCGACCTGTACACAGTCTCAAAACTGCTTGGCCACTCCAACATCCGTACTACCCAAATCTACGCCAAAATCGTTGATGAAAGCAAGCGCAAGGCCGTCAACCTCATTCCGAAACTATAAGAATCAAGAATATGGACAATAGTACTCCAACCGTCGTAAAGATTCACGATGTGAACATCGACAAAGACTATATATGCTGGATTGAAGAACTGAAATCCAGATACCGCAGAGCACAGATCAAGGCTGCCGTAAAAGTTAATGCTGAACAACTGCTATTCAACTGGCAACTGGGCAGGGACCTTGTTATTCGCAAAGCTGAAGAGAAATGGGGCTCCGGTGTTGTTGAACAAGTCAGTATGGATCTTCAGGCAGCATTTCCAGAATCAAAGGGATTCAGCACTACGAATTTATGGAGGATGAAGCAGTGGTATCAGTTCTACTCAGATGCGCTCAAAAAACTCCCACAACTTGTGGGAGAATTTCAACTCTCTGAAAACCAATCGAATACAAAACTCGCACAGCTTGTGGGAGAATTTGAAGATACCGACTTCCCTCCACTATTTGCGTGTGTACCGTGGGGGCATCACTCAGAAATTATCGCCAAATGCAAAACAATAAAAGAGGCCATCTTCTATGTAAAGAAAAGCGCGACGGAAGGCTGGAGCCGAAACACTTTGATGAACTGCATCAAAGCTCGCCTATACGATAATCTTGGTGGTGCCATCACAAACTTTTCCGACAGACTTCCATCACCACAAAGCGAACTGGCGCAAGCCATAACCAAGGACACCTACGACTTTGGCTTTATTTCCCTTGAAGATGGTTACAAAGAAGAAGCCCTGGAAACCGAACTCGAAAAGCAACTCACGCGCTTCCTACTCGAACTCGGAACCGGATTCGCATATATGGGCAGACAAAAGCAGCTCATCATCGCAGGCAAGACCCGCAAACTGGATATGCTCTTTTTCCACATCCCTCTCAACTGCTACATAGTCATCGAACTCAAAGCAGTACCATTCCAGCCGGAGTTTGCCGGAAAGCTGAATTTCTATGTCAATGCCGTAGATGACCTCATCAAGACACCATCCCAAAATCCCACAATCGGCCTGCTTATCTGCAGCAACAAAGAGGAAACAGAAGTTCAATATGCATTCAACGGCATCACAACCCCAATGGGCGTTGCCTCTTACGACAATGTAAAGGTCAAGGAGATTCAAGACCAACTCCCATCTGTAGAAGAACTGACCAAGCGCATCCGCTTGCTGGAAGAACAACTCAATAAGAAGCAGGAGTAAGACACTATGGAAAGCCATCCAAATAGCAAAAGCTAACAAATGCCTTGAATACGATATGTTCGGCATCGCGCATAATCCTGACCCATCCCACCCGATGTATGGACTTACACTTTTTTTTGGGAAATAACTGTTTTAAATATAATTTCGCATTCAGAATAGCCTTGTTGCTATTATCCATTAACAATTTAAAACGAACAAAGAGATGAAAAAGTATGTTTGCGATGTATGCGGTTGGGAATACGATCCCGCAGTAGGTGTTCCTGAAGCAGGCATTCCTGCCGGCACAGCCTGGGAAGATGTACCTGCAGATTTCCTCTGCCCCCTCTGCGGAGTGGGAAAAGATGAATTCTCTGCGGAATAATAACGTTTTTACCACACAATAAGTCCGGCACAATACCGGACTTATTTTTCTTAGTCATTCATTTGTCACATTTGCAGATATTTATGCCTTCGGATAAAATACAAAGCACACTTGCATGGTTGGATGCCCATGAAATACAGTACGAGGTTTACTACCACCCTCCCCTATTTACCATTGAAGAGGCACTTGCATATTGGAAAGAGATTGACTCTACACACTGCAAGAACCTATTCATGCGCAACCACAAGGGCAACCGTCACTATCTCATAAGCTTCGAATGCCACAAAGACCTTGATATCCACTCTCTCGAACAGATGATTCACCAAGGCAAACTGAGTTTTGCAAGCCCCGAGCGCATGGACAGATGTCTGGGTGTAGCACCCGGTTCAGTATGCGCATTCGGACTTATCAATGACATGGACATTGCGCAGACCGCCAATCCTAAAGAGCTCTTCGAAAACGGCCACAGAGTCAAATATTTTCTGGATTCGGACCTGCGCCGGGCAGAAAAAATAAGTTTCCATCCATGTGATAATAGGGCAAGTGTAGTACTTAGCAACGAAATGTTTATGAAATTTCTCGCAATATGGGGCGGTGAATACGAATGGATCAACTTAGTCTTTGATAAGTCCCAAAGCACTCTTGAAAACCTCTCGCGCGAATAGTTTACTTATGCTACATTGTGACGAGTTTACGTAATTCTCGAATTCTGCACGCTTTTCCTTCCTTACAGGCTCGGCAGGTGGCGAATCCATCTTGAGAGGATTAATGGGCGAATCATTCTTCCAGATTCTGAAATCAAGATGCGGTCCGGTCGAAGTGCCTGTGCTTCCTACATAGCCAATAACCTGTCCCTGCTTTACACGATCCCCAACTTTAAGATTTTTTCCAAAACGCGACAGATGAAGATAGGCAGAGGTGTAGACTGAATTATGCTTTATTTTGACCATATTACCTTCAGCCTTTTTGAAACCTTTCCAAACGACCACACCATCACCTATACTCATAACCTCTGTTCCTGTAGGAGCAGCATAATCGACTCCGGTATGAGGTCTAACCTTTCTGGTGACAGGATGACGCCTGCTATAAGAGAAGCCTGAACTGATGCGAGTATAACTCAATGGAGCCTTCAGAAATGCCTTACGCATACTCTCCCCCTTTTCATTCCAGTAATAGTTTCCACTCCCGTCGTCGAAACGATAAGTTTTATAACATACCTTATTATGAAAAAACTCAGCTGTCAGGACATTACCTACGCCAATCATTTCTCCATCACATTTATTAATAGTATACAAAGCCTTGAAATAATCCCCCTTCTGTAGTCCGAAAAAGTCGATACTCCATGCATAAATATCAGACAGCATAAGGGCAAGCACTCCGGGAGATCCGGAATCGACCACATCTTGCCATAAAGAATTATTTATTTCAACCTCCACATAGGCAAGTTCGGAAACAACCTCCTTCTGATGAAGAGAGACCTCAGCAGAATCCTTGAGCGAGAATAGAACAAAAGAGGTGGCATCTATCTCGTACACCATATATGCAAGCCTGTGCAACGACTCAAGTTCGTAAAAGAGGTGATAATGATTACCCATCCTCATATCTTTCAGATTGAAAACCCCTTTTGACTTCTGTTCCAGTTCATGTGACTCCCTTTGCGAGACACCGGAACGAATCATTATTGAAGAGAATGAATCCCCTTTTCTCACTATCCCCCTCTCACTCCTGTAAAGTGACTCGTCTATACCGAACCTTCCTTGGCAAGAAGACCCGACTGCTATCTCTTCACAATTATCCAAACTAATCTTATCAGCATTCTCCCGGTATCCTGGCTGAGTATCTGCCTTGGATTCATCCAAATAATAAAACAGGCTGAAAAGGGCTGCAATAATCAGAACTACGGCGACAGCAATCCGCCAAATCTTGCTTCTATTCATCAAAAAAAATATTTTTGTAAACAAATCCGGTTACAAAAATATAAAAATTGCAATGCAAAGTGGAAAAAAATGTAAAAAAATGTAAATATTTGTTAATTTTGCAGGAAATAGAAAGAAAAGCCCAATGATAAAATTTATCGGTACATATAGCGCCAGGATTGATGACAGAGGCAGACTAGTCTTTCCCGTGAGTTTCAAGAACTTGCTGGAAGGAGGAGATTGCAGACTCGTAGTTAAGAAGGACCTCTTTGCACCATGTCTGAACCTCTTCACTTACGAACTCTGGAGCGAAGAATCCGATAAAATCCGCAACTCACTAAACTTCTTCAACCCCAAACATTCCCTCTTTTGGAGGTGTTATATGAATGGCAGGGCAGTAGTTGAGCCTGATGCTAAATTCGGAAGAATCAACATTCCGGGGCAGATGCTGGAAGAAATCGGAGTAAACAAAGAAGTTCTCTTCATAGGATGCGACCACAAAGTGGAACTTTGGGCTAAAGAGAGATGGGAAGCAGAGAATCTCCTCAACGGAGACTATACTACATTGGCAAGCGAAATTTTTGGTAACAGATAAATTGAATCCTGAATATGTCAGAATATCACATCCCTGTGCTGCTTAGAGAGAGTGTCGATGCACTCGAAATAAAAGATGGAGGTATCTATGTAGATGCTACTCTGGGGGGAGGTGGACACACTCGTGAAATTCTCTCGAGAATGGGTCCCTCTTCCAAACTGGTGGTTTTCGACCAGGATAGTGATGCAATAGAAAACGCGCCGAAAGACAGCAGAATCATAACAGTCCACAACAATTTCAGATTCATAGCCAATTTCATTAGATATCATAAAATTGAAAAGGTTGATGGAATCCTCGCTGATCTTGGGGTTTCGTCACACCAGTTCGACACCCCTGAAAGAGGCTTTTCATTCAGATTCGAAGCCCCGCTCGACATGCGTATGAACAATACTGGAGGCATTGGTGCGGCAGAAATATTAAATAATTATCCCGTAGAAGAGCTGACCCATATCTTCAAGGAATATGGAGAAATAGAAAAAAGTCGCGCAATAGCCGTACAGATATGCTCTGTAAGGCAGAGCCGAAAGATTATCACCACTACCGACCTTAACAATGCCGTAGAGAAATTTCTGCCAGCCAATGCAGAGCACAAATTCCTGGCGAAGCTATACCAAGCCCTCCGTATTGAGGTAAACGGTGAGATGAGAACTCTGGAAATGTTCCTCAAAGGAGCATGCAAGACTCTGGCAAAAGGTGGCATTATGAGCATAATAACATACCACTCACTCGAAGACAGAATCGTCAAGAATTTTTTTAAAAGCGGAAATGCAGATGGAAAAAGTGAATCGGACATCTACGGTAGGAAAGATTCTCCTTTCGAGCTTGTAAACAGAAAACCGATACTACCAGATGAGCAGGAGATTTCAATGAATACCAGAGCAAGGAGTGCAAAACTCCGTATAGCCAGAAAACTCTAATACAGTGGAGGAATAAATATGTCAGCCAAACGAAGATCACTTTCATTCTACATCGGAGGAGAATTCCTCTCCGACAAGGGGAACCTTATCAAATACTGGAAATTCATCTTCTATGTCTTCTTTCTCGTAGTCCTGTATATTTCATTCCACTACAGCATGAGAAATATACAGACGCAAATCTCTGACAACGAAAAAACAATTAGGACACTCAGGTCAGAATACCTCGGCAAATATAGCAACCTGCTTTACAGCAGCCAGAGAGTCGAGATTGAGAAAAACCTCAATGAAATAGGCTCCACTCTCGTTCCACCTGACGAGCCTCCTGTCATAGTCAAACTTAAAAGGAGGTAGATACCATGTTTTTCGACAAGTTTTCCAATATGACAATGCTTGAGAAGTTCAGGTACATCTTCGTACTGTTTCTCTTCCTTGCAATAGTGGCTGTCTTCAGAATAGCATATCTTCAGTACCTTGACAAAGACCGCATCTCCACTGATGACATATTCAAGAGAAAAGAGCTTCCGGCAGTCCGAGGCTCAATATTGTCTCACGATGGTAAGTTGATGCTTGTCACCATCCCGACCTACACTTTAAGGTGGGACAGTACATTAGTTCCAGACTCATTATTTAAGAAAAAAGTAGATTCGATAGCACGTTGCCTGAGCGATATTTACAAAGACAAGAGTCAAGCCGAGTACAAAAAAATCCTGATAACGGCAAAAAAGAAAAACGAGAGATATTTCAAACTCGGAAACCGTAATATCAACTATAGCGAGCTCCAGCAGATAAAGAAAGCCCCTGTATTCAGACTTGGAAAGTTCAAAGGGGGACTCATTACCATAGAGAACAGCATCAGAAAGAATCCCTACGGTTCTCTGGCAAGCCGCACTATAGGCAATATCAATTCTATAGGTGAAGGAACAGGTATAGAACACACTTACGACAAGATACTTAAGGGCGAAGGCGGTTTCTGTACCACCAAAAGAACCGTAGGTGACAATTGGATAGTTGCCAACGGAGAACCATCAAAAGAGCCGATAGACGGAATGGATATCAGAACCACTCTGGATGTCTACATACAGGAGGCTTGTGAAAGAGAACTCAGATATCAGCTGGCACAGAGCGACATCTTCGAAGGAGGAACAGTGATAGTGATGGATGTCAGTACAGGTGCCATCAGAGGTATATCCAACCTTTTCAAGAAAAGAGACGGCACATTCGACGAATCATACAACTTTGCATTCTCACACCCGACAGAACCGGGCTCGACACTCAAGTTGGCTTCACTCATTTCTCTGATCGAGGACAATAAGGCAGACCTGGACACCCCCGTAGATGCCGGGAACGGAGTATGGGAATACAAAGGGGCCAAAATATCAGACACGCATCGCGGAGGATACGGAATGCTTACACTCCAGACAGCATTCGAGAAGTCATCCAACATCGCCTTTGCCAAACTCGTTACCGGAGCATACGAATCCTCTCCTGACATCTATGTATCGCGCCTTCACAACATGAAGCTCGTCGAAAGACTCGACCTTGACGTCGAGGGAGAAGGGATTGCATCTATAATCTCTCCTGACGACAAATCATGGTCAGGCACAACACTTGCCACCCTTGGATACGGATATGGAGTTACACTCACACCCCTGCATACACTCACATTCTACAATGCAATAGCCAACAACGGAAAGATGGTTAAACCACATTTCATCGAGAGCTTTGAAAAGGATGGAAGAGTGGTACAGGAGTTCAAACCTCAGACCGTAAGCGGATCCATCTGTTCGCGTGAAACAATCAAAAAGGCTAAGACAGCCATGATAGGAGTCGTAAATAACGGAACGGGAACAGTCTGCAAGGACGCCAGATACCAGATAGCCGGCAAGACAGGAACCGCACGTGTGTCTATCAACGGGAGATACGAAGACCCGAATGGATACAGGAAGCATCAGGCATCATTTGCAGGTTATTTCCCTGCAGATGATCCCAAATACTCTTGCATCGTAGTACTTTACTCCGGACTCACCAAGGCAAACTTTTACGGAGGTTCGTGGGCTGCCCCCATCTTCAAGAGAATTGCAGACAAAATATATGCAGTCAACCCCGAATGGAACAGCACATCAGTTAGAGAGTGCGAGTCAAATAAGAAGATCATGCCGATAATAAACTCAGGAAAAGCTGAAGGAATAGATTTCGCTTGCTCATCACTACTGCACAAAACACTGAAAAAGAGCCATTCAGGATGGTGCAAATACACATCTGACTCGCTCTCCACCACTACAGAACCTATAATAATCGAGAAAAATATGATGCCGGATGTCACATCAATGGGACTCAAAGATGCCCTATACCTTCTGGAGAATGAAGGCTACAGAGTTACATTCCATGGACATGGCAAGGTTTACAGCCAGAACCCTCCGGCAGGAACACAGTTAACGAAAAACAGCAACATCACTATATATTTGAAATAGTATGCTATTAAAAGATATAACAACAGAGTTAGAACTTCTGGAGCAGATATGTCCGGAGTTCCTCGATACACAGATAACCGACATTACCTCCGATTCAAGGAGTGTATCGACCGGGTCACTGTTCATTGCAATAAACGGCCATACTGTAGATGGTCACAAATTCATAGAAAGCGCCATAGAAAAAGGTGCAGTGGCAGTACTCTATTCGGATGATGCCTACACGAAAAGAATCACAGATGGCAAGGCTGTCCCATTAAAAGTAGAATCTTCATGGGAGGCCTCAATTCAAGTCAGTGCAAATTTCTTTCGGCACCCTGACAGGGAGATAACCGTGGTAGGTGTCACCGGAACCAATGGAAAGACAACCATCGCCACACTTCTGTATCGCCTTTTTTCTAAGTTAGGCTACAGATGCGGTCTCCTATCCACCATTGCAAACTATGTGGGAGAAGAAAAATTTCCCACATCCAACACTACAGCAGACCCTATAACACTTAGACGTCTGATGAGGAGAATGGCAGATACAGGTTGCCAATATTGTTTCATGGAGGTAAGCTCACACGCCCTCGAACAGGGAAGAGTGCGCGGGCTTGATTTTACAGGAGCTATTTTCACCAACCTTACCCATGACCATCTTGATTACCACAAGACATTTAGCGAATACATCCGTTGTAAGAAGATTCTGTTCGATACCCTCCCTTCATCTGCATTCGCACTTATAAATGCGGATGATAGGAACGGAAAGATTATGGTACAGAACACCAAAGCAAAAGTCATGGAGTACGGACTTAACCATCTGGTGGATTTCAAGGCAAACATCATCGAAAAGAGTCTGGAAGGCTCACTCTTGAGAATAAACACTGACGAAGTATGGACAAGGTTCATAGGTCGTCACAACGCATACAATATTGCTGCTGTCTACGGAACAGCATTACTTTTAGGTGCAAACAAAGATGAAGTGCTAAAAGAGATCTCCCTCTTGGAGCCAGTATCCGGCAGAATGGAAATACTTCGTGGAGGAGATTCGCTAACTGTGGTGGTGGATTATGCACACACACCGGACGCTCTCGAAAATGTCATGAGAACATTAAAGGAGGTATCACCATCATCTCCCTTGACAGCCCTGTTCGGATGCGGAGGAGACAGAGACCGGACAAAGCGGCCTGAAATGGCAGAAGCAGTTGCCCGCTATGCTGACAGAATAATAATTACCTCTGACAATCCCCGCAGTGAAGACCCAGTAGCCATCATCAACGATGTCGAAAAGGGTATACCCCAAGATAAGAAAAGCATTACATTATCTATAACTGACCGTGCAGAAGCCATCAGGACAGCAATTAAGACAGCCCCAAAAGGAGGCATTATTCTGTTGGCAGGCAAAGGACATGAAGACTATCAGATAATAAACGGAGTAAAGACACATTTCGATGATAAGGAGCAGGCCTGCAACGCCCTTTCCGAACTTAAATGAATAATGTAAGTCAATCATGATATACTACCTATTTGAACAGCTTAAAAATCTCGACTTTCCAGGATCATACCTCATGAAATTCATCTCGGTAAGATCCATCCTTGCCGCACTCACTGCAATAGCAATCTCGATCCTTATGGGCAGACCTCTGATAAGACTCCTTCAGAAGAAACAGATAGGAGAAGAGATCCGCGACCTGGGTCTCGAAGGACAATTGGCAAAGAAAGGAACCCCTACCATGGGAGGAATATTGATAATCCTCTCAATACTCATTCCTATAATATTGTTCGGCAACCTTGCCAACATGTATATTCAACTGCTGATCCTGACACTTATATGGCTTGGATTTCTCGGATTTACAGATGATTATATCAAAGTATTCAAAAGAAGCAAAGAGGGGCTCAGTGGTAAATACAAGATTATAGGTCAGATTATTCTGGGTCTGATAGTGGGAGTGGCCATCTGCACCCACGAAGACAACGTAAGCACACTGACGACCATTCCCTTCATAAAGAACAATGAGTTTGACTACGGATGGCTGGCATTCGGCAGCGGAAAAGTCAGGGAAATAGTGCAGGTAGCCATATATATAATATGTATTGTCTTCATCATCACTGCTGTATCCAACGGAACCAACCTCACTGACGGAATGGATGGTCTGGCAGCAGGTGTAACTGCAATAGTCGGAGCAGCTATTGGAATCCTCGCTTATGTCTCCGGAAATACGGTCCAGGCAGATTACCTCAACATAATGTATATCCCCGATTCAGGAGAAGTGACGGTATTCATGTCAGCACTTGTGGGTGCTCTGCTGGGTTTTCTGTGGTACAACTCATTCCCTGCACAGATTTTTATGGGTGATACAGGAAGTCTGATGCTCGGAGGAATCATAGGAGTAGCCCTTGTACTTATAAGGAAAGAGCTTCTGACACCTGTATTGTGCGGCATATTCTTCGCCGAATCGCTCTCGGTAATCATACAGAGATTCTATTTCAAATATACCAAAAAGAAGTACGGAGCAGGAAGGCGTATATTCAAAATGGCCCCTCTCCACCACCATTATCAGAAAGAAGGAATCGAATCAGTCATAAAAAGACCGGCAAGGGCCATTCCTGAAGCCAAAATCGTCATGAGATTCTGGCTCATCAGTTTTCTGTTGGCAGCAATATCTATAATAACACTCAAAATCAGATAATAATGGAAAGAGCAGTAATATTGGGAGGAGGAGAAAGCGGAACAGGATCAGCTATACTTGCCTCAGTAAAGGGATACGACACATTTCTATCAGACCGCGGTTCCCTTACGCAGAAATACAAAGATATGCTTGAAAAGTATGGCATTGCATATGAAGAGGGTATGCATACCCCAGAAAAGATATTGAATGCCGACCTGATAATAAAGAGCCCCGGAATACCATACACTGCACCGATGGTGCGTGCGGCAATGGAAAAAGGAATACCTATAATCTCAGAGATAGAGTTTGCGGGCAGATATGACAATGCCAAAAAGATATGCATCACGGGAAGCAACGGCAAGACCACCACAACGTCGCTAATCTACTTCATACTCAAGAATGCAGGTTACAATGTGGGACTTGGGGGAAACATCGGACTTAGTTACGCTTATCAAGTAGCCACTTGCAATTACGACTACTATGTACTGGAACTGAGTAGTTTCCAGCTGGATGGAATGTACGAATTCAAGGCGGATGTAGCGGTTCTTACCAACATCACCCCTGACCATCTGGATAGATACGAGTACAGGATGGAGAACTATGTCAAATCGAAATTTCACATTGTGAGGAACATGACATCCGAGAATGACTTTATCTATTGCGCTGATGACCCCCAGACCATAGGCTTTGAGCATCTGAAGGAGATACAGGCTTCAATGATTCCGTTCAGCATTCAGAGAGAGAGCGATAAAGGAGCATGGTGCGATTCAGAAACAATGTATGTCACCCTTGAGGGCAATACCATCGAAATACCTCTGAGAAGCCTTTCTCTCAAAGGAAAACACAACCTTTACAACTCCATGGCAGCAGCACTTGCAGCCCGTTGTGCAGGAGTAAGTGAAGAGGTTATAAAAGAGAGTCTGAGCACATTCAAGAGTATTGAGCACAGACTTGAAAGTGTCAGAGAATTTGAAGGCGTCCTATACATCAACGACTCGAAGGCGACCAACATAGACTCTGCTTGGTACGCACTCGATGCTATGGAGCGCCCAGTAATCTGGATAGCGGGAGGAACTGACAAGGGAAACGACTACTCTACACTCTATCCGCTGACAGATGCTAAAGTCAAAGCACTTATTTGCATGACTAAGCATACGGCAAAACTCCACAAAAGCTTTGAAGGCAGGATTGGCATAATCGAAGATGTTCTCAGTGCTCAAGAGGCTGTTGATAAGGCACGCTCACTTGCAAGCAGCGGAGATGTGGTTCTTCTTTCTCCATGCTGTGCCAGCTTCGACCTCTTCGACAATTACGAAGACAGAGGTAGAAAATTCAAGCAGGCGGTGATGGCACTCAAGTAGAAGGAACCGAATCGGATAAATAAGATGAAAGAGAAGAAAAATATTGTCACCAGATTAGCCTCATCACTCAAAGGGGATCCCATAATATGGATTATATTCATATTGTTCGGAATGATCTCAGTGGTAGTTGTTTACTCATCTACCAGTGCCCTTGCATACCGTGAAGAGACGAACGCATTCACTCTGTTTCTCAAGCAGCTGTTCTTTTACATAGTCGGTTTCTGTTTTGCAATATTATCCTACAGAATACCACTGAAATATTATAGGAGATATGCAATACCGATTCTTGTTATTTCAATCATCTTACTCATTATACCTCTGGCAGTAAGGTCATTACGTTCATTTACAATATTCGGGATCAGCATTCAGCCGTCAGAAATAGCCAAAATTTCCATCATCCTCTATCTGGCGAGAATATTGGAGATATTGCCTCTCAAAACATTCAAAGAGTATTGCATAGCTGTTCTGGGACCTATTGGAATAGTCTCCGCACTATGCCTTACAGGCAGTGTGTCTGCAACATTGATAATTCTGGCTATCAGCGCCATCATCCTGATTACATGCAAGAAAGTCAAGAGAAGATATCTTCTTCTGTCAGTCCCCATCGCAGCAGGTGCTCTGGGACTGGCTATCATTCTCCACCTGATTTTCGGAATTTTTCCCAGATTCGATACTGCAATCAAGAGAATAGAAAGATTTGTGGTCAACACAGAAAATATAGAAGAGACGCCACAAGAGCGAAATGAGAGGCTAAGCAAAGAGTACCAGTCATCTGAAGCGGTACAGGCAATACAGTTGGGAGGTCTCTTCGGCAGAGGTCCTGGCAATAGCATAAAAAGGGATACACTCCCCAACGCCTACGACGACTATATCTTCTCCATCATTCTGGAAGAGTACGGATTAGTTGGAGGTATTATAGTGATTTTTTTGTATCTTTGTTTCTTTTACAGAAGTATAGTGATTGCATCATCGTGCAAAAAGGATTTTTCGACAATTCTGGTATTGGGATTGTCATTCCTGATTACTATACAGGCCTTTTTGCACATATATGTAAACATCGGTCTGTCGATTGAGACGGGACAGACACTGCCGATGATCAGCAGGGGTGGAACCTCATTGGTGATTATGAGCAGTGCTTTCGGTATGATACTCGCTGTAAACAGAACTATAGAACTGAGCATGATTAAGAAAACACTGGAAGAAACAAACAGAAAATAGTGGGTTATGGGAATTAGAGTTATTATAAGTGGAGGAGGGACTGGCGGCCACATCTACCCCGCCCTTTCGATAGCACAGGCACTAAAAAGCAGTGTGCCTGACATAGAGATCCTTTTTGTAGGGGCAAAAGGCAAGATGGAGATGGAAAAGGTACCTGCAGCAGGTTTTCAGATCAAAGGTCTGCCAGTTGCAGGTCTGAAGAGGTCTTTCTCCCTCTCAAACCTCTCACTTCCATTCAAGCTCTGCAAGAGTCTCTCTGAGGCAGGCAAAATCATCAAAGAATTCCGCCCTGACATAGTAGTAGGAGTGGGTGGATATGCCAGTGCACCTGTACTTTGGAAGGCTTCCGGAATGGGAATCCCCTGCATCATTCAGGAACAGAACTCTTATGCCGGACTGACAAACAAGATTCTTGGCAAAAGGGCTGAAAAGATCTGCGTTGCTTACGAGAATATGGAGAGATTTTTCCCAAAAGAGAAGATCCTGATGACAGGAAATCCCATCAGGAAAGGAATCAAACCCGCTACTTCCGCCCAAAGAGATCAGGCCCGTAGAATTTTTGCCCTTAAGGAGGAACTCCCTGTCGTTCTGGTAGTAGGCGGCAGTCTGGGATGCGGCACTCTCAACCGCACAATGTTTGCCCTTGCAGAGAAAGCACCCCAGGGTTATCAGGTTATATGGCAAAGCGGAAAAGGATATAGAGACTCCGTCATACGCTTTTTTGAAAGTAGGAACCCCGGATTCAATGAAGGAGAGATGCGCACCATTGGAAATATCCACAACTGTGACTTCATCTCCAGAATGGATTTGGCTTTTGCAGCTGCGGATATCGTAGTCTCAAGAGCGGGCGCAGGCACTATTTCTGAACTTTGTGCAGCAGGCAAAGCCACTATTTTTGTTCCCTCACCGGTAGTTGCAGAGGACCACCAGAGACATAATGCAATGGCACTTGTGAATCAGGATGCAGCAATTATGATAGAGGATGACAAAGCAGCACAGGAGCTCATACCCGCAATGGAGAGACTTGTGTCTGACACTTCAAGAATAAGAATGATGGAGGAGAAAATCCTTAAACTTGCAAAACCGGATGCATCGGATGTGATAGCATCAGTAATAACAGAAACATTATCATTGGAGAGAAATGTATAAGTCAGTATATCTAATAGGAATCGGAGGTATAGGTATGAGCGCCATCGCTCGTTACTATCACCATCAAGGATGTCAGGTCAGCGGCTACGACAGAACCCCCTCAAATATTACCGATGCACTTGCTGCCGAAGGAATTGATGTACACTTCACAGAAAGGACCGACCTTATTCCTTCTGACAAGGAATCTACACTGGTAATCTACACACCGGCAGTTCCGGCACAGATGGAGGAACTCAGGTATGTATTCGGAAACGGATACCGCACCGTCAAGAGGTCACGAGCCCTTGGTGAGATTACCAATGGGAAAAAAGCCCTTGCGGTTGCCGGCACCCATGGAAAGACCACTACCACTACACTCCTTGCACATATCCTTTCATGCACAGAAGCAGGATGCAATGCATTCCTTGGAGGAATCTCACGCAATTACAACACCAATCTCCTTCTCTCCAAGGGAGATACAGTAGTTGCAGAGGCAGATGAATTTGACAGATCTTTCCTCCAGCTCTACCCCAAGACGGCAGTAATCACCGCAATGGATGCAGACCATCTCGATATCTATGAAACCCTTGAGGCTGTCATAGAGGCTTTCGTTGCCTTCGGTTCACAGACTCAGGAAAATCTGATAGTCAAAAAGGGACTGGAACATCATTTCAACACGAACGACATACATTGCAGACTCTACACCTACTCTGCAGAGACTCAGGCTGACTTCTATGCAAATGACATACATGAGCACTCTGAAGGCGTGTTATCATTCACTCTGCACCTTAAGGATGAGGTTATAGAAGATTGCATACTGGGAGTTCCCGGAAGAGTGAACATAGAAAACGCAGTGGCCGCTGCGGCCATAGCATACACCGAAGGGGTCCCTCTACAGACCATCAAAGAGGCATTCCTGACATTCAAAGGGGTAGCAAGGAGATTTGACATAAGATACTCCGACAGCAACATCATATACATTGACGACTATGCCCACCATCCCAATGAACTAAGTGCCACACTCAAGGCGATAAAGGAGATATACCCATCGAGAAAGATAACTGCATTTTTCCAACCACACCTCTTCACCAGAACGAGGGATTTTTATAAAGAATTCGCTGCGAGCCTCTCCCTTGCGGACAGAGTATTGCTGCTTCCTATATATCCGGCCCGTGAAGAGCCCATTGAGGGAATTACTTCTGAGATCATCCTTGACAGAATCTCCATCAAGGAGAAATCCATTCTCCCTAAAGAGAGGGTATTGGAAGAGGTTGACAAGATAGACTCTGGAATAGTTGTAACCTTCGGAGCGGGAGATATAGACAGACTTGTAGAGCCAATTGAAACAATGTTAAAAACCAGATGCTGAGAAAAATTGCAACATACCTTTTTTGTGCATTGACTATTGCGCTATTTTCACTTTATCTTGCCTATGGATATAGGCTGGTAGAAAAAAGGCGTGGAGAGGAGTTGTGTACATCTATAAAGGTAACAGTTGCAGACAGCTCAGTAAATCGTTTCATATCAAAGGAAGAGATTGTCAAACTGATAAAGAAGTCAGAATATAACCCGTTGAAGAGGGTCAGGAAGGAGATTCCCCTTGCCGATATAGAACGGCTGCTCATGACCAAAAGTGCCATCAAATCCTCCAATGTGTCAATAGCAAATGACGGAGTGCTCAGGGCAAGGGTAACACAGAGAAGACCCACCCTCAGAATCCAAGGTGAAAACAGTGGCTTCTACATTGACAATGAAGGATACATTTTCCCTCTTGTGGCCTCATACACCTCTTATGTGCCCATAGTCACAGGCCACATTCCAATTGAATTCAACAACAACACCCGAAACACACTCGGTGGTGCACACGACCAATGGGTAAAGAAGATAGTGACACTTGGAGAATATATAGACCATGACCGACTTTGGAATTCAATGATACAGCAGATAGAGATAGATAAAGATGGTACGGTTACTCTCTATACTGTACTTGGAGATCAGAAAATTATTTTCGGGAAAATTAAGGGAATTGAGGAGATTGATTATAAATTTGCAAAATTGAATACTTTCTATCAAGAGATTGCTCCGACAGAAGGCTGGGACTTCTATTCTGAAATAAATCTCAGCTATTCGGATCAGATAGTTTGCAAAAAAAGAGCGATTAAAAAGAAAAGTTAATATATATGAGTCAGTATATAACAGCCATTGATTTGGGGACTTGCAAAGTTTCAGCGGCAGTAGCAATGCGGAGTTCTTCAGGAATAAAGGTTATCGGTTACGTCGAGAAACCCTCCTCTGGCGTAATCAAAGGTGAAGTAGTCAATATCAAGAACTTGAGCAACGTGCTATGCCCCCTGATTGACGAACTGAAGAACCAGGTAAACACTGCTCCTGACGAGTACCCTATTACCATAAAGAATGTCTATGTAAGTATCTCCGGTAATAGCATAAAGTGCTGTGACCAGCAAGTAAAGACCACCAGGAGCGAAGATGCAGGGCTCATAAGTGCCAAAGAGATAGATGAGCTGAAGGAGCGCATACTGAATGAGTTCAATGAGCCCAAGAAGAAGATATATCATATCATTCCCCAGTCATACAATGTCGATGACCATATCGGATGTAGTGAGGCAGAGGGGATGGACGGATGCGAAATTGAGGGTTTTTATAAGGTGTTTTCTGGAAAGTCCTCTTTGGAGAACAATACAAATAATGTAATCAGCAGGTGCGGTCTTACCACCAAAGCTCTGGTATTCAATCCAATTGCAACATCTAAAGCGATTCTCTCGGATGAAGACAAGGAGCTGGGTGTGGCAATGGTTGACATAGGAGGAGGAACCACCAATATCCTAATCTGCAAAGACCATATTATACGCCATTGTGCAGTGCTTCCATTTGGGGGCAACCTTATTACCAAAGATATCATTGCCACATGCAGCGTGGCTGAAAAATATGCAGAAAAGCTCAAGAAGCAGCATGGAAGCTGCCTTGGAGAAGAATCTGCAGAAAACAGAATTGTCGAGGTTAGCAGCGACAATGGTGACACAAAGGATATCTCACTAAAGAGCCTCAACTCTACCATCGAAGCTCGAATGTCTGAGATTATCATGAGTGTGATGCACATAATAGAACAGACAGGATATGCGGACAAACTGGGAGCCGGATTGGTAATCACAGGCGGGACAGCCAACATCAACCACCTTAAAAATCTGGTAAGACACCTTACCGACATGCCTGTAAGGATTGCCATTCCCTCCAGCCATCTGGTCACTTCGAACTCCAAACAGGATATCTTCAAGCCTGGTGCATCTACTGTTGTAGGACTTCTGCTTACAGCATTTGAGGAGGGAGCCTATGACGGGGATACCCTGGATGAGCCAAAGCCGAGAGTCGATTTCATTGAGAAGGATATCTGGGGCAATGAGCTCAACAACGATACTGACGCCAACGATACTGGTGATAAGGGTAGCAATGCACAGGGAAGAAAAGACAATGTGACAGACAGAGTTCACAAAAACAAGAAGAAGGGATTTAAGGGATTTATGGACTCTCTTTTCGGAAATACAAAAGAATCAGATAACGAAGCTTGACCATGGAAACAGAAAACAAACTACCATACATAATACCTGAGAACAAGATTATTAAGAGGAAATGCCGTATCATGGTAATCGGAGTCGGCGGTGGAGGGAGCAATGCAGTCAACAGGATTCTGATAGAGAATATCAACAATGTCAAATTCATGGTCTGCAACACCGACTCTCAGGCTCTTGAGAGTAATAACGCAGTCATGAAACTTCAGCTTGGTTCAGAACTCACACAGGGTCTGGGTGCAGGCTGCGACCCTGAAAAGGGCAAGAATGCAGCTTTGGAATCCATTGATGAGATCAAAAAGATGATCGATCCTGATATCAAGATGGTTTTCATAACAGCCGGCATGGGAGGCGGCACAGGAACAGGAGCAGCCCCAATCATAGCCAAACTTGCAAGAGAGATGGGGCTGGTAGTCATCGCCGTTGTTACCTACCCTTTCAGAGATGAAGGATACGAGGCTCTTCAGAGGGCATACGACGGAGTTCAGGAACTTAACAAATATGTCGATTCCATCCTTATTGTCGACAACGAGAAGATCTACACGATGTATGGGGATCTTTCTATAGATGATGCTTTTAAAGAAGCTGACAACGTAGTGGTTACCGCAGTTAAAGGCATATCGGAAATAATCACAGGAGAGGGATTCATCAATGTCGACCTGGCCGATGTGACAAGGGTGACATACAGGAGCGGAATGGCACTTATGGGCATAGGATTCGGACAGGGCGAGAACAGGGCCGTAGAGGCCATCGAGAACGCATTTACCTCACCCCTGCTAAATGACTACGACCTCAGAACTGCTCAGAACGGCCTTATAAATATCTCCAGCCGCAGGGAATCCAAACTCACTGCCAAAGAGATGAAACTCATAATGGACTACTTTGACCAGTACGCCGGAGGCAACATAAAACACTTCAAGCGTGGTATAGTCTACGATGATAACCTCAAAGAGGGAGAGGTGAAAGTTACTGTAGTGACCACAGGATTCAAGATGCACCTGATTCCCCCGAGCAGGTATAAAAGAGACAACGGAGATATCATCAAGCTAAAATCCGGCAATGATGATGAAGAAGGAGCCATACTCCTCTCACCGATAGGTGATTCGGAAGCAGCGGAGACAGCTCCATCATCGCTCTTTGCATTCAAGAAGGAGGATATAACACCCTTCACTCCAGAGAGTGATCTCTTCGTTTTCGAAAATGAGCCGGCATTATATAGAATAAAAAGAAACAAATTAAACTGACAATATATGGAACAGAGAAAAGTAAGAGTGAGATTCGCTCCGAGCCCGACCGGAGCCCTTCATATGGGAGGAATGAGAACTGCCCTCTACAACTATCTTTTTGCAAAACAGCATGGTGGAGATTTCATTCTAAGAATTGAAGATACAGACTCCAACAGATTCGTCCCTGGAGCAGAAGAGTACATCGTCGAGTGTCTCAGATGGTGCGGGGTCATGCCTGATGAAGGTGTTGATGAAAATGGAAAAGTGGTCGAGACACCCTCTGAAAAACATCCTCACGCACCATATAGACAGTCACAAAGAAAGCCCTTATATAGACAGTACGCTGAAGAGTTGGTTAAAAACGGCTTCGCTTATTATGCATTCGATACCCCAGAAGAGATAGATGCCGTAAGGAAGGAGTATGAAGCCACAGGACGCACTTTCATCTATAACCACACCAACAGGATGAACTTCAAGACATCCCTGAACATGGACCAATCCGAAGTAGAACGCCGCCTGCGCGAAGAGAACCACTGGACAGTCAGATTCAAGAATCCACAAGATAGGGTTATCAAAATGCACGACCTTATCCGAGGCGACATAGAGATGAACACATCTACGCTCGATGACAAGGTACTATGGAAAGCAGCCGACCAGCTTCCTACGTACCACCTTGCAAACATCGTAGATGACCACCTTATGGAGGTGACCCATGTGATACGCGGTGAAGAATGGCTTCCCTCACTTCCTCTTCACTACATGCTATACGAAGCATTCGGATGGCAAGATACCCAGCCTGAGTTTGCTCACCTTTCACTTCTTCTCAAGCCGGATGGAAAAGGCAAGCTCAGCAAGCGCGATGGAGACAGACTCGGTTTCCCAGTATTTCCCCTGCGCTGGACAGCTCCTTCGGGAGAGGTTTCCAGAGGCTACAGAGAGGATGGATACTATCCTGAAGCATTTGTAAACCTCATTGCGCTTTTAGGATGGAATCCTGGAACAGAGCAGGAATTATTCTCTTTGGAAGAACTCACAAAACTCTTCGCCCTCGAGAGAGTTATCAAATCAGGTGCAAGGTTCAACCCAGACAAGGCAAAATGGTTCAATCAGGAATACCTCAGACGCAGGACAGACAGACAGTTGGCACAGGAGTTCAGACCACTGCTCCGTGAACACGGAATTCAGGATGAACAGTTCAGCGATTGTTATGTAGAAACAGTAGTAAGCCTGATTAAGGAGAGAGCACACTTCGTCAATGAGTTCTGGGATCTCTCGTCATTCTTCTTCGAGGCTCCTTCTGAATATGATAGCGCTGCCAAGAAGAAACATTGGAAAGAGGAGATGATACCTGCAGTAAAAGAGGTTGCCGCCCTTGTGATCGCAAGTGACGATTTCTCAGCAGAACATTTGGAGCATCTGATTCATAACCACATAGAACAGAATGCCCTCCCTATGGGAAAAATAATGAACATGCTCAGAATCTCCCTTGTGGGAGCATCCAAGGGTCCAGGAGTTGCCAACATCATCGCACTCATCGGAAAAGAAGAGTTTGAAAGAAGAATCAACAAGGCACTATGCTAATATAAGGCATGTGGCTAAACTGAAAAAGGGTCTGTGCAGAAATACCTGTTTCTAGCACAGACCCTTATAAATTGTATAAAAGGCTACCTATCAGTCTATAATAAGCATAGCATCACCATAAACTCCGAATCTATAGCCCTCTTTTATAGCCACATTGTAGGCATTCATCACATTCTCGAATCCTCCGAAAGCAGCAGTGCTCATAAGCATGATAGAACAAGGGAGGTGAAAATTGGTAACAAGAGCATCAGGAATAGAGAACCTGTAAGGAGGGAAAATAAATTTGTTGGTCCATCCTTCAAAAGGTTTGAGACGGCATGTTGTAGTCACAGGAGTCTCTATTGCCCTAAGTACAGTTGCACCTATCGAGAAAATCTTGTTTCCGCGATCTTTGGCAGCATTTATGGCATCAGCCGTTTCATCGGAGATAAAGACCCTTTCAGAATCAATCTTGTGTTTGGAAAGATCCTCAACATCCACCGCCCTAAAGTGCCCAAGACTCAAGTGAAGAGTTATAAACTTAGCCTCTACACCTTTGATCTCCATCCTCTTGAATACCTCTCTGCTAAAGTGAAGACCTGCCGCGGGGGTAGCTACAGCACCCTCTTTTGAAGCATAAATAGTCTGGAACCTTTCATCATCAATAGGTTCTACATTGGGACGTATATATCTTGGAATCGGCATCTCGCCCATTGAGTAAAGGGTTGACTTGAACTCATCATAAGTTCCGTCAAAAAGGAACCTGAGAGTCCTGCCCCTTGAGGTGGTATTGTCGATAACCTCAGCTACCAGTGAATCATTTTCACCAAAATAGAGCTTGTTACCTATTCTGATTTTACGCGCTGGATCTACCAGTACATCCCACAAGCGTTGGTCCCTATTGAGTTCCCTCAGAAGGAATACCTCAATTTCAGCACCTGTCTTCTCCTTATTGCCACGCAAACGTGCCGGAAATACCTTAGTATCATTGAATACGAATACATCGCCTTCATTGCTGTAGTTGATGATATCCTTAAATATCTTGTGCTCAATCTCACCGGTCTTTCTGTGAAGAACCAGAAGACGGGACTCATCCCTATACTCAGCAGGATATTTCGCAAGCTGCTCCGGTTGGAGAGCGTAATTGAATTGTGAAAGTTTCATTTCTGTTCAACAAATATTAGAGTACTGAATATACGTACGAAAATCAGGAAAGTTTCATAATAAGTTCATCAATTGACAAAGAATTTTCAATTGTAAATCCGCCAGAAGCAGTCCGGACCAAAGCAGTAAGATGTCCTCCGGTACTCAAAGCCTCGGAGATATCCCTAGCCAATGACCTGATATAGGTACCTTTGCTGCATCTTACACCGACCTTAAGAATTCCTCCGGCATAAGAGATTCTCTCCATATCATAAATTGTCACTTTCGAAGTACTAAGTTCCACATGCTCGCCATTGCGGACCTTCTCATAGGCCCTGACACCATCTACATACTTTGCCGAATAGACAGGAGGAAGCTGGTCAATCTCCCCTTTGAATGACTCAAGTACGGAATCAATGGCCTCTGTGGTAATATGTTCTACAGGAAATGTCGCATCAATGTCGGTCTCCAGGTCAAAGGAGGGCGTAGTAGCCCCGAAGCATATATCTGCAATATACTCCTTTGGCTGGGCTTGAAGTTCCTCAGCCACTTTTGTTGCCTTTCCGACACAAATCACCAGAACCCCCTGTGCGAGAGGATCAAGTGTTCCGGCATGCCCGACTTTGAGTTTCTTTATCTTGAATCTGTTCTGAAGAGTGAACTTAATCTTGCGGACAACATCAGCCGAAGTCCACTTGTACGGTTTGTCAATAACGATAACATACCCACCGGGATGCGCTCCAGGATCAAATACAAAATCCCCGACACTTCCCTTGTCAACAACTGCAAAATACGACATACTTTCTATTTGCAGCAAGCTATTTTTTCAACTCTGCGCTGATGTCTTCCACCTTCAAAAGATCCTGCAAGATAGCTGTCTACAATTCTCAGAGCAAGATCCTCAGAAATGAATCTGGCAGGAAGAGAGAGAATGTTGGCATTATTGTGAGCCCTTGCCAAAGATGCAAGTTCCTCATTCCAACACAGAGCAGCCCTGATACCCTGATGTTTATTAAGTGTCATACTGATGCCATTACCTGAACCGCAAAGTGCAATACCCATCTCACACTCCCCTTTTTCAACACTCTCAGCAAGAGGATGAGCTACATCTGGATAATCCATACTTTCAGTAGAGTGAGTGCCGAAATCTTTGATTTCATAACCTTGTTTCTGGAGATATTCCTTGATCACCTCCTTCATCTGATAACCTGCGTGGTCACAAGCCATTCCCAATACCATATCAATCTGAATTTTTAAATCAATATTTTTGTTAACCGCGCAAATATAGCCAATTCTATTGTTTTGTAAATACTCTTTGTTATCTTTGTGTGAATATAAAAAATGAAACTATGAATAAAAAAGGAAGAGTATTGGTAACCGGAGCAGCCGGATATATCGGATCACACACACTGGTAGAACTCATCAACGCCGGATACAGCGTAGTAGGAGTGGACAATTTTTCCAACTCATCACCGCAGATGATCAAGGGAGTAGAGGAGATAACATCCACCAAAGTTCCATTCATTGAGGCAGATTGTTCATCAAAAGAGGATTTTGCAAAGGTCTTCGAGGCATATCCAGACATCGAGGCAGCCATCCATTTTGCCGCATTCAAAGCCGTTGGCGAAAGCGTACTTCAGCCGATTCGTTATTTTGAAAACAATATCCGGTCACTACTCTATCTCACAGAGCTTATGACCACAAAAGGCAAGAGGGCTAACATTGTCTTCTCTTCGTCATGTACAGTCTACGGGGAGCCGGACCCTGAAAATCTTCCTATCTGTGAAGAGGCACCAGTCAAACCTGCCACCTCACCTTACGGAAGGACAAAGCAGATGTGCGAAGAGATCCTCAGGGACTGCGTTAGAGCATATCCTGAACTCAAAGTTACAGCACTCAGATACTTCAACCCTATCGGAGCACACCCGAGCGCACTGATTGGTGAAATGCCCAACGGAGTACCACAGAACCTTGTTCCTTTCATCACACAGACTGCAGCCGGCATCAGATCAGAGCTCAAAATATTCGGCAATGACTACGACACCCCAGATGGAACATGTATCAGGGACTATATCTATGTATGCGACCTTGCCAAAGCACATGTATCGGCAGTTGACAGAATGCTCTACTGCGATGAGTGCCCCAGATACGACATATTCAATCTAGGCACCGGTCGTGGGTTATCTGTCCTTGAACTGGTGAACACATTCATAGAGGCCACCGGTGTTAACCTTCCATTCTCATATGCGCCACGTAGAGAGGGAGACATCGTTAAGGTATGGGCGAAACCGGACAAGGCCAACTCCATCCTTAAATGGAGTGCCGACACACCTGTCGATCAGGTCCTCAAATCCGCATGGAACTGGGAAAAAAGAATCAGAAAGATAGAATAGATAGAGAATCGCGACTCGCGGAATAAGCCCGGTATGAATAGAATTATAGAGGAGATTTTCACCAAGGAGAACGAGAGGTATAACCTCAGGGGGCTTGGCTTTTTCAAGACTCCGGAGCACGAGGCTGCACTCTGTCTGAAAGAATTTCCTCTCGACCCTTTGGAATCGCTCTCATCATACCGCGAAAGAGCCCTTGACAAGTACTACCGCCTAAGGGGATTCGGTCTCTTCTGCCGAGAACACATACGAGAAGAGATGTTCGAAAAAGGCATCTTCATCATAATGAAGAGAGAACTTGTCCAAAGGATAAAAGGCAGCACGAGGACTGATACTGACAAATATCTTGCCCCTGAAAACGATTCCGTCTCGTTCCTGCTTACAGAAAAACAGTTTCAGGAGATCTACGCTCTCAACTTCGGGTGTATAAGATCTACATTCAATACACCCGAAGAATTGAGACAGTACTGCGACTCTTTGCTCAACACATACTTCCCGCTCGAAGAGAAAAGCGTAATCTCAGAATTCATAAAAAACACCACCCCTTTTTGGGAGAAATTTTACATCAAGATCAGGCCCATTTGCTCAGCCATCTGTTTCAGAATGTCAGGCGCCGGATTCCAGAATTTTGCAGATGATTTCTGGAGTGACACCTGCGTGGTTATAAACCGTTTCATTACCGCTGAATCCAGACCATCCAATCTCAACGCCCGTTCGATAATCTCCTATGCAGTAGGTATTCTCAAGAACAAAAACAGAGAGTTGGGAAGACTAAGGCGCAAGGCAACCATCGACATAGATAACCTAAAATATAAGCTGACTGATGAGGATGAAGAGCTATTTTTCAACAATCCGGCAACTCTTTCATCAAATTTCAAGTCACATGATTTTCATTTTAGCACTAATATAGACATCCAAGACCAATATGCAGTCAGGGGATATTTCGTTGTAATATTGTACAACGAAGACCATCCTCTTCACAACGAACTGACAGAAGGTCTTCAGGATAAGATAACCAACCTCTTTCTTCACTATATTGACGGTATTTCATACGAAGAGATAGTGCATAGAAATAAGGGAAACATCACGGAGAAAGAGATGGCAAAAGAGGCAGCCAGACTCAGACAGGAGATAAAAAGAATCAAGGAGACCCTCTTGAAACGTTATTATAAATTAATGGAGAAATACAGATGAATGGTGGACATCCAAATATGGAGAAAATTTCAGACTACCTGACCAACAGGCTCTCTACCGAAGAGGAGATTTCTGTTCAGGAGCACCTTCACTCATGCTCCGAGTGCATGGAGAGGGTTAGGAGAATGCGTTTACTCCGCGATTCCATATTTAACGGGCAGGATAAGGCTGAAAATGAGAATATATTTATAAGGATAGTCAAATCAACGGCATTCAAGGCAGCAGCTGTTGTGGTAATTCTTGCGGGAATTACTCTTTTTATAAGTGAAAGCCTCAGGAATTCAGAAGAAGTTACCATTCAATATCAGATATTTCAGGAGAGGGAACAGATCGACCCTCCCCTATACATAGATACATTCAGCACCGAAGATTCATTATATTACATAGAACAATACGGAGAGGAATTCGAAGAAGGAAAATAGACAGTCAACAAGTGAGAGAGATATGTGTTACGGAGAGATAATCTATGCTTGCGCTATAGCAAGAATATTCGGAGATAATTTTGCTGCCGCAAGGCAGTTTCTTACATTCGCACAATACCCTAGCGAACTATTCGAACTTTCAAAGAACCAGCTGAAGGAGATTTTCGGCAATGAGAACAGATACTCTAACAGTATACTCTGCTGCGAGGAGTTGCTTCGCGAATGCGAAAAAGAGGTGGAGGAGTACAGGAACCAGAACATCTCCATAGTATATATAGAAGACGGAGAATATCCAAGTAAACTAAAAGAGTGCGCTGACGCGCCTATAGTCCTTTTCTACAAAGGTAGCGCACATCTGAACTTCGAAAGGGCAGTTAGCATAGTCGGTACTCGCAATGCAACACCATACGGCATGAGCGCATGCAGGCAGATAATAAGACAGCTTTCGAATACAGGAGAACCTAAACCTGTAATAATAAGCGGTCTGGCTTATGGGATAGACATCTGCGCTCACATTAGCGCACTCGAGTCGGGACTCCCTACCATTGCAGTAATGGGAACAGACATACACACCATCTACCCTGCCCTTCACCGCCGCTACACAGAACACATATGCAGCAATGGAGGACTTCTTACAGATTTTCACAAAGGTTCAAGTATAAGAAAAGTGAACTTCGTCAGAAGAAACAGGATTATAGCCGGTCTTTCGGATGCTGTAATCCTGATTGAGTCAGGAGAAAAAGGCGGGGGACTGATTACGGCCAAGATGGGATTCTCGTACGACAGGGATGTCTACGCGCTTCCGGGCAGAATCGACGACCAATATTCAAGGGGCTGCAACCTTATGATAAAATCAAATATGGCACGGCCTATCACCTGTCCCCAAGAGCTTATTATCGATCTTGGATGGCAAATTAATAAAGAAAAAGGGGAAAAATCCTTTCTGAAGAAAATATCTTCACAAGATGATAGTTTAAAACAAAATATTCTGCTATCTTTAACCGCCAAAAAAATGAGCTCTGTCGAGGAGTTGTGTGAAATGACAGGGGCCAACTGCAGCGAAGTGACAGTGAAATTGACGGAATTGGAGCTGGATGGCCTAGTCTCCTCCGACACCAACGGGCTGTACACAATGGAGATAATATGAGATTTGTAGATACACATACACATTTATACGATGAGGCGTTCGATGCCGACTACGCAGAGGCACTCGAACGGGCCCGCCAGGCCGGGGTCACTACACTCATATACCCCGGGATAGACTCCAAGGTTCACGACCGTATGGTAGAGAAATGCGCCCTAAGCCGAGGAATGGCACACTATGCTGTCGGAGTTCATCCCACATCTGTCGATTCTGACTGCATGAGAGAACTGATGTTCGTCGAGGATATACTCAAGAGGAACCGCAATGAGATTTGCGCTATTGGCGAGATAGGTCTTGACTGCTACTGGTCCCGTGAATTTCTCGAGCAGCAGAAAGAGATCTTCTACCGCCAGATGATTCTTGCATCACAATATGACCTACCTGTACTTATACACATACGGGATGCATACGATGTTCTTTTCGAAGTGCTTGACATCCTGAAGAAAGAAAAAGTGGCAAACAGGGGAATATTCCACGCATTCTCGGGGAGCCTAGAGACATATACCAGACTCAAGCACTACGGCAATTGGCTCTTCGGAATAGGAGGAGTTGTAACATACAGGAAAGCATCGATAGCTCAGACCCTCACCCATATTCCGCTGACAGATCTGGTTCTTGAGACAGACTCTCCGTGGCTCACGCCAGTCCCGCACAGGGGCAAACGCAACGAACCGTCATACATACCGTACATTGCATCCAGAATCGCTGAAATCAAGGAGATCGGTATAGAAGAGGTCGCTGCCACAACCACAGAAAATGCTATTAAATTGTTCAATATATGAAAAACACATCCATTCTGCTGATTTATACGGGAGGAACCATAGGGATGAAACAGGATCCCGAGACATTCGCATTGCGTCCTTTCGACTTTTCGCAAATACTCGAAGAGGTGCCCGAACTCAGAAAGTTCGGATGTACCATAGATACATATTCCTTCAATCCCGTAATTGACTCATCAGACGTAGACACGGCATTTTGGGTAAATCTTGCACTTCTTATCAAGAGCAACTACTCGAAATACGACGGATTCGTGGTACTGCATGGGACAGATACAATGTCCTTCTCCGCATCAGCAATGAGTTTCATGCTTGAGAACCTTGAAAAACCGGTCGTCTTCACCGGCAGCCAGCTTCCCATAGGCATGCTCAGGACAGACGGAAAAGAGAACCTCATCTCCTCAATAGAAATTGCAGCTGCAAAGGGAGCTGACGGAAGGCCCATGGTACCCGAAGTATGTATCTGCTTTGAAAGCTACCTTTACAGAGGAAACCGAACTACCAAGTATAACGCGGAGAACTTTAGAGCCTTCAGATCTGCCAACTACCCGGTTCTTGCAGAAGCTGGCATCCATATCAAGTACAACAAATCGTTCATCAGATACCCTAAAGTCTGGGGAAAAGAGCTCATTGTACATACCAATCTTGATCCTTCAGTTGTAATCGTCAAAGTAATCCCTGGAATGACCAGAGAGACACTCAAGGCACTCACCACTATACCTGGCTGCCGGGCCATTTTGCTTGAAACTTACGGTTCAGGGAACGCACCCTCAGGAGAGTGGTTTACGGATGTAATCCGGGAGGCGGTAGGAAACGGCAAGATAGTACTGAATATCACACAGTGTCACGCCGGAAGTGTGGATATGAAAGCCTACTCTACAGGCATAACCCTGCTTAAGGCAGGCGTTGTTTCAGGCGCGGACAGCACTACAGAGGCAGCAGTTGCCAAATTATTTTTTCTGTTAGGTCAATACTCTGATAATAAGAGTATTATAGAAAACCTTCAAAAAAATATGCGAGGAGAAATTTCGGAATAGTATTTTATGTAAAAAATTATTCCTAAATTTGGCGATATTTTGGGAAGGAGAGATGGCCGAGTGGTCGAAGGCGCACGCCTGGAAAGTGTGTAAGCTCCAAAAGGGCTTCGCGGGTTCGAATCCCGCTCTCTCCGCAACAAACATAACTAACTAATATTTGTTAAATTACTAATCAAAATTTTTATGAAAAAATTCTTCATGGTTTTGGCAGTAGCCGGTCTTATGACCTTCACTGCAAAATATGCATCTGCTCAGGAAGATACCGCTGGAGCAGCTACAGAAGAAATTGTTTCAGCTGAAGCTACAGAAGATGTTGTAGCATTGGAAGAAGCTCCTGTAGAAGAAGTTACAATGCATCAGGCCCTCAAAAAGACCTTCATCGAAGGAGGTGCAGGATTTATGGCAACAGTTATCGCTTGTCTTATCCTTGGTCTTGCTATCGCAATCGAAAGAATCATCTATCTGAACCTTGCAAGCACCAACACCGAAAAGCTCCTCTGCAAAGTTGAAGCAGCTCTCCAGAAAGGTGGTGTAGAAGCAGCAAAGAAAGTTTGTGCTGACACTCGCGGACCTGTAGCCTCTATCTTCTATCAGGGTCTCCTCAGAATGGATCAGGGCGTTGAAGAAGTAGAAAAAGCCATCACTTCTTATGGTTCAGTTCAGATGGGTCGTCTTGAAAGCGGTCTTTCTTGGATTACCCTCTTCATCGCGATCGCACCTATGTTGGGATTCATGGGAACCGTTATCGGTATGATCCAGGCATTTAGCGAAATCCAGGTAGCAGGTGATATCTCTCCGACCCTCGTAGCAGGTGGTATGAAAGTCGCTTTGATTACTACCGTCGGCGGTCTTATCGCAGCTATTATCCTTCAGATTTTCTATAACTACCTCGCAGCTAAAGTTGACTCTATCGTATTGAGCATGGAAGACGCTTCTATCTCACTCGTAGATATGTTGGTTAAATTCCAGAATAAATAACAACCCAAGACTTTCATAATATGTCTAAATTCCTTAAAGTATTAATGTACATTCTGCTTGCTCTGTCAGCAGTGGCAATCGTTGTGTTCTATGTTCAGAACAACACCGGTTTGTTCAGATTGAGCAACATGGCAGAAGCGATGGGAACGACCAATATGATTGATGGTCTCTTGGGATGGGCATATGTTCTTCTCTTTGCTTCAATCGCGTTGGTAGTGATTCTCTCCATCGTCAATCTGGCAGGAAACCGCAAGGCCCTTATCAGAACCGGTCTGCTTCTTGTAATTGCAGTCGTGTTGGTAGGAGCTTCCTTCTTCCTGGCAAGCGGAGATCCCGTTGCAGTCAACACATCAACTCCACCTACTGCTGGTGAGTTGAAATTAACAGACACTCTCCTTATCCTCACCTACATCCTCATGGGAGGTGCGGTTGTAGCTTTGATTTGGGGAAGTATTAAGAAACTTTTTCAGCACTAACAGTTAATTATGGCATCTAAAAAAACACCTGAAATAAACGGTGGTTCAATGGCTGATATCTCCTTCTTGATGTTGATATTCTTCTTGATGGTGAGCACAATGGACCCTGAAACAGGACTTTCAAGGCGTCTTCCTCCTATGCCTGACAAGAATGCACAGGTTGAAGACTTGAAAGTGAACCGTCGTAACATTCTGGACGTCAAGATCAACTCCAAGAATGGTGTTATGGCGGGCGGTAAGGTGATTCTTTCTGATGCTCAGCTCGAAGAAATCGTCGTAGAATTCCTCACCAACCCGACAGATAATGAAAAACTTCCCTCAAAGAAGATTGAAAACATTCCGGGCTTCGGTGAATACCCTGTTTCTGAAGGTGTCATCTCATTGCAAAATGACCGTTCAAGTACATACGATAAGTATATCGAAATACAGAATGTCATTGTGCGCGCGATTAACATCGTGAGAGATGATTTCTCTAAACAGAACTTCGGCAAGGTCTACAACGACCTCAAAGAAGAGCAACAAGAAATTGTCAGAAAGGCCATACCTAACCGTTTCTCAGAGGCTGAACCTAAAGATGTATCAAAGAAATAATTGAAGGAGTAAATTACCATGGCAAAATTTCTTAAAAAAGGTGGAAAGGCAACACCCGGTATCAGTACCGCGTCGCTCCCAGATATCGTCTTTATGATCCTCATGTTCTTCATGGTATCTACCAGCATGCGTCAGACAGACCGTATGGTAAACGTGAAACTCCCTGAAGCCACAGAGGTGACTAAACTCGAAAGAAAGGACCTTTCCTGCTACATCTATATCGGAAGCCCCTTACAGCAATATCAGAGTCAGTTCGGTACAGACTCAAGAATTCAGTTGAACGACTCGTTCAAGACCACTGACGACATCCGCCACTTCATCGCAGCTGAACGTGAAGCACTAAGTGAAGTTGACCGCGAATTGATGTCAGTATCACTGAAGATTGATGAAGGTACACGTATGGGTCTTGTAACAGACGTTAAACAGGAACTCCGTCGTTGTTCTGCTCTGAAGATTATGTACGCTGCAAGAAAGAAAGTAGCAACTGTCTACTAATCTTATACTTGACAATGAAAAATGGGTGGCTCATCAAAGTGGGGCACCCATTTTTTACTAATCAAAAAACATTGAAAACCTAAAATCAAAATGACTAAAAGAAGATTATTTTTACTCATTCTCATACTTGCGATCCCTCTATTTCTTCGCGCTGAAGGAGGAAAGGCGAAATATGTTTTCTATTTCATAGGCGATGGAATGGGCATAAACCATGTAACATTGGGTGAATACTGGAGTGCTTACAATCAAGGGGCTTGGGGTTCATTTCCTTTGAATTTCTCCGCATTTGAGTCAATCGGCTTTGCGTCATCTTTCTCAGCATCCAACCTCATTACAGATTCGGCTGCAGGGGGAACAGCCCTTGCTACCGGAGAAAAGACCAATAACGGAATGCTCGCGATAGCTTCCGACTCTACTACCATATTAAAGAGTGTGGCAACTGCAGCTTCAGAGAACGGATTCAGGGTAGGAATCACCACTACAGTTGGACTCAACCACGCTACACCGGCCGCTTTCTATTCACACAATATAAATAGAGAAAACTACTATCAGATTGCATCCGAGATCTGCACCAGCAACTTCGAGTTCTTTGCAGGTGGCGGTATAATCGATTACAAGGGAAAGCACAACTACAAAAAATCTATCTACAAGGATATAGAAAAAAGCGGCTACACCATAGCATTCGGATTAGACGAATACCATCAGATTATGGAAAACAGACCTGAAAAGATACTGATGGTACAAAAAGATATAAATGTTAACTCGTTCACTCCTGCACTTAGGGCAACCAAAAACGACATGCAGCAGAAAGACCTGATTTCCAGTGCAATAGAATTCCTTTACACTGAAGATGGAACAGGTTTCTTCCTAATGTCTGAAAGCGGCATGATAGACTGGTTCTCGCACGGTAACCGAGGAATGGAAGTTGCAGCTGAAGTCTTGTCTCTGGCAGAGGCAGTTGATGTGGCTCTGAGTTTCTATAACGAGCATCCTGACGAAACACTTATAGTGGTTACAGCAGACCACGAAACAGGAGGACTGTCACTCGCTGACGATAGCGGATACCACATTTACTTCGACAAATGGACCAAAGACCCTGCATCTGACAGCGATGCACATATAGGATGGACCACTTCTGCACATTCTGCTGCAAATGTCCCGATTTTTGCAATAGGAGTCAACAGTGAACTTTTCAGGGGAAGGATGGATAATACAGACATTCCCAAAAAGATTTGTGAAGCAATGGGGATTACATTATAGAACAATTATTTAAATAAAGATATGACACTCAAAAGAGAGAGAGTTTCGGAACTTCTCAAAAAAGTTCCAGGTTCTGAAGTACTTGCCAAAGGTTGGGTAAGAACCAAGAGAGGTAACAAGAACATTGCTTTCATTGCTCTTAATGACGGCTCGACTATCAACAATATTCAGGTGGTATGCGAACTCAAGAACTTCGATGAAGAGATGATGAAGAGTATCACTACAGGAGCATGCATCAAAGTTACAGGAGATCTTGTTGAGTCATTGGGCAGCGGTCAGAAGGTCGAAATCTCTGCAAAAGAGATTGAAGTGTACGGTACTGCAGATCCTGAGAAATATCCCCTTCAGAAGAAAGGACATTCGATGGAATTCCTCAGGGAAATCGCCCACCTGCGTCCCAGAACCAACACCTTCGGAGCAGTTTTGAGAATCAGGCACGCCATGGCATTTGCCATCCACAAATTTTTTAATGACAAGGGATTCTGTTACCTTCACACACCCCTTATCACAGCCTCTGATGCTGAAGGAGCCGGTGCTATGTTCCAGGTAACCACACTGGACCTCCAGAATGTTCCCAAAACAGAGAACGGAGAGGTTGACTACTCTGCAGACTTCTTCGGCAAAAGGACTTCCCTCACAGTGAGCGGACAGCTTGAAGGAGAACTCGGCGCCATGTCACTTGGAAACATCTACACCTTCGGACCTACCTTCAGGGCTGAAAATTCTAACACCCCTCGTCACCTGGCAGAGTTCTGGATGGTAGAACCTGAAATGGCATTTTACGAAATAGAGGATAACATGGAGCTCGCAGAAGAGTTCATCAAATACCTCGTAAAATATGCACTTGACAACTGCGCTGATGACCTCAAGTTCCTCAACGACATGTTCGACAAGGAACTTATAGAACGTCTAAAAGGTGTGACAGAGACAGAATTCAAAAGACTCACCTATACTGAAGGTATTAGAATTCTTCAGGAATCAGGTGAAAAATTCGAATATCCTGTTTATTGGGGAGTAGACCTGCAGAGCGAACACGAAAGATATCTGGTTGAAAAGCACTTCTGCCGTCCTGTAATCTTGACTGACTATCCCAAGGATATCAAAGCATTCTACATGAAACAGAATGATGACGGCAAGACAGTACGCGGAATGGATGTACTCTTCCCTAAAATCGGAGAGATCATAGGAGGTTCTGAAAGAGAAGCATCATACGAAAAGCTGATGAACAGAATCAATGAACTTCATATGGATACTACCAACCTTCAGTGGTATATCGATACCAGAAGATTCGGTACAGCCCCCCATAGCGGATTCGGTCTGGGTTTTGAAAGGCTTTTGCTCTTCGTAACAGGTATGAGCAATATACGCGATGTGATTCCGTTCCCCAGAACACCCAAATCTGCAGAATTCTAAAACACCTTACAAATATGTTGATAATCGGTATAGCAGGCGGAACAGGATCCGGCAAGACAACAGTAGTAAATCAGATATGTAACTATTTCAGTAAAAATGAAGTAGTCATTATACCTCAAGACTCCTATTATAGAGACAATAGCGACCTTCCTTTGGAAGAGAGGCAGAAACTGAATTTCGACCATCCTGATGCCATTGATTTCAAACTCCTGATAGAGCACCTTAACGCACTGCGTCACGGCCACTCTATCGAACAGCCTACATACTCATACATCACATGTACCAGATCCAAGGAGACCATCACAGTCTATCCCGCACCTATTATAATAGTTGAAGGAATTCTGATCTTCACTAACCACGAACTCAGAAAGCTGATGGATATCTTGGTATATGTAGATGCCGATGCTGATGACAGGCTTCTTAGAGTAATTTCAAGGGACATTATGGAGCGCGGCAAGAGTGTTTCCGACGTAATGAGAAGATATCAAGAGACAGTCAAGCCCATGCACCTGCAGTTCATTGAACCTACCAAGAGATACGCCGACCTCATTCTTCCCCAGGGAGGACATAACAAAGTCGGAATTGATATGCTGATTGCAACCATAGAAAAGGCGATTCATTGAATTTAAGAAATAAGATAAACAAAGATGACAAGGCAGGACTCTATCTCACGATTATAGTCCACCTTGTCATTTTAATTATTCTGCTGAGCTACTCTATAGCAAGGCAGGTGATTCCCGATAACAGTTTTGTCATTGACTTCTCAAGGGAAGAGCAGCGGGAGAGACTGCTCAAGGAACAGCAGATAAAAGAGGAGGTAGCAAAAGAGCTGGACAGACTGCTTTCGATGCAGGCAAAAGATCCGGTATCGTCGCAGATTAGGAATGTTGCCACCGAGCGAAGCTCCGCAAATCTAAAGGATGACAGGAACACGGATACAAAAAAGCTCTACGAAGATGCAAAAGAACTTCAAAAAAAGCTTGATAGGACCAGAAAGAGCACTCAGGAGCAAGAAGATAGCGATAAGACAGTAACATACACCAAAAAAGATAAAGATTCAGGGGAGAAATACACAGGTCCCTCAGTCCTGTCATGGAGTCTGGATGGCAGGAAACCGATTTCACTTCCAGTCCCAGCTTATAAGTGTCAGGAAAGCGGAGAAGTTTATATAATTATCATTGTCAATCAAAAAGGTTATGTAGTAGGAACGAGAATAAATGAATCTTTATCGTCGGACAATAAATGCCTCAGAGAAGAGGCACTAAAAGCCGCAGGTCGTTCAAGGTTCAATACCTCATTATCAGCATCTAAACAACAGACGGGAGAAATTGTGTATAGCTTCATTGCACAGTAATAATTTTTGTATATTTATTTTGTATTTGTTATTTTTGCGGAATTAAAACTAACTCTGCTCAATATAATGCAAGCCTTATACTCAATTCTCTGCTTGACAATTATGTTGTCATTTTCTGACAACATAAAAGCTCAGAAAATAGAAGTTTCTGATATAGAGGGATTTTGCGAATTCTCGAGACACCTTACCATGGAACAGATGGAACAAAAGGCTCTGGAGGATGCTAAAATCAGGGCTCTTAGAAAGGCAGGCATCCCCGAAAAAATATGGAGTGTGACAGACCTGATGAAAGAAGATGACGGAACCTCCTTCAACCAGATTCTCACACAGATGACCTCTGTTGAACTCAACGGCATGGTCCAGCTCACAGAAAATCCACACTACGATGAGAAGGAAATGTATGGAAAGAGATACATTGTAGCTACCATTACCAAAGCAGTTATTCACAAAGGGGAGGAACCGGACAGAACTTTTGTAGTATCTATGGATGGGCTTCAAAAAGTCTATAATGAAGGGGAGAAAGCCTCATTCAATGTTACGATATATGGCAAAGATGCATATCTCCACATATTCTGGTTCAGCAATGAAAACGGAAGTTGCATCTACCCCAATAATTATGAGAAAAAGAAAAAATTCGAAAAGGATATAGAGCACTCGTTTCCATTGAATGCATATTATATCCTTGAAAAGGATAATCCTGATGCTCCATTCGAAAGCTGTAACATATTTATCGTAGCTACCAAAGAGGATATTCCCTATGTAAGCAAAGATGTGACATTGAACAGCATCTTGAAATGGTACTTCTCGATTCCCGCATCCAAGCGGTTCGCTTATAGAGATTCATTCCTTATACGTTGACAACAATATTTCATATTTATAACAAAACCTTAAACCTTTTTCAAAATGCTTAACGATTTCAGATTAAAAGTTTTCTACACATGCGCTATCAAGGGCAATTTCACTCGAGCAGCTAAAGAACTTGGTATAACCCAGCCCGCAGTAAGCAGCCATATAGCTGAAATTGAAAATGACATCCACGATCTTCTCTTCATCAGAAAGAGAGGCGAGGTAATCTTGACCCCTAAAGGCAAAATTCTTTTCGAATATGCTGAAAAGATCCTCCACCTATATGCAGCAGCTTACAGAGAACTCGTTCCTACACTTACTGAAAAACGCAAAAATCTGAAAATTGCCGCACCTGGTCTGATTGCCCAGAAGATTCTTCCTCAGCTGGTTGAATACTACACAAAGGGCAACCCCTCGGCTAATATCGTAATAATCGAGAAAGAGGATGCAGAAATGGAAGAACTTCTCAATGATGACGAAATTGACCTTGCATTCACATTCTCTCCGGCCGGAGTCAGAGAGTCCAAACTATTTGCCAAATTCACTGTAAATGGTTCTATCGACCCCATGGTATCGGTCTACTGTGTATATGACAGCGAAAATAAAAAGAAGGAGATGATTGAAAAATTCATCCTCAGCTGCCAGACATTCAGATAGAATTATCGTTTATTTTTCACATTAAGAGCCATATTTTTCAAATGAAAATTACTACATTTGTAAAAATATGGCTCAATTGTTTTTTTACATAGTATCATCACTGCTGTGGTGCTTTTCGCTTCTCCCGCTCAGAGTACATTACTTTTTTGCGCGATGCTTCTCTTTTGTATTGGGAAAATTGGTGAAATACCGGTATTCTACTGTAATAACCAATATCGCGCGAGCATTTCCTGACAAATATACATGGGAGGTTTCCCGTATTGCAGATGGGTTCTATAAATACATTTGCGAAATGATAGCAGAGGCTATATGGAGTTACACCGCATCCGACGAACAGATAGGCAGACTTGTAGGTGTGGAGGGTTCAGAGGAAGTCAATAAGATTCTTACAAATGGGAAGAATGCCATAGTCATGCTGGGTCATATAGGAAATTGGGAACTCTTTACCGGTCTTCCGAATCTGAGAAAGAATTTCAATCTGGAGATGGAGAACAAAAATCTTGTCTTTGTCTACAAAAGACCTGAAAGCAAAGTTTCAGACATGCTCATTTCTTCAATTCGAAACAGGCATCACGCCTGCTCTGTTGTAGAAATGAAATCCATTGTCAGACAAATCATTACAGAAAAAAACGGAGGTAATCTCTATTTTCTGCTATGCGACCAGAGCCCGGACAAGGGGACAAGCTCTATTGCGGTAGACTTTTTGCACCAGCCGACCTATATGATAGAGGGTCCTGAAACTATTGCCAGAAAACTCTCTCTTCCGGTGCTTTATTGTGGCATTGTTCGTCAAGGACGGGCCAAGAATATCGCCAAATTCAAGTTGATTACTGAAGATGCATCCTGTATGGAAAAGGGTGAAGTGACACGTATTTTTACACAGATGCTTCAAAGAGATATAGAGCAGAACCCCACAACATGGCTATGGAGCCATAGGAAATGGAAGCGCTATCCCAATAAGGATTATTAATGTATAATATTGATTTTTAAACAGATAACAATGAAACAAAAAACACTTTACGCAATAGGTGCATTGATATTGTCTCTGTCGGTATTTTCTGCCGGTGCATCAGTGGCAGATGACAAAACCACACTATTCTATACTCTCCCCTCCACTACCATAAGGGTGGAAGCAGAAGCCATATGTGAAGAGTACACTCCCGGAATCTATGCAGCATACGCCAAAAAATATCTTGGGGTCGATGTGAGCAAAAGTCCATCCAAAAGGTTCATCCTTTCGCAAATCCGTCTCACTCCGACTATCGAAGCAGACTACTACAGAGGTTATATTGTAAAGCTCAATAGAAACACAGAACTTTCAACATTTATGCAGTTTACATCACAGGGACTCATCATGCTTGGGGACAATCCATCTTCCGCAAGTAATTCATGGAGATTTCCCTCTTCTGAGGGCAATCTTTCAGATGAGATAGTCTACAACATGACCACTACACAGACTGTACTGTATAAGAACATCAAATCCAACGATGGAACCTCAGGCAAGGTAGCAATGGTACAGAGTCAAGTAGTGGAAAAGTCACTTGAAAAGAAAGCATCCGAAACAGCGAATATGATATTCTCCCTACGGAAAAAGAGAATGGAGATTATTACCGGTGATACAGACGCAACATTCGGAGGAGATGCCCTCAGGGCTGCAATAGAGGAGATTACACGCACCGAAAACGCTCTAATTGCACTCTTTACGGGTGAAACAGAACTCTATAGTATCTCATACACATTTGACGTTATTCCATCTGAGGGTTCCCAGGAGGAAATCTCTATCGCTCTGCGTATGAGTGACGAAAAGGGGCTTTTGCCAGCTTCAGAAGTGGAGGGTCGCCCCATTGTTATAGAGATAAGGCCTGAATCAATTCCGGATACCGATCTGAGGTACGATTCATCGTCTACCAAATACTCCAAGGAGGTTAGGGAACTGAACTACCGTATCCCGGCTATATGCTCTGTAAGGCTCTTTGACGGTGATAATACCCTTGTCCAGACCAGGATTCCCATATACCAAAAAGGGAAGATTATAACATTCCCTATTTCATTGATACAATAAATTCAATCTAATCAATAAGTTAAGTACTATGACAATAGCAAATCTAAAACCTGAATGTGTGTGGAAACATTTCTATGCACTAACACAAATTCCTCGTCCATCAAAAAAAGAGTCCAAAGTAGTCGAATATATGGAAAACTTCGGCCGTTCACTCGGTCTTGAAACCATAAAAGATGAAGTTGGAAACATAATTATCAGAAAGCCTGCAACTAAAGGCATGGAAAACAGAAAAGGTGTAATCCTTCAGGGTCACCTTGATATGGTTCCACAGAATAACAACGATACTGTTCACGACTGGGAAAACGACCCCATCGAGACATACATCGATGGTGACTGGGTAAAGGCAAAGGGAACTACCCTTGGAGCTGACAACGGAATAGGATGTGCAGTAGCCATGGCTGTCCTCGAATCCACAGATCTCGTACACGGTCCCATCGAAGCTCTTTTCACAATTGATGAAGAGACCGGAATGACCGGTGCCAACGCACTAAAGGGCGGAATGCTCAATGGTAAAATCCTCATCAACATTGACTCCGAAACAGAAGGCGAACTATACGTCGGATGCGCAGGCGGTCTAGATACTGAAGCGACATTCAAATATAGCCAGCAGGATGCACCGGCAGACAATATCACCCTTAGAATCACCGTGAAAGGACTCCGAGGAGGTCACTCGGGTATGGAGATCAATCAGGGAAGAGGCAACTCTAATAAGATTATGACCAGAATCATCCTTCCCCTTGTCAGGGACAATGGCGCACTGCTTGTAAGCTTCAACGGCGGAAACATGCGTAATGCCATACCAAGAGAGGCCGTTGCAGAGATATCCATCCCAAAGAGCGCACTTGAACTGGCTGGCAAACACATCAGTATAATCAAGGATGCAGTGATTGATGAATATTCTCCCGTTGAACCCAATATCGAGATTTTCTACGAAGAGGTCGATTCTGCAAAGAAAGTAATACCTACAGATGTTGCCCTTGCTGCACTGAGAGCTATTAGCGCATGCCCTTGCAATGTTGACAGAATGAGCCTTGCAATGGAAGACCTCGTGGAAACCTCCAATAACCTTGCAATTGTCCATACTGACAGCAGTACAATAAAAGTTATCACCCTGATGCGTGGTTCAACAGATTCAGCAAAGCATGCACTTATGGAATCCATCAGATCCGTTTTCGAACTGGCGGGTGCATCAGTAGAATTCACAGGAGGATACTCAGGATGGAAACCCAATATGAACTCTGAAATCCTAAACATCATGAAAGAGACATACTATAAACTGTTTGGAAAGACTCCGGAAGTCAAGGCTATCCATGCCGGCCTCGAATGTGGTATCCTTGGATCCAACTATCCTGATTGGGATATGATTTCATGCGGTCCTACATTGATGTCTCCTCACTCTCCTGACGAAAGGCTCAACATTCCATCTGTTGAAAAATTTTGGATTTTTATCGTCGAAGTGTTAAAGAACATTTTGTAATTTAAACAATTATCCATATATTTGCAGCCCTTTCGGAGAATTCCGGAAGGGCTATTTAAATAACTAAATAATAATTAATATGTTAAAGCAGTACGAAACCGTTTTCATTGCAACTCCCGTTTTATCTGACGAACAGATAAAGGAAGCGGTAGTAAAGTATCGCGAATTCATCCTCTCTGAAGGTGGTGAAATCGTGAACGAAGAGGATTGGGGACTAAGGAAACTCGCATACCCTATCCAGAAAAAGACCACAGGATTCTATCATTTGTTTGAATTCAAAGCTGATTCTCAGTTTATTGCCAAACTTGAAACTCAGTATCGTCGTGACGAAAGAATCATCAGATTCCTTACTTTTGCTATGGACAAGAACTCCATCGCATACTCAGAACGCAGACGTAACAATAAAAAAGAAGAAAAAAAGGAGGAATAAACTATGGCTGTAAATAATGAAATCCGTTATCTTAACCCTCCTACAGTAGAGGTAAAGAAGAAAAAATATTGTCGCTTCAAAAAAGCGCATATCAAATATGTAGACTATAAGGATGCAGAATTCCTGAAACGCTTCCTCAACGAACAGGGTAAGATTCTTCCCCGTCGTCTCACCGGAACATCACTCAAATTCCAGAGAAAGGTAGCTCAGGCTGTTAAACGTGCAAGACATCTTGCTTTGCTTCCCTATGTAACAGACTTATTGAAATAAGGAGGAAAGAGTATGGAAATTATATTGAAACAAGACGTTGCCAACCTCGGCCACAGAGACGAAATCGTAAAGGTTAAGAACGGATACGCAGTAAACTACCTCATTCCTCAGGGAATGGCTATCCTCGCCACTGAATCTGCAAAGAAAGTTCTCGCAGAGAACCTCAGACAGAGAGCACACAAGGAAGCCAAGTTCCGTGCTGATGCTGAAGAACTCGCTGCAAAACTGAACGAACTTGTACTCACAATCTCAGCAAAAGTTGGAAACAACGGAAAGATTTTCGGTTCTGTTAACAACATTCAGATTGCAGAAGCTATCGTAGCCAACGGTATCGAAGTTGACCGCAGAAACATCACCATCAACGGTTTTGACAACATCAAGGAAACCGGTGAATACACAGCAACTATCAGATGTTACAAAGACATCAAGGCTGAAGTAAAAATCACAGTTGTGGCAGATGCTGAATAATTTCAGACTATTCTGATGATAAGACTGAAGGAGACCGACTCTAATGAGTCCGGTCTCTTTTATTTTATTATTATCATAATAATCAAAAAAAAATTTCGTATTTTTGCCGCGAATAAAAGCATTTTTACAATGAAAAAATTTTTGACAATCCTTACCGCAGCATTGTTCTGCATAATTACTGTCTCATCCTGTTCAAAAGAGGACGGTGATTTCACCTACTATTCATTTAACAATAGTATGAAGATCTCTTCTTTCAACAACTCGGATGTATCTCAGATAGACAAAGCATTCAGCAAACGCATGAATGAACATTATGAAAGCGAGACACAGGCAAGGAACGAGTGGAAAGCATTTCTTTCAGAAATTGACGACTCATCAGTAAAAATCAACAAAGGTGAATATTACAAGGTGACATTGGCAAAGATGGGTATCGTAGGAGACTACTTTGAACCGGTAAAGATATTGGAATCAGTAGAGTGGGATGATCAAGGAAGACATGAGCCGGCTATCCACTGACCGGTTTTGAATTCCTGCTGCCCAAATGGGAACTGCATGGTATCATCGGGAGCCGATCACTCGTTCAGCATTAGCGACATCGTCAACGGTGAAGAGCTGAAAATCATGCAAGAGAGTTCTCCGATGGAAATGGAGACTGCCTGGGAAACCGGTTCATCAGAACGTTTTACCTCCCCTGCTCCAATAAAGAACCATGCATTATTTTGGTGAATATCTTCATCACCATAAACCCTGTAACAAGCCCGATGCTCCGGATGAGCTTTTGAATAGATTTCAAGAGCCTTTCCTACATTGATGATACGCACCATCGCAGGCCTCTCCCCTTCTGGCAGATGAGCCTGATGACCAGCCAAATCGAAATCCTTCCTAACCACATCATACCAATGGCTCTCCAGTAAGATGGTACACTCTCTTTCCTGCTGAAGGGCATCATACTCTTGGAAATCTGTCAATCTCGGATCTGCAGCCGGGGGAACACAACGTGCCACGCAGCTGTAACCCTTCCCTTCATACCATTTGAAAAGCCCTTCACCAGCAGGAATCAACTGAGCAAAAACTGCCCCCTGACAAAAAACCGAGTAGTGAGCCTTCCGCAAAAGGGTGCCTGCAATTCCCTGTCCACGGTATTCAGGCAGAGTAGCTACACCACTGACATATACAGATTCAGCCTTCAAACCATGGTATTTAACTGTAAAGGGTAACATCTGCAACGCGGAGACGACTTTCCCATCCAGATGACAGAAATAGTTATATTCATCCTTATATACTTCGGTAAAGTAGAGATCTATAAATCGTTCCGGATCTTCGAACACTCTTCTCCACAGCTCCCTTACCTCTCCCTTGACACGCTCCATATCCATCGAGTTCCTGACAGGATTCTTCTCCTCAATAGATATCTTATCAAGAACCGCAAGAGGCATATATGAAAGTTTAGCCTTCCTAAGCCCCTGAACACCAAGATCCTCCTCCCTGTTGATATAGATATACTGCTCGGGCAGATGCTTGACAAACTCTTGATTGATAATAGTGAAAGCTCCATCATAAGAGATGTCTGCCTTCTCGACACAGACATCAAATGTGTCAGCGCTTATAGGCGCCCCGTACGAGAATGCGACCATCGTTTCTCCAACGAAAATAGCACCTCCTATCATACCAAGTTCATCCCAGTTTTCGAAAATCGTCATCATTGAACGCATCTCCATAGCCAAAGACTCATCATAATCATATTCACCTTTGGAAATCTTCCTCCACCTTTGGATAGTATCTATGCACTTCCCTACTGTCTCTCCTCCGATGTGGCAATACCGGTAATCAGGATAAAGAGCCTTGAACTTGTTTATATGATTTCTTTTGCTCTGCAGCTTCTTTCCGGCAAGAGTCTCGAGTGTAATTCTATTGTATATATAATCTGCACTGTCCCTATTGACCTGGTAAACAAACATGTCCGGAAATACCATTTCCATAAGTCCCTTAATCCTCTGCGTAAGACCTAACATCCTGAATGGGCATCCGATAGACGAACACTGGAGCATCAATTTCCTTATAACCTCTACCAAAGCCCTCTCCACTCCATTAGCATCTCCATCTGTAAGTGACTCTTCGCCGGCACACAGGCACTGAAGACCAATAGAGCGGAAGCCGAACTGAGGACCTGGAACGGGAATCATATACGCAGGACAGTCTCCGTAATAGAATCTCAGTACGAGAAATCCGTCAACAATGGCATACTGAGTCCCAAAACGGAAACTCCAGCTGAAAATGTTGGCAAAAGAGTAATCACAGCTACATAACCTGTTGTTCAGAGTAAATCTCTGAATCAACTCTCTCTCTTGAACAGATATACTTTTGAATATTATCATAACAAAAGGCAAAAATAGAGAAAAAGTTCAAAAAATTTTTGGAGAAATGAAAAAATGCGCTATCTTTGCATCCGCAATCGAAAAGGGAGCATAGCTCAGTTGGTTTAGAGCATCTGCCTTACAAGCAGAGGGTCGGGGGTTCGACTCCCTCTGCTCCCACTGAAAAAGGTGACTTTAGCACAAAAGCTTGGTCACCTTTCTGTTTTGAAAGAGTTCTCAGCTATTATAACTTCAGCATTTAGATATAAAGCACTAACACAGATGGCAGAAGGGAATATACAGTAAAAGATGAAAGACTTTGCAGCAATAGATTTTGAAACGGCTAACGAACAGCCGTCAAGTATATGCTCAGTAGGTGTTGTTATAGTGCGTGAAGGGAAAATCACAGACTCATTCTACAGCCTTATCCGCCCTGAGCCCCAATATTACAAATGGTTCTGCCAAAGAGTCCACGGCCTGGGTCCCAAGGATACAGAAAAGGCACCTGTGTTCCCACATGTATGGAAAAAGATTGGCCCGCTTATAGAGGGTCTTCCTCTGGTAGCTCACAATTCTCGATTTGACGAAGGGTGTCTAAAGGCAGTTTTTCGTGTCTATCAGATGGACTACCCGGAATATATATTCCATGATACTTTGACTGCTTCCAGACGCCATTTCGGAAGATGCCTTCCTAACCATCAGCTTCACACCGTTGCAGCTGCCTGCGGTTATGACCTGGTTAATCACCATCATGCGCTTGCAGATGCACAAGCCTGCGCAGCGATAGCTATGAAGCTTTTCCAAAACCTATAAGTATCTTATTTTACATCGTTCTCTGGAAGCAGAACCTTTCCGGACTTTCAGAATGAAACTTTCCACTCCTCAATGCGTCTGTTGGCAGTTTTGGCACACTTTTTATATATTATTGAAAACACCAAAAGAATAATTAACACCAATGAACAGATACTTACAGATGCTGGCACTTGTCACATCAGTGCTTTTACTATTGTTTGCAACAAGTTGTAAAAACAAGGTTCAGAATACTTCAGCGCACACTCCTAAAGTTAATGTTAGAGTCCTGGAGACACTGAAGAGAGAGAGTACCGTAACACGTAGACTCACCGGAGAGAGTTTTGCCTCGAAGAGTGTACTGCTGACAGTTCCATATCCTGGTACGATAGATATTATCAATGTCAAAGAGGGGGAATCTGTCAAAAAGTCACATCATATTGCCACAATTAATAGCGAAACTGTCAGAAGCAGTTATGACATGACACAGGCAACCCTTGCCCAGGCAGAAGACGGCTACCGCAGAGGTGAAAAGATCTATGCTTCAGGAGGAATGTCAGAAGTCAAATGGGTCGAAATAGAGACATCGCTCGCCAAGGCCAGAGCTGCAGCACAAGCATCTGTACAGGCATTGGAATCATGTACAATCAAGGCACCTTTCGACGGAACTGTCACAAGTATTTATGCCGAAGAGGGAACAGATGCCTCCATTTCACAACCATTGGTAAGGATAGTCGACTGCAACTCTATGAAGATCTCATTCACGGTACCAGAAGCAGACCTCAGCTCTATTAACGAGTCAGACGAGATTTCAGTAGATATACCCGCTTTAGCACTCTCCGGAGTCAAGGGCAGAATAGAATACAAAGGAGTCGAGGCCTCCACACTCTCTCACACATACAAATGCACAGCAAAACTCGACACCAACCCGGAAGGTTTCTTTCCGGGGATGATCTGTAAGATAACTCTCTCCACCAGCTCACATACCGGCATAATAATTCCCGGCAATGCAATCCAAAGCGACACGCAGGGAAGATATGTATGGGTTGTCAACGGAGACACTGTCTACAAGAGGAGAATCACCCCTGGTGCTTTCTGCGCAGACGGGATATTGATTGAAGGGGGACTCGAAGAGGGAGACAAGGTCATCACAGATGGATACCGCAAAGTCTCCTCCGGAATGAAAGTCAACATCGTAAAATAAAACGGAACATAACTCTGCAAGAGATGAATAGTGCAACAGACATTATTAAGGGTTCCGTACGACACAGCAAACTTGTCTATCTTGTCGTAGCTGTAATCGTTGCTGTAGGCATATACGGACTGACCAAAATTAACAAAGATGAATTTCCCACATTTACTATCAAGGATGGTCTAATTGTAGGCATCTATCCCGGAGCAACTGCCGAACAGGTCGAGCAACAGCTCACCATCCCCCTGGAGGAGTTTCTCTTTTCATTTCCTGAAGTAAACCGTAAACAGTGTTCGTCCATGAGCCGAGACGGAATGTGTTATATCTTCGTAACACTCGATGCCGATGACAACATGCTTACAGAAATCTGGTCCAAAATCAAACTCAAGCTCAAGAGTCCTCAGCTATCGCTCCCTACCGGAGTCCTCGCTGTCGAAGTACTCGATGATTTCAGCAGCGTCAGTTCGCTTCTTATATCACTTGAATCCTCTGACAAAGGCTGGAGTGAAATGCAGTGGTATGCCGAACAGCTTTCTGAAAAATTAAAACAGATTCCCACATTGGCAAGTGTCTCCATCCTTGGCACGCAAAGCGAAGAGATAGCTGTCTCTATAGACCCCGCAAGACTTGCCGCATACGGAATCAATCCTGCGATGCTCACCCTTGACTTTCAGTCATCCACACATTCATTTCCTGCCGGAAGCATCAACGGAAGAAACATAATCGTAAACAATCCTGTTCAGGGTGAATACGAACTGGCAGAGAGAACAGTATGGTGTGACCCTGATGGTAATGAGGTAAAACTCAAGGATATAGCCACCATAGAACGACGCTGGAAAAAGCCCACATCATTCGTCAGCTACAATGGCCACACCTCCATCGTTCTCTCTGTCGCAATGCGGCCTGACAACAACATTACCGCATTCGGGGAAGATGTTAACAATGTTATTTCGGCATTTTCCGAGGATACCCCGGAGAGTGTGACAATAACCCGCATAACAGACCAGCCCAAGGTAGTTAATCGCTCAGTAGTAAACTTTCTCAGAGACCTGCTTGTATCCATTCTGGTAGTCATAATGGTGATGTTGATACTCTTTCCGCTAAGGTCGGCAATGATTGCATGCACAGGGGTTCCGGTGTGTACAGCGACTTCACTGGCGGCAATGTACCTGCTCAACATTCCCATAAACATGGTAACTCTTGCCGCCCTAATTGTCGTACTTGGAATGATTGTGGACGACTCAATCATAACTATGGACGGATATATGGAGAATATCCGTAAAGGCAAGCGCCCACTTGAGGCAGCTACAGATAGTGCCAAAGAGCTCTTTGTTCCAATGATGATGGCAACAATGGCAATAGGAGCAATGTTCTTCCCGTCAAAGGCCATCATCTCCGGATACCTTGGTGATTTCATAAAATATTTTCCATACGTCGTCTCCATTGCCCTATGCTCTTCCCTAATTTATGCAGTGCTGGTAATACCATCATTGGAGGTCAAGTTCATAGGAAATGCCCTTGCTGAAAAAGAGACCGCCTTTTCCAGAATCCAGAACAAATTTTTCCAATTCTTACAGAGAATATATGACAAAGCCCTTGAAAAATGTTTCAAATACCCGGCATTAACCATCGGCGTAGGGGTATGTGCTATAGCATTAGGGGTTTTCTTCTTTACAAAACTTAATATCCAAATGGTTCCCATGGCAGAAAGAGACCTTTTCGCCATAGAGCTGGAACTTGAAAACGGCAATACAATAGATGATACAAAGAGGCTTTCAGACTCACTGACCAACATCCTTCTTCAAGACACCAGAGTTAAATCTGTAACATCATTCGTCGGTTCTGGAGCACCACGTTTCCATATAACATACAGCCCGATTATCCCCTCCCCTCTCTGTTCACAACTAATTGTCAACACTGAGTCCGTCAAGGCGACACAGGAACTTCTTAAAGAGTGCGAGCAAAGATACGAATATCTCTTCCCTGAAGCAATCATAAGATTCAAGCAGATGGACTATCAGGGTGTTATCCCTGTAATGATTTCATTCAAAGGCGCAAGCCTCGAAGAGATGAAACCATATGCCGACACACTCAAGAATTTCCTCTTTACACAGAGTCATAACCTGAAATGGATTCACAGCGATTTCGACATGTACAATTCGAACATTGAAGTGGACCTGATACCTGAAAAAGCGGCCAGACTGGGCATCAACAAGGCTGTTACATCCCTCTCTCTGATGGGGGCTACAGGCTCACGCAACATTGCCACCCTCTGGGAGGGCAAAAACAAGATTCCTGTAAATGTCTATTCAACAGGAGTGAAAGAGAGCAAGGAAATAGACGACCTGTATAGCCTCTGCATCCCTGCTCCGCTCTCAGGTATACCCATTCCGCTCAGTCATGTCGCCACATTAACCCCGGAGTGGACACCCTCCAACATCTCCAGATTCAGAGGAGAAGAGGTACTGACTCTCTACGCTGACCTTAAATACGGAGTAAGTTACCCGGATGCTATGAAGGAGATAGACATATTCATTGAAGAAACTCTTATACCATCCCTACCTGAAGGCATTGAAGTGACCAAAAGGGGACTTGACAAACCCAATGAAACACTTATACCGGAGATGGCAAAAAGTTTCCTTGCAGCAGTAGCCATTCTGTTTCTTTTTCTATTGCTCCACTTCCGTAAGGTATCACTGGCTGTTCTGACCATCATTTCCAGTCTGCTATGCCTCTTCGGAGCCTCCTTCGGGTTATGGTTCATGAGACTGGACTTCAGTATCACTGCTGTTCTCGGACTCATTTCACTTGTAGGAATCATCGTAAGAAACGGAATCATAATGTATGATTATGCAGAAGAACTTAAAGAAAATGGTATTTCCCTCAAAGATGCAGCATTGGAGGCCGGCAAGAGAAGAATGAGACCCATCTTCCTGACATCCTGTACTACTGCCCTTGGGGTGCTCCCTATGATAATTATCGGTGACCTTATGTGGATGCCCATGGGTGTGTGTATCACATTCGGTACCATTCTGTCGATTGTGTTGGTTGTCCTGATAATGCCTGTCGTTTACTGGATAGCATTCAGAAGAAGCCATCGCAAACGTTCTGCTTCTATTGCAGCAAAGGCTCTTGTCATAACAGGAACGCTTGTCCTTCCCACCACTATGAATGCAGCCAATTCCGATGATTCACACACTCTTACACTATCACAGTGCAAAGAGATTGCCATGACTGGTAACAACACCATCAAGAATGCCATGCTGGAGATGGAAGCTGCTCGTTACCAGAAGAAGGAACTATTTACAGAATACTTTCCCAAAGTCTCATGGAGCACTGCAGGATTCCATGCTCTCAATCCTCTGGTGAGCATTTCGGTTTATGACATAGCCGATGGGGCAAGTGACAAGTTCTTCCGTCTGTTCGACCAGTTATCCTCTATCTACGGAATTCCAAACACATACCAGACCCTCAATTATGGTTTCACCTCCTCCATCTCCTTGATGCAGCCTATATATGCCGGAGGACGGATTTATTTCGGAAACAAGTTAGCTTCAACAGGAGTAAAAGCAGCAGAGGTTCAAAACGAGAAGAGTGTGAATACGACACTGTGCGAAGTGGAACAGTTGTATTGGAATGTTGTCGCCCTTCAGGAGAAGAAAAATAGTCTTGACCGGATAAGCACCTTCGTGGATTCCCTTTACAAAGATGTCTGCATTGCATTCGAAAACGGAGTAGTGACACAGACAGACAAGGACAGAGTAGAGATCAAGCGGAACGAAGTTACCAACGGCATAGGACACCTCACGAATGGAATAAGACTCGCCAAGATGAACCTGTTGAACACCATCGGAATGGAGTACACCATCTCCTCGCTTGATTCAATTCTCCTGACAGAGAGTCTTGACAACATGCCGGATCCTTCATCATGCTATACGGACGAACAGACAATGGTAGAGGCAATGGAGGAGAAACGACTTCTCGATCTGCAGGTCGAAGCCCTGGAACTGAAAAAACGCATATCCATTGGAGAGACCTTACCTCAGATTGCAGTCGGTGCCTCATACGGTTATACCAAAGCAATCACCGACAGATTCAACGGGATGGTCTATGCTATGGTCCAGGTTCCTATCACAGACTGGGCAAAAACCTCCTACAAGATGAAGAGAGAGGAGTCAGATATCAAGAAAGCTATGAATGACAGGGAGTTCTACTCAAGCCAGCTCCTTCTGAAAGCAAGAAAGATGTGGGTCGAACTAAATATGAAGTGGGATTCTATGAAGATTGCCGAACAGAATATGGAGCTATTCGAGCATATTCTTGACTCTCAGAAAATACAATATGAATCAGGAATGATTTCCCTCTCCGAACTTCTTAAGTCCCAAAGTGAATACACAGTCGCTCTTGAAGAGTTCACTAATGCACGTATCGAGTATACTCTGGCATTGTGTGAATATATGCTGTACAGCGCTGCCAATTAAAGGGATAGTTCGCCACCCTTTAATTGGGACTGCTCATGGCAAGACGGAATCCGACATCGTTTATCTTTGAGACAGATTCAGAGTGGCTTCTGTAAGAGGGCCTGCAATAGGCTGGACTATAATGCCACGAGCCGCCCTTTATCACCCTTGTTATCCCGGATGGTGAGCCTTTGGGATTTTTCTGATAATCAGCAGTATATTTTCCATATCGGTCATAACACCACTCCCAGACGCTGCCACTCATATCGTAAATGCCCAACTCGTTAGGATTCTTTGTCCCTACCGCATGGATACAGTCCGAACTGTTGAGTTCATACCAGGCTACATCATCGAGATTGTCAGATCCGGCATACTTGTAACCCTTGCTCTTCCTGCCCCCTTTTGCAGCGAACTCCCACTCAGCCTCTGTGGGAAGCCTGTACTCCATTCCGGTTATTTCGTTAAGTTTGGCAATAAACTGCTGAATCTCCTCCCAAGATACATTGTCCACAGGGTAATCGTCACCTTTGAACATACCCGGATTATTGCCCATGATAGCCTTCCAGAGTTTCTGTGTCACTTCGTACTTACTTATGTAAAAATCATGAAGAGAGACCTTGTGGCGAGGCCCTTCCCAGTTGAAACCATCATCTGCCCCCATATAGAAACTTCCTCCCTCCACATATACCATCTCGACATTAAATATATCCAGAAAACCGCTCGCATTTACCTTGAAGCATATATTATCGCCAATCACTTCACCCATCTCCTCTACGGCATTCCAGATAATCTTAAGGTTGGTGCCTGGATTTATATCGCTTCCCACATCCCCGGATACACACTTGAGAGGCCCTTGGAAGGAATTTCCTCCATCGAAAGAGACCATAAGCGACACATCGCTTTTTATATCCAGTGAATAAGTGACCTCAACGCATAGACCGTTCTGCCTAAATGAGGTATTGGTAACATGTTGTCCATTTGCAGCAAGGGAACAAAAAAAGGTACATAATAGGCAGAAAACTGCCTTAGGGAACTTCATCTTATCTGTTAATCTCTTTGTTCTGGACAAATCTGAATTCTGTATGGGAGCACTCATGATGGTCGCATGAAATTGACGAATCTCTGAGTTCTCCGTTTAGATAGGCAGAAAGGACATCTTGAATCTTTCCATGACATCCTCTAATAACAGTGATATGGTGGCTACTGAGTTTATTGAATGCACCCATTCCCATATTTCCGGCAAGCATGAGGGTAATCCCCATACTCTCCATTTCAGAGGCAATCTCAGACTTGCACCCGCAGCCTTGAGGTGACTCAAGGCGCTCCTCTGAGAGAACTTTGCCATTATCATCAACCGTAAAAACGGTATAATAGGCACAATGACCGAAATGGTCATCAACCACAGAATCCCTTGTCGGTACAGCTATTTTTTTCATATTCGGGTCTCTAAACTATCTAAAGGATTAAATACGGTACAAAAATAGCAACATTTCTTTAAATTGTTTATTTTTGCATAAAATGTAAGAAAATATCCATGAATGGAAGACTATATTCTCAAAGAAATTGACAAGATAGGCATGATTCTGCAGAAGATTGCCATCAAACTGAAGATAATGGATGAAAATAAAGTCAATGCCGGCTGTACGATGAAAGATATTAAAGCGGCATTTACCGAATACGGTCTGAATTTTGATCCTGCTGCCGTTTTGTCAGAAAAGCACCCCGTCTCTTTCCTGGTTGACACACTGCATTTGTCAGATGAGGCATTGGAGCTTTTTGTCTTGACAATGCTGCACTCGGATATTCCTGAAGCATCAAAGCAGAGACTGCTGAGTGATTCCATCACCTACCTTGACTCCAAAGGTACCTATTCATTTTCACTCCATTCTATGATGAGCCGAACTCTTTGAGTTTAAAATAATGGTACATTTCTTGCGGGGCAGAACACAACAACATTTCCGTATCATGCAGAACAACATAAGGAATATGCTCATAGCACAGTTACTGGTGCTGGCCCTTTTGGTATCAATCATCTCAAACAGTTCGAGAAAAGAGCTGTTCCACGGTGCCGATACCGGTGCAACATATTCCCAAATTTCTGATATACAAAATAATAATGTAGAGCACAATAATTCATACTTGCAGCCTGTATGCGCCATTGATGCTATCACCTCTACCATTATTACTACCATACGACACATCCCTGATGGCGGCACAAGCATCTTCCCCTACCTCATCGGAAGAAAAGACCATCTTCTTAATCATACCTTTTCACACACTTTAGGAAGGCCATTAGAGCGCCACTCAGGTTACACACTTTCACGATCCATCTTGATAAATATCTGTAAATTCACGATTTAGAAGTCTGAAACAAGGTCAAAACACCATATTTTCAGCATTCTATATTACTTAAAAAAAATAAATTTACAGATTTACATGAACGACAGATTCACCAAGACCTTCCCCGTATTAGGTTGGGTCTCAATCGCGATATTACTTTCATCGGCGATTGCACTATTTATACTTGTAGATAACACACTCCTCCACTACCTTGCCTTTGCACTACTGATAGCATCGGCAGTAGTACCTTTTATCGTACCAAAAGATTATAAAGACAGCGACACAGGGATGCTCTACACCAAAAAAGAGTTTTATTACCCCTTAAGTAGGAAAAATGAACTGCTTAAATCTCTTGACAGTTCACCCTCCACACTAGTTCTTGCAGATCACAAAAGCGAAGGAGAGGGCATGAGAGTCGATATTTACTCGAGCAAGAAGGGTAATGACCGATTTTGTCAAATTTTCGAATATGTACCCTACTATTACAAAGCATGCTCGCAGCTAACCAAATTATAGATAACAACCCAGAGAGGCTGGCCCCAAAAGGGTCATCCTCTCTATAAAATAAACTCTGCACTTTCGCTCCTTGGAAGGACTGCCAGAAGAGGTTCATTCTCGTAGTTAACCTTCAGATAATCAACCCTTCTGCGGGTAGCCTCCAAAGCCCGTTCCGGGGTATTGTTTTCCTTGCTCAAATGACAAAGAAAAATTCCTTTTAGCCCTTTGTGATAATAATTCTGCAAAGCAGATGCACAATCCTCATTGCTCAGATGCCCCCACTCTCCCAAAACCCTCTTTTTCAATTCAGCAGGATAAGGACCATTCAGAAGCATCTCCACATCGTAGTTGGATTCAACCACCACATAATCAGAATTTGAAGCACACAAAATCCCCCTTTGTGGGACATACCCCAAGTCAGTCATAACAGTAATTTTGGTGCCGCAGAAATCAATATAATAACCAAGAGTCTGAGTGGCATCATGCGGAACCTCAAAAGGATAGAATTTCACCCCCCTGTGTTCGAATACAGCTCCAACACGCACCACACGAACACACCCTGAGAGGGATTCATCGATATAACCGTAATTCGAAAGTGCATTATGAAGAACTGAAGTCGTAAAGATAGGAACACTTAGCGACTGGGCAAGTTTACCGAGTCCCCTAACATGATCTGCATGGTCGTGAGTAATGAGAATCATCTCTACCGACCTGATATCAATATCGTGGTCGGCAAGCCTCTTCTTAATGGTTCTTACACCAATCCCGGCATCTATCAGAATGGTATGATCTTCTGAAGAAAGACAATAGCAATTCCCGTTACTTCCGCTCGAGAGCGTTATGAATCTTTTCATAAAGATCATCCTCTTTGGGATTAAACAGAATTGAGCGCAGACCGAACTTCTCCCCAGCCTTTACATTCGCAGGGTAATCATCAATATAGAGGGTTTCTTCCGGCTTTATTCTTGAGTCCTCCAGCATTTTTTCAAAAATCAAATCGTCAGGTTTTGCACACTTGAGCTCGTAAGAGAGATACTCTTTCTCGAAAATAGAGGAGCACTCGCAACCATGATCCCTGAAAAGTTCCCTTGCACGCGCCATGCCAATAGGATTGGTATTGCTCAATAGGAAAAGCCTGTAATCTTTCTTAAAATGAAGCAAAGTATAGATTCGTCTTGCCGGAATATCGGAAAGGAAGCAATTGAGCGAATAATCAATTCTATCGTCAGAAACATATCGAGGCGAGCCATCCTCATTATACGAAATACCCTTTTTTATTGCCTCTCTGAACTCCATAGAAGAGATAAGACCTCTTTCGAAGCGGTCAAAAAAGCCCTCCTGTCTATACGCACTCAAAATTTCTCCAAAATGCTTGTATCCCACCACCTTGTCAAAAGCCCTGATACAAGCTATCCTATTGAGGGGAATAATCACGCCCCCAAGATCAAAAATAAGATTCTTAATCATTTTCCAAAAAATTATATGGATAGCGGAAAATACCCTTCTCTGTGATGATTCCGCTAATAAGTTCTGCCGGAGTAACATCAAAAGCGGGATTATAGACCTTGGCACCCAAAGGAGCCATCCTTTCACCGAAATGTAGTTCTGTCACCTCTGAAGGATCCCTCTGTTCAATGACAATATCATTACCGGTGAGAGTATTGCGATCGATGGTAGATGAAGACCCCAGAACATATACCGGTATCCCGAAATGGTGCGCAATGATCGCAACACCATTAGTCCCGATTTTGTTGGCTGTATCACCGTTGGCGGCAATCCTGTCACATCCGACAAAAACCATATCTATTTCCCCCTTAGTCATCAATGAAGCCACCATCGAATCACAGAGCAGGGTCGCATCGACACCTGCCATCATGAGCTCTTTCATAGTTATGCGGCTTCCCTGATGCAGAGGTCTGGTCTCATCGGAAAAGAGACGCGGCTCAAGACCTGCAGACTGAGCCATATACACGGGAGCAAGAGCTGTTCCATAGCGCGAAACGGCAAAATGTCCTGCGTTACAGTGTGTAAGCACCCCCATTCCCTTTCTGGTGAATAGAGAAAGACCGTTCTTTCCGATTGCTTCACACATGGCGATATCCTCCCCCTTGATTGCATCAGCCTCTTCAAAAAGAGCATCGCATATCCTCTCCCTATCTTCACCATAAAGGTGCAGAGCTGTATGGAATCTACAACTCATCCTTTCGACAGCCCACCCCAGATTAACAGCAGTTGGCCGAGACGATGCGATACGTCCTGCAATCCTATCAAACATCGAAGCCATACCGGAGCCGGAAGAGAGATTGGCGACACTTGCCCAAATGCCATAGGCAGCACATACACCAATTGCAGGTGCTCCCCTGACCTTTAGTTTCTTGATAGCATCATATACATCTTCTTCATTGTACAGCAAAAGAAACTCCTCGTGAGAGGGGAAAAGACGCTGGTCAACAATCCTGACTGCACGTTCTTCCCTCACAGCCTCGACAGAATCATATTTGAATGGATTTTCCAAAATATCCGATTTCGCTAATTTATAAAGTTTCAATAAGTTTAGTAAAGAGCATGGTCATTCTGTCCGCTGCAGCATCAGCTGCCTTTACCACATCCTCACCATCATTCACATAATCTTCTGCATAATCGTCGTGAGCCTCATTGGTAATTACAGAAATGCCAAAAACAGGAATACTACTGTGTCTCGCCACTATAACCTCCGGAATTGTAGACATGCCGACAGCATCGGCACCGGCACTGCGGTAAAACTTGTACTCGGCAGGAGTTTCATATGTCGGGCCTGTACTTGCAAGGTAGACCCCCTCCTTAAGTTCCATACCTACATAAGCAGCAATCTCCTTTGCCTTTTTGATAAGCCCCGGATCATAAGGGCGAGTCATATCAGGAAAACGAGGGCCGAACTCATCCAGATTCGGGCCAATCAGAGGATTAGGCAGCAGATTTATATGGTCTCTGATAATCATCAGGTCACCTACTTTGAAGTCAAAATTGACTCCGCCGGCAGCATTCGAAACGAAAAGCACCTTGATACCGAGCTTGACCATCACCCTTATGGGCAGTACCACCTTTTCCATAGGATAGCCCTCATAAAAATGGAAACGGCCCTGCATGGCAAGGACAAACTTTCCGCCAAGGTAACCTGCTATAAAATTCCCCTTGTGTCCAGTAGCTGTCGACCTGACAAAACCGGGGATATCGGAATACTTGACTACAATACTGTTTTCAATTTTGTCAGCAAGCTTACCCAAGCCGCTGCCAAGGACAATACCCGAGTAGGGTATCTTCCCCTGGAGTCTTTGGGACAGGTAGGCAGCCGCCTCATTAATCACTTCCATTCTAGTATCCATATCATTATCTTTTTTTGATTTTATTCACAAATTTTTCTATATGTTCCGATGCCTTGGCAAGAATCTGTTCTTCACCCTCTACCTTGCCTCCCTGCATTACGACATGCCCATTGCATATCATCGTATCCACACAAGAACTGTTTGCCGAGTAGATTAGATTAGCCATAAAATCGTAATCAGGAATAAAGCGCGTAGAGCGGGTATCAATCAAGAGCACATCCCCCTTGGCTCCGGGAGCAATCCTGCCATTGTCTATGCCAAGAGCCTTAGAGCCGTTTACTGTAGCAATCTGATAAATCTGGTCCACAGGCATCGCCGAAGGGTCCTCTCTCCAAGCCTTCTGCGTCAGGGCCGCAAACTTCATCGCCTCGAGCATATCCAGACTATTGGAGGATCCGCAGCCATCAGTACCGATAGTCACATTGGCTCCTGCATCCCTAAGTTCATTATACCTGAACCTGTAGCCGGATGAGAGCTTGAGGTTAGAGTTTATATTGTGTACTGCTGTCACCCCACATCTTCCGTAAAGTTCTATATCATTATCATCCAGCCATAGAGAATGAGCCGCGATGAGATTGTTTCCAAGAATTCCCATTTCAAAAAGCCTGCGGGTCGGGGATATACCGTACTTCTCGAGGTGGTCGGTGTTCTCTTTTCTGGTCTCGCTAAGGTGAGTATGAAGTTTCAGATTGTTCTTTCTTGCAAAATCAGCTGCCCAGAGCATATTTTCATCGCACACCGTATAATGGGCATGGATCGATACGACAAATGATACAAGCGGTGAACACCCCTTCAGACTTTCATACATCTGCACACACTCATCCCTTTGGCGAGCAGCCTTCTCCTTGTCACCTCCATCAAGGAAACAATATGAGATAGCGCCCCTTATTCCAGACTCCACAACTGCCTTTGCTGCAACATCGGGTTCCCAATACATATCGGCAAAAGTAGCAGTTCCGCTCTTTATCATCTCCAGCAGAGCGAGTTTGGTTCCCCAATAGATGGACTCCCTATCCAGATACCTCTCCCCTTCCCATATATCAGCAAGCCACCTCTCCAGAGGCATATCTTCACTAAGTCCCCTAAACAAAGTCATACCTGCATGTGTATGCATATTGACAAATGGGGGAATCGCCCTCATACCCTTCGCATCGATAAGAGTCACCCCATCAAGAGATGTTCCATCTGCATTAACAAGTGAAGATTCTTCACCGTCAATAGCTGTAACTGACGAAATTCTATCCCCTTCTATCAAAATATTACACATTCTTCCATTGTCAAGAAGAGCATTTTTAATAAAAATCGACATACCTTCTTTTTTTTAGATAATAAGATAGCAAATTTATAAAAAATTCCCATTTGTTGCAATTTCGTACGATTAAAACGTCCCCATGTCAAACATTAGCAGAAAAAAAGAAAAAATCAGTTTAATTTGATTATATTTGCAAGTAGAATTGATTCAGAATAGATATAATGATAACAAAAGCACTAATTTCACCTAAAAGCATTGTCGTAGTAGGAGGTTCGGACGATGTCCACAAACCTGGAGGAGCTACACTCAGGAACCTTATCTCAACCAACTTTCAGGGAGAACTATATGTTGTAAACCCCAAATGCGACACAGTTCAGGGAATCAAGTCATACAGAGAGATTTCCGATCTTCCATCTGTGGACTGTGCAATTCTCGCCATCCCAGCAAAGCTATGTCTTGCAGCAGTGGAAACACTATGCAACCAGAAAGCCTGCAAAGGAATCATCATCCTTTCGGCAGGATTCGGCGAAGACAGCAAGGAGGGTGGAATCATAGAAAAGAAAATCGTGGAGATCTGCAATTCGACGGGAACAGGACTTATCGGCCCTAACTGTATCGGAGTCATGACACCTCAGTATGCAGGAGTCTTCACCCAACCGATTCCCAGACTTTCAAATAAAGGAGCCACACTCGTATCAGGCTCCGGAGCGACCATTGTCTTCATCCTTGAAGCAGCAATGCAGCTCGGTCTTACATTCAGTCAGGTATTCTCTGTAGGAAACTCCGCACAGACCGGTGTAGAAGACGTACTCGAATACCTCGATGAGAACTATGTCGAAGGGGAAAGTTCCAAGGTTCTCATGCTCTACATTGAAAGCCTAAACCACCCCGACAAACTTGCTAAACACGCTTCATCTCTTATAAGAAAGGGTGTAAAGATTGCTGCAATCAAATCGGGATACAGCGAAGCAGGTAGCCGCGCAGCATCTTCACATACAGGAGCAATGGCATCACCAGACAAGGCAGTCAACGCACTTTTCAGAAAAATTGGCATTATCAGATGCTACAGCCGTATCGAACTAGTGAATGTTGCAGCAGCAATGATGTTCCCCACCCCTTCAGGCAAGAGAGTGGCCATCATCACCCATGCAGGAGGTCCTGCAGTAATGCAGACAGATGTCCTCTCATCCAACGGAATAGAAATTCCCCACATTGAAGGCCCCAAGGCCCAAGAACTTCTGACCAAGCTCTATCCCGGTTCATCTGTTGCCAACCCTATTGACTTCCTTGCAACAGGTACAGCTGAACAGCTGGGACACATCCTTGACGCCTGCGAAAATGACTTCGATGTAGATGCAATGACCATCATCTTCGGAAGTCCCGGACTCACTGAAGTTTACGATGTATATGACCTTATAGCCGAAAAAATCAAGAAGGCTAACAAGCCTATGTATCCCGTATTCCCTTCAGTATATAATGTAAGGAATGAAATCGCTGCATACCATGAAAAGGGACTCATCAGCTTCCCAGACGAAGTCGCACTCGGTTCAGCGGTAGCCAAAATAATGAATCGTCCTGCACCTATCACAGAAAACGAACTTCCTCCTGTCGACAAGGCTCTTATCAGGGAGATTGTGGACAACAGCGAAAACGGATACCTCTCACCCGAAAAGACACAGCAGCTTCTCGATGCAGCAGGAATCAACAGAACAAAAGAATTCGTTGCTTCAACATCTCAGGAAGTACTCAAGGCTTCCAAAGAGATCGGATATCCTATAGTAATGAAGGTTGTCGGTCCTGTTCACAAATCCGATGTCGGTGGTGTTACCCTCAACATCAAGGATGATGTGACACTGGCTTCCGAATTTACAAGAATGATGGGAATCAAGGATGCTACCGGAGTTCTTCTCCAGCCTATGCTCAGTGGTACTGAAATCTTCATCGGTGCAAAGAGGGAAGACAAATTCGGGCACCTGATCATGTGTGGACTTGGCGGTATCTATGTTGAAGCACTCAAGGATATCAACTGTGCACTTTCACCCGTCTCCAAGACTGAAGCTGCAGAAATGATCGAAAATCTGCGTTCTGTCAAACTTCTCAAGGGTACTCGAGGAAAAGAGGGTGTGAACATACCTCTATTCAACGAAGTTATCAGAAGGGTATCGGCACTCTGCGAGGCAGCTCCCGAAATTTTCGAAATGGACATCAACCCTCTGCTCGGCAACTCAAGAACACTTACTGCTGTCGATGTCAGAATCAGAATAGAAAAATAGAGAAACGCTTTGAAAAAGTTGTTTTCCAAAATTTTAGGTTGGTATAGGGAACAATCCCCCACGACGCAGGGCTTCTTGTGGCTGGGGGTGGTTCTTATAGTAGGTATCATACTTAGATGGAACTATATATGGGAAAGCATCAAGGCAGGATTTAAATTTTTTAACAACTAATATAAACACAAATTATTATGGCACTTAAAGGAGCTATTGTAGTAGACACTGAAAGGTGTAAAGGTTGCGGTGTTTGCGTAGCAAACTGCCCTACCAATACCATTGCTTTGGCACACGAAGTCAACAGCAGAGGTTACAACTTCGTGCACATGGCAAATCCTGACAACTGTACAGGATGTACCAACTGCGCAACTGTATGTCCCGACGCGGTAATTACAGTTTACAGAGTAAAGATTTAATAATTGTATAACACAGATTTCACTATGGCAGAAAAAATCCTAATGAAAGGTAACGAAGCTATCGCATACGGAGCTATTGACTGCGGTTGCGACGGATACTTCGGCTACCCTATCACTCCTCAATCGGAAGTGATGGAAACACTTATGAAAGTCCAGCCTTGGGAAACCACCGGTATGGTAGTCCTCCAGGCAGAAAGTGAGACTTCATCCATCAATATGGTTTACGGCGGTGCATGCTGCGGTAAGAAGGTAATGACATCATCTTCTTCACCTGGTATCAGCCTTATGTGTGAAGGTATCAGCTACATTGCAGGTGCTGAGCTTCCCTGCGTTGTTGTAAACGTAATGCGTGGTGGTCCGGGTCTCGGTACTATCCAGCCTAGCCAGGGTGACTATTTCCAGACTATCAAAGGCGGTGGACATGGTGACTACAAATGTATTGTACTTGCTCCTGCATCTGCTCAGGATATGTATGACTTCGTAGATCTGGCATTTGAACTCGCTTTCAAATATCGTAACCCTGCAATGATTCTCGGAGACGGTGTTATCGGTCAGATGATGGAAAAGGTAGAACTCAGAGAACCCAAGCCCCGCAGAACAGAAGCCGAAATCAGAGCTCTTTGCGATTCATGGGCAACCATCGGATGCGAAGGAAGACATGGCAATACCATCACATCACTCTCACTTGACCCTGTAACTCAGGAAAACTTCAATATCCACCTTCAGAAGAAATACGATACAATTCAGGAAAATGAGGTAAGATATGCAACATACAGAACTGAAGATGCAGAACATCTTATAGTTGCATTCGGTTGTATGTCACGTATCGGTGAAGCAGTAGTTGACCTTGCACGCGAACAAGGTATCAAACTCGGTCTTTTCCGTCCTATCACCCTCTTCCCTTTCCCTAAGAAAGAGATCGACGCACTGGTTCCCCAGCTCAAGAGCATTATCTCCCTCGAGTTGAATGCCGGACAGATGGTAGAAGACATCAGACTTATTGTTAACGGACGTATTCCTGTCAACTTCTACGGACGTCAGGGCGGTATGATTCCTGATCCCGAAGAAATTCTCGAAGCCTTTTTGAAAACTATTAAATAATCAGGCACTATGGATATCAACGAAATTATCAAACCCGAAAATTTAGTATATAAGAAAACTCCTATTCTTAAGGATAACATACTCCACTATTGTCCTGGTTGTTCACACGGTGTTGTTCACAAGATCATAGCTGAAGTAATTGAAGAAATGAACATTCAGGAAAAGACTATTGGTGTTTCTCCTGTAGGTTGTTCAGTATTCGCATACAACTATCTTGACATCGACTGGCAACAGGCTGCACACGGACGTGCTCCTGCACTTGCTACAGCTATCAAGAGACTCATGCCCGAAAAATATGTATTTACATATCAAGGGGACGGTGACCTTGCTTCTATCGGTACAGCTGAAATCATGCATGCTTGCAACAGAGGTGAAAACATCGTAGTAATATTCATCAACAACGCTATCTACGGTATGACCGGTGGCCAGATGGCTCCTACCACCCTCCTTGGACAGGTAACAGCAACAACCCCTTATGGTAGAAAAGCTGAACTCAACGGTTATCCTCTCAAGATTACAGAACTCATCGCTCAGCTCGAAGGTACCTGCTACGTAACCCGCCAGTCTGTTCAGAATCCTGCATCAGTTCGCAAAGCCAAAAAGGCTATCCGTAAGGCATTCGAAAACTCACAGATGCACAAGGGTACATCTTTCGTAGAAATAGTTGGTACATGTAACTCAGGATGGAAGATTCCTCCCGTACAGGCTAACAAATGGATGGAAGAAAACATGTTCCCCTTCTATCCCCTTGGAGACATGAAAGACAGGTAGAATTTAAAAATTGAATCGTTAATTATGAAAGAAGAAATAATCATTGCCGGATTCGGCGGACAGGGTGTCCTCTCTATGGGTAAGATTCTTGCTTACTCAGGAATCATGCAGGATCAGGAAGTAGCTTGGATGCCTTCATACGGTCCCGAAATGCGTGGTGGTACATGTAACGTAAGCGTTATCCTGAGCGACAAGAAGATCAGTTCTCCTATCCTCAGCAAATTTGACACCGCCATCATTCTAAACCAGCAGTCTCTCGATAAATTCGAAGATCGTGTTAAACCCGGTGGACTCCTCATCTATGACCCCAACGGAATCACACGTCATCCCAAGCGTACAGACATCACTGTATGTAAGATCGCTGCTGTAGATGAAGCTGCCAAACTCGGAAACGCAAAAGCTTACAACATGATAGTTCTTGGAGCTTATCTTGCAAAGAAACCTATCGTATCAATGGACAATGTAGTTGCAGGTTTGAAGAAATCACTTCCTCCCCGCCACCACAAACTCATCCCTATGAACGAACAGGCTATCGAAGCAGGAAAGGTTGCAGTTGAAGTAATCAATGCTCTATAGTATTCAGCAGGAACATTCCTGAATAATATGATAAGAGGATGACTGGAAAGTCGAAAGACCGTCAGTCATCCTCTCTTTTTATGCGGCTCCGGACCGTTACTGATTCTTTTATATCAAGGTAGTGACAATCACTATCAGACCACTGATTCCGATATAGGAATAGACGATAGTCCTGAAGAGTTTGTTAGGTATTAGGTTAAATACCTTTGTTCCAATCCAGTTGCCCAAGAGAAGTCCACCCAGACCATAGAGGTAACACCTCAAGACATCTGCCGTTACGAATCCATTAACAGTTCTTGTTACAGTAAGGGCCATATTTCCCAGGAGAAAATAACACTGGACCATTCCCATATAGTGGTTCTTATCCTCTTCGCTGGCAAGGAAGTAAATAACAGCGGGAGGGCCTTGCATAGAGAAAAAACCTCCCATCAGGCCACTCATGGTACCAAGTGTGACCTGAGCTCCGATGCTCGGCCGTATCTTGATTCTTTTACTGAAAAAGATGAAATAGATACTTGAAACAATAAGGGTAGCTCCAAGAACTATATGCATTGTCACACTCTCAATCTTTCCCAACATAAATACAGAAGTGGTTGAGACAATTATGAATACCGTCAGTATGGGCAACAGTCTCTTCCACGTTATATATTTACGGAAAAGAAAGGTTACATAGAGCGATGTCGTCATGGCCAGCAGACCGGAGAGGGTCGTTGCTTCAGGGTATGAGGGCATCACGAACGGGAGTAGAGTCATGATGAAAATACCGAACCCGAAACCCGTAGTCCTCTGAATAAAAGAGGCCACTAACGATAGTAAAAAAACTTCTATGACTATCATATACTGTACTTTCTGACAAAAGCAGAAGCAGAATTTACAGCCTCCGGCTTACCGACATCCAGTATCTCGACACCTTCCATATCTATCCCATATATAGGACATCTATAGGCTGCCCAGAGGTAAAAATCTCTGATTCCGAACACTTCGTTGTTTACATAATTTCTGTACTCGCAGAACAAAGGAAAAAACTCCTCAGAAATGATATGTATGCCGGTAAAAGCCCTGCTAACCAATCTGTCACGTTTTATGTCCTCTCTGACAATAATCTCTTCACCGGTATTATTGTTTCTCCATCCGGCCAGCGTAAAAGTGTCAGGCTCGAAAAGAAACGATCTTGAGGATTTCCGGTCACTTACCATCAGCGAGGCACTCTTTCCTTTCTGAGCTGCTAACGAGGCGAACTCTCTCAAGTCTGCATTGGAGAGGATATCTACATTATGAAGAAGGAGCGTTCCGCACCCCTTGAGCAGCGGCAAAGCCCGCAGTACAGCTCCTCCTGTATCGAGAAGTCTCTCTGCCTCATCGCTTATCTGCACTGGCAGTGCCCAATCACGCGATTCAATCCACTCCCTAAGCATCTCTGAAAAGGAGTGTACATTAACCACGAGACCGTCCACTATGCCACTGCCGATAATTTTGCCGGCTACATACTCCAGAAGTGGCTTTCCCTCAATCTCAACCAAAGCCTTGGGACGGGTATCAGTCAAAGGCTTGAGTCTGGTACCCAATCCAGCGGCAAAAATCATAGCCTTCATCCTGTCACTATAGATGTTCAGGTCTGAGCAGGTCGAATACGCTCTTGACAGGGTTAAAGGTAATCAATGGAACCTCTACGAACATTGTGTTCCAATTGCTCATTGCTCCGTTCCACAATCCTGGAAGCTCCTGTGCCTTGAGATTTCGTCCCTGGTAACTCTTTTGGCTGATAAAGCCGGTATTGTGGTCAACATACCTTTCAAGTTCATATTTCTCTCCGGTGTACTTGTGAACAGAGCATACCAAATCTACAGGATTGAAATGGGTAGATCCCTTTATCATTGCTGCAACTTCAGAGTTCGCCTTGTCGAGCTGCGCTGCTTCGAGAATCTGGAGAGATGTTGAACCATCTGAATCAAATGCGATGAATGGTCCACCTCCTGGTTCACCCTCATTCCTGACCATACCACAGACTCTGATGGGTCGATCCAGTTTAAACCTCAGACTCCTCTTGAGATCCTGCACATCATCAGGGAGAACAACACTGAATTCCTTGTTGAGAAACTCCTTGATCTCTTCGAGCAGTTCAGGAGAATCATTACCACTCTCAAGAAGCATCATATACGAGAAGACTCTGCCGCGAACTCTGAGAAGTTCTCCTGCAAGAATCTTCTTCCAGCGAAGAGTATCAGCGATAAGACGCTCATTAACCACATTATCAATATTCTTAAGAAAGATAATATCAGCATCCACCTGATTAAGGTTCCTGATAAGCGCCCCATGTCCTCCCGGACGGTAAAGAGGAGTGCCATCATCTTTGATAAAAGGTGTATTATCCTCATTTACAGCAATAATATCTGTAGAGGGATCCTGAACGGAAAAAGAGACATTATACCTGACACCAAACCTCTCTTCATATTTTTTATAAACACTGTCCAAAAGTCTCTTAAAGCCCTCCATATGGTCGGGAGAGACAGTAAAGTGAAGATTAACAACATTATTTTCATCCTTGGCATAATCAGCTCCCTCCACCAGGTGTTCCTCGAAAGCAGTTCTGACCTGAGTCTCATATTTATGAAAAAGAATCTGTCCCTTGGGCTTGTTTCCGTAATCAAGTCCGGCCTTTCCAATTACTTTATCTATAACTTCAAAAGGGGTGGACCCATCGAAGAGTTCCTCTGTATAAAATGGGTAGCGTTCAATTTCATCTACGAATCGAGCAGCTTTGGAATCCTTTTCCAATTCACCTCCCTTTTCGAGAATATCCCTTGCTTCGAAGAGTTCCTTGAACATTCTGGATGCCGCTCCGGAGGCAGGTACGAACTTCAGTTTCGAACCGGAATGCACTGAAAAATATTCAAGCGCCTTGTTCTGAGCCGCTTCATCAAGCACCTTGATTCCATCTCCGGGAACAGCAGCACCGCGCAGTTTCAGGTAAGGAAACCCCTTCTTGTAATTTTCCAAAAATTTTTCGTCATTCATATAGCATCTGTTTTAGAAATTATTATTCTATTATCCTAATATTGTCAGGCACAGCAAATTCGTGCCTATAATCGTAATTATTCCTCATTTTCTCGAATGATTCGGGGCTGTTTTTAAGCTCTTCCGAGAGTTTATGCACCGGAAATACCTCAAGCATTCTTCGAGTGAGCTCCCCGAAGGGAAGAGCAAGGTCTATGCCTGCCGGAGCTTCCACTTCAGGGGAGTAATCATATAGTTCAAGTATACCGAATCTATGGGCAATAGCCCTTATGCAGGCTACACTGCCGTTGACCTTACCCTCAAACGAATAACCCGCAATATGTGGAGTAGCAATATCCGCACTCTCAAGTAGTTCCATATCTATATCAGGCTCATTCCTCCATACGTCCAAAATGAGTCCGCCCAAATAGTTCCTATGCCTTTTCAGAGCCACCTCATCTACCACTTCGCCACGTGAGGCATTGACAAAAATCGCCCCACGCTTAATCTTTGAGAAGAACCAGTCAGATGCCAAAGAGTATGTCGAGTCATCCAATGGCAGATGACAAGATACAATGTCACACTCTTGGAGAACCTCCTCCAAAGAGTAATACGGAATATCCGACCTATACACAGCTTTGGGTGGGTCATTTCTCATAACATTAAAGCCAGCAAGAGAAGCACCTCTTGCAACCCTCTCCCCCGTATTTCCGGCTCCTATGACACCAAGAGTCAATCCCACCGGGCTCTTTCCACTTCTTTGAAGCAACAAGGCCACTGATGTCAAAACGTACTGCATCACACCGACAGCATTACATCCCGGTGCATTGGCATATCCGATTCCTGCTGAATCCAGCCATCCGGTATCGAGATGGTCTGTTCCAATGGTAGCAGTGGCTATAAAAGAGACTCTGCTTGAGGAGAGCAAACTGGCATTGCATCTGGTCCTTGTCCTGACAATAAGAGCATCCGCATCCTTACACACCAGTGGCCCTATTGAGCCTCCAGGAAGATAAACGACATCCGCATAAGGCTCGAATACCCCCTTGAGGAAGGGGATATTGGCATCTGCAACTATTTTTAACCTCTTTGCCATCACTTGAAAACAATCTTTTTCACCTTGTCACCTCCCAATGTAAGATTCAGTCTGCTACGAAGCGACTCCTGCCTATAATAGAGGTTATTCCTCACAAGCGAAGAGTTCATGTAACAGACGAGCACGCCATCTTTATAGTATACACGGTCTGTAAGCTTGTCTATCTTAGGACCGACGATACACCTCCACACCTTTTCGATTTCCAGTCTTTCGAAGCTGGAGTCCAGCCCCCTTTCACTTATATACTCATCCAGAATCTCTTTGAGAATTTTTGATCCTACCCTTTCCATAAATCATATCCTTTCGAAGAGACCATCCTTAACACCATAAAACATCGATTCACTGGTGTACTTGGATACAATCTCACCAATTCTCGTCCTGTCTGTATCAGTTATGAAAACCTGACCGAAATTATCTTTAAGCACCATGTCGACCAGAAAATTCACCCTATGGATATCGAGTTTGTCAAACAGATCATCAAGCAGAAGCAGCGGAGAGGCTTTGAAAAGTTCATTCATAATCTTGTATTGCGCCATTTTGGCTGCAATTATGAATGACTTCTGCTGTCCCTGCGAGGCACACATCCTGACAGGCTTTCCACCCATTAGAAACTGTATCTCATCGCGCTGGACCCCCACGCTGGTAAATCCCAGAGCCATATCCTTATTGATACTCTCACCGAAAAGTTTTTCTGCCCTGCATCCAAGAAGATCGGAATCATATTCCATGGAGACCTCTTCCCTATTACCTGATATTTCCCTATAAAACAGAGCTGTCTGGGCACTAAGCCTGCGAACAGTCTCCCTCCTCTTTTCACAGATATAGTCAGCCATAGGAGCCATCATCTCGGTGAAAGAATCTAGCAGCATCGGGTGCACACCTGGCTGTTTGAGAAGCTTGTTTCTCTGCTTGAGTAGCTTGTTATAATTGACAGCAGCTGTCAGATAATCGCTATCTGTCTGTGAGAGCATTATATTGATAAACCGTCTGCGGGCCTGTGCCGAATCATTGATAAGGGAGCTGTCGGAGGGCGATACCACTACCACTGGGATCTTTCCGATGTAATCAGAGATTTTTCTGCACGTTTTCGAATCTATGCGAAGTTCCTTCTCTCCACCATCATTGATTGAAAGCGCTATTTCCACCTGGTCATTGTCCACTTGGTACCTACCGTGCAAAGTGGCTTTGGAAGTATTGTAGCGGATGGCATAACGGTCTGTGGAAGAGAGAAAACTTTTAGTCACAGAGAGATAGTTCACCGCATCGAGCAGATTCGTCTTGCCCTGTCCGTTGTCACCGCAGATGCAATTGATTCCGGGAGAGAAAGTAAGGTCAGCAGATGCGATATTTCTGAAATCAGAAACTATTAATCTATTGAGAAACATCTTGATTTTTCTTTTTACAAATGTACACAAAATCTTGGTATTTTATGTTTGCCATTAGACATTTTATTGTATTTTTGCATTTTGCAAATACAATATCTTATATAGAATATGACAACTAACGCTAAAAACTCCAAGATGGAGACAATCGAATCGGTAGGAGAAGCCGTTTCCAAAACAGAATTGTTTTTTCAGAAGAATGGTAAACTAATCGGATACATTTGCGGTGGAGTAATTATCGCTGCTGCAGCTATTGTACTCCTTATCCAGTTTTATTTCAATCCCCTAAAAGAAGAAGCGGCATCGCAGACTTTTGCTGCGGAGCAGTATTTCCGCGCAGGTGATTTTGAAAAGGCACTCAACGGTGACGGAAACGCTATGGGTTTTGCTGATATAATCAGCGAGTACGGAACAAAAGGCGGACAGGCTGTTTACTTCTATGCAGGTGTTTGTGAGCTTCAGTTAGGCAATGCTGCCGAAGCTATCAGCTACCTCTCCAAGTACAACACAACCGAGCCTCTTCTTAAAGCAAGGGCCACCGCATGTACAGCAGACGCATACTCCATCCTTGAAAAGTATGAGGATGCGCTCAAGTGCTACGTGAAGGCTGCATCTGTGGCAGACAACATCATCGCAGCATCATACCTCCTGAAGGCCGGCATCATCTGCGAAGAACTCGGAAGAGAGGCTGAAGCACTTTCATACTACAAGACAATCAAAGACAAATATCCTCAGTCTTTCGAAGGATATGAAATCGATAAATACATCACAAGATTAGAAGTTAAATAATATAGACTACAATGGGAAGAGCATTCGAATTCAGAAAAGAGCGTAAATTCAAACGCTGGGGAAATATGGCAAGGGTCTTCACCAGACTCGGAAAAGAGATAACAATTGCCGCAAAATCAGGCGGTACTGATCCTGACAACAACCCCCGTCTAAGAACACTGATTCAGACTGCACGCAGCGAAAATATGCCTAAGGAAAATATCGAAAGAGCCATCAAGCGCGCTGTCGATAAGGATATGGGCAACTACGAAGAGATTGTTTACGAAGGCTATGGTCCTTTTGGTATAGCAGTTTTGGTTGAATGTGCTACAGACAACAACATGCGTTCTGTTGCCAATGTAAGAAGCTACTTTTCGAAAGTAGGCGGAGCATTAGGAACACAGGGCAGCGTAAGTTTCATGTTTGACCACAAATGCGTATTCAAGGTAAAGAGTGAAAAACCCGTTGACCTGGAAGAGCTGGAACTCGAACTCATCGACTTCGATGTAGATGATGTCTATATGGACGAAGAAGAGGGTATCATCTATATCTACGGTGCTTTCGAATCATTCGGCGCTGTACAGAAGTACCTTGAAGACAACGGATTCACAATCGTATCCGGCGGCTTTGAAAGAATTCCAAACGTACCCCTCAAGAGCCTTGCTCCTGAACAGAAGGAGACCATCATGAAACTCCTTGAAAAACTCGAAAATGACGATGACGTCCAGAACGTTTATCACACGATGTCAATGTCAGAATAATAACCAATAAAAAAGTAATAATATGGAACTTTCACACATTGAGCACCTTGGCATAGCAGTCAAATCACTTGACGAAGCTATTCCCTACTACGAAAACATACTCGGTCTCAAATGCTACTCTATTGAAGAAGTTGCTGACCAGAAGGTAAGAACTGCTTTCTTCAAGATCGGCCAGACAAAACTGGAACTCCTCGAAAGCACATCTGCTGACGGAACTATTGCTTCCTTTATTGAAAAACGCGGAGAGGGAATCCATCACATCGCTTTTGCAGTGAAAGACGGTGTACAGAATGCTCTCAACGAAGTCGAAGCAAAAGGTGTAAAACTCATAGACAAACAGCCACGCAAAGGTGCGGAAGGACTCAATATCGCCTTCCTCCACCCCAAGTCAACAAAAGGTGTGCTTACCGAACTCTGTGAAAATCCCAACGAATAATTCATCAACTAATATCAAAAAATATGAGCAAACAGCTGGAACAAGTAAAAGCGTTAATTGATCTTCGTGAAAAGGCTCGCATCGGCGGCGGTCAGAAGAGAATCGACGCTCAGCACGAAAAAGGTAAATATACCGCTCGTGAAAGAATCAGTATGCTCCTTGACGAGGGCAGCTTCGAAGAATTTGACATGTTCGTAACCCATCGTTGTACCAACTTTGGAATGAACAAGAACGTATTCCTCGGAGATGGTGTCGTTACAGGTTACGGAACTATTGAAGGTCGACTTGTATATGTATTTGCACAGGACTTCACTGTTTTCGGTGGTTCCCTTTCAGAAACACTCGCAATGAAGATCTGCAAGATAATGGATCAGGCTATGAAAATGGGTGCGCCCGTGATCGGTTTGAACGACTCAGGCGGAGCCCGTATTCAGGAAGGTGTGAATGCACTCGGAGGCTATGCTGAAATTTTCCAGAGAAACATCCTCGCATCCGGTGTTGTTCCCCAGATTTCGGCTATTTTGGGACCTTGCGCCGGTGGTGCAGTTTACTCTCCCGCACTGACAGACTTCAACATCATGACAAAAGGAACCAGCTACATGTTCCTTACCGGACCTGCTGTTGTCAAGTCAGTAACCGGCGAAGTCGTATCACAGGAACAGCTAGGTGGTGCATCAGTACACGCAACCAAGAGCGGTGTGGCACACTTTGCAGTAGATACAGAGGAAGAGGCTATCTCAACCATCCGTCACCTGCTCTCCTTCATTCCACAGAACAATATGGAAGAACCTCCTTTCAAGCCCACCAATGACCCTATTGATCGTCTTGAAGATTCACTCAACGAAATTATCCCTGACAGTCCCAACGTACCTTATGACATGTATCAGGTTATCGGAGGAATCGTTGACGATGGAGAATTCTTTGAAATACATAAGGACTACGCAAAGAACATCATCATCGGATTTGCACACATGGGTGGCACATCAGTAGGTATCGTTGCCAACCAGCCAAAGTTCATTGCCGGTGTACTTGATATCAACGCTTCACGCAAGGCTGCACGTTTCGTCCGTTTCTGTGATGCATTCAACATTCCCATCGTAACACTTGTCGATGTTCCAGGCTTCCTTCCCGGAACACAGCAGGAATATGGCGGAATTATCCTTCACGGAGCTAAACTTCTCTACGCATACGGAGAGGCTACAGTTCCTAAGGTAACAGTAACACTCAGAAAGTCTTATGGAGGATCACACATCGTGATGAGCTGTAAACAGCTTCGTGGTGACATCAACTACGCATGGCCTTCAGCAAATATTGCAGTTATGGGTGCAGAAGGAGCTGTTGAAGTCCTCTACTCAAAAGAAATCAAGGCTGAAGAAGATCCTGAAAAACGTATCGCAATCGCAGAAGAAAAGAAGAAAGAATACAACGACCTCTTCTGTAATCCTTACAAGGCAGCAAGTTACGGATATATCGATGATGTCATCGAACCTCGTAACACACGTTTCCGCGTAATCAGAGCTCTCGAACAGCTCTCTACCAAGAAACTCTGCAACCCTGCCAAGAAACACGACAACCTTCCCCTTTAATCCTTTTGAAAATGAAAAAATTCAGATTGATATGGGTGTTGGCTTCGCTGGTTTGTATCCCTGCACTGAGTTCCTATGCACAGAGTCAGGGAGATATGCGTCTGAACGAATACCTGATAGTCAATACAACTGACTTTCAGGACGACTTCGGGCAGCATAACGGCTGGTTCGAGCTCTTCAATACCTCTTACGGTACTGTAGATATCGGAGGATGCTACATTTCCAACGATCCCAAAAACCTGAAAAAATACATTATTCCCAAGGGAGACGTACTGACCAAGATCAAACCCCGTCAGCACATACTCTTCTGGGCCGATGACCAGCCATTCCGCGGTACTTTCCATGTTAATTTCACATTAGCTGAGTCAGATACCATATATTTCGTGGCAAGTGACGGAAGAACCATACTTGACCGTATCGAGATTCGCAAGGACCTGCCAGACAACACGTCATTCGGTCGCTCTACTGACGGAAATGGAGAATGGTGCATAATGGACCATACCTCACCAAGCACCAACAATTCCGGAACAGATATTGCATCCAAAAGTTCTGTACTTAAGGAAAAAGACCCTAACGGATTGATTATGACTCTCACTGCAATGGCAGTAGTGTTCACAGCACTCATTCTTCTCTCTATCGTCTTCAAGCTTACCGGTACTATTGCATTAAGGAAGCACCAGAAGAATACAGAAGAAGCAATGGCGGGAACAGACAAGCAGAATGTGGCAGATGTGGCAGAAACATCATCTGAAACATACGCTGCGATTGCAGCTGCCCTGCATCTGTACATCAAGGAGAACGAAGCTCATGACAATGAAAGCTTCACTATTACCCTGAGCCATACCGACAGGTCATATTCACCCTGGAGTTCAAAGATCTACACACTCCGTCAGACTCCTTCAGTTAAGAAAAACAATAGATAACATTTAGACAGATGAAAGAATATAATTTGAAAATCAATGGTAATGATTACAATGTAGTCATTAACGACATCGAAGATTCTGTAGCTTCTGTGGAAGTTAATGGTTCTACCTTCAAAGTTGAATTTGAAAAGCCCATTACCAAGCCCGTGGCTGTAAAACCTGTGAAGAAAGCTCCTGCGGCAGCTCCCAAGGTTGCTCCAGTCGTATCAGCTTCAACACCCACCCCTTCACCTGCTTCTGCACCTGAAGGTGGTTATACAGTTACATCACCCCTTCCCGGCGTTATCCTTGAGGTTTCAGTAAAAGAGGGAGATGCTGTGCAGAAAGGACATAAAGTCATGGTCCTCGAAGCTATGAAGATGGAAAACGTAATTGAAGCAACAGAAAACGGTACAGTCAAGAGTATTAAAGTTAACAAGGGCGATTCAGTACTTGAAGGCGCACCTCTTTTGATTATTGGATAATATGGATCTTATTATTGAAAATATCTCTCAGTTTTTTCAGTATACCGGATTTGCAAACGGTGACTGGAAATATCTGATTATGATTCTTATCGGTCTCCTGCTGATATATCTGGCGATCAAGAAGGATTGGGAACCCATGCTCCTTATTCCTATCGGATTCGGTATTATCATGGGAAACATTCCTCTCTTCCCTGGACTGTCGGTGGGTGTCTATGAGGAGGGATCTGTTCTGAATATCCTGTACTATGGCGTTCAGAAAGGATTCTATCCCCCTCTGATCTTCTTGGGTATAGGTGCGATGACTGACTTTTCGTCTCTCATTTCCAATCCTAAACTCCTCCTTATCGGAGCTGCAGCCCAGTTTGGTATCTTCGGTGCATATATGATTTCACTGGCACTTGGATTCTCACCCGCAGAGGCAGGTGCAATAGGAATCATTGGTGGCGCAGACGGTCCTACTGCTATTTTCCTTTCATCAAGACTTGCTCCTGACCTGATGGGTGCGATAGCAGTATCAGCCTACTCTTATATGGCTTTGGTTCCCGTTATTCAGCCCCCTATCATGAAACTCCTCACTACCAAGAAAGAGAGACTCATCAGAATGAAGCCTCCCCGTCCGGTATCACCTACAGAGAAGAAGATATTCCCTATCATCGGATTCTTGCTCACAGCATTCATCGTGCCTTCAGGTATTCCTTTGCTGGGTATGCTCTTCTTCGGTAACCTTTTGAAGGAAAGTGGTGTTACCCGCCGTCTTGCAGAAACTGCAAGAGGACCGCTGGTAGATATCGTCACCATTCTCATAGGTTTGACAGTAGGTTGTTCGACACAGGCTGACAAATTCCTCCAGCCCAAGTCTGTATATATCTTCCTTATCGGAGCATTGTCATTTGTCATCGCAACTACAATGGGTGTGCTCTTCGTGAAGTTCTTCAACCTCTTCCTCAAACCCGGCAACAAGATCAACCCTCTCATCGGAAATGCAGGTGTATCTGCTGTTCCCGACTCGGCGCGCGTTTCGAACAATGTAGGTCTTTCATACGATAAGACAAACTACCTCCTTATGCACGCAATGGGCCCCAATGTTGCAGGTGTAATTGGCAGTGCAGTTGCAGCCGGAATCCTTTTGGGATTCCTTTCATAGCTGATTTTCACAATACATATTGAAGAGAGACCGATTTTTGTCGGTCTCTTTTCTTTTTATTGTACTTTTTTTATAACTTTGGTACGCTTTTTTTAAGGTATAATCCGGAAAATTATCATTTAAAACTATATAAAGATGCAAAATAAATTGCAAGAATTAACAGACAAGCTGTACAACGAAGGCTTGTCCAAAGGAAAACAAGAGGCTGAGCAGTTAAAAAAGAACGCTCAGGCTGAAGCAGAAAAAATTATTGCTGAAGCCCGCGCCAAAGCAGACGCGATACTCGAAGAAGTAAAAAAAGAGGCCGAGCAGACCCGAATCAAGGTTGAAAACGACTTGAGGATGGCATCAACCCAGACCATCACAGCCATCAGACATCAGGTTGAACAGATCCTAACTGCAAAAGCTCTTAACGCACCGGTTAAGGCAGTACTGAGCGACGGCTCAATAGTAAAGGAGCTTATCATCTCTGTGGTAAAGGCTTTTGACGCTGCCAACCCTGAACCGAAGGAACTTGAGGTGATACTTCCCGCATCACTTCAGAAAGAGTTCTCTGAAGCTGTAGAAAAAGATATCCTTTCCGAAATGAGCAACGGTGTTGAGATTTCGTATTCAAAACAGATAGCCGCAGGTTTCCGCATAGGTCCCAAGGACGGTGGATTCATCATCTCATTCACAGAGGGTGACTTTGAAAGAATAATTGCACAATACCTTAGACCTGCCACCAAGAAACTCCTCTTCGGATAATGCATAATTACCATTATATAATAGCCTCGCTGCCCGATCTGGTTGCTGACTTCTCGCTCAAGGAGTTCTCCTATGACAAGTTTTCTACAATGATTAAGGAGAATCTCTCGGAGAGAGACAGAAGGATCGTCGCGTGGTTTGAATATGGATTGACACCGGCTAATCTTTCCCGCCATTTCTACCGTGAGATCGGTAAGCTCAAATGTAAATTTTTGAGCGACTATTTCGCTTTTGACCGCAATCTGCGAAACCTGCAGGTCGAATTCCTCGCATCTGCGGATCAGGAAAAGGGGGACAGGTACAGAGTCGGAGAGACCGACAGGAGCATCAAGGAACTTCCTGAAATCAGGTCAATACTTGAAAACAAGAACATCATCGAAAGAGAGGCCCAGATGGACAAGCTCAAATGGGACAAGATCAACGAGATGATCAATGGACACTATTTCGACATGGATGTCATCCTCGCATTCCTTGCCAAAGGGATTATCCTGCGCAGGTGGTCATCACTCGACCGCGAAAGAGGAGCTGTTCTGTTCGAACAGTTCGTAACAGAAGTAAGAGGAACATTCAAGGGAATAGATTTCTAAACAGATAATTATATAACACTATATGGATCAAAGTCAAAAAACCACAGGTATAGTTACAGGGATTATCTCCAACCTCGTTACAGTGGAGGTAAACGGACCTGTATCTCAAAATGAAATATGCTATATCTACCTTGGAGAGACCAAACTTATGTCCGAAGTCATCAAGGTGACAGGTAACAAGGCCTCGGTTCAGGTGTATGAAAGCACCAGAGGTCTTAAGAAGGGAGATAAGGTAGAGTTTGAGGGTCACATGCTCGAAGTGGAGCTCGGTCCCGGACTTCTCTCAAGCAACTATGACGGCTTGCAGAACAACCTCGCTACAATGGAAGATGTCTTCCTGAAACGAGGAGAATACACATCCGCAATCGACAAAGAGAAAAAATGGGATTTCACCCCTTGTGCCAAAGCCGGTGACAAAGTATATGCGTCATACTGGCTTGGAGAGATCAAAGAGGGATGGCTCCCTCACAAAATAATGGTACCTTTCTCATTCACAGGAGAATATACCGTCAAATCAATCGTTGGGGCAGGTTCATACAGAGCATCTGACACCATAGCGGTGCTCACAGATGCCAATGGTGACGAACACACAGTCACAATGATACAGAAATGGCCTGTCAAAGTCGCAATCACTGCATACAAAGAGAAACCGCGTCCCTACCGTGTCATGGAGACAGGTGTCAGATGTATCGACACCTTCAACCCCATCGCTGAGGGTGGTACAGGATTTATTCCCGGACCTTTCGGTTGCGGTAAGACCGTGCTCCAGCACGCAATTGCAAAACAGGGAGAGGCTGACGTTATCGTAATGGCAGCCTGTGGTGAACGAGCAAACGAGGTAGTGGAAATCTTCACAGAGTTTCCTGAACTGATCGACCCCCACACAGGTCGTTCACTCATGGAAAGAACCACCATTATCTGTAACACCTCGAACATGCCTGTTGCAGCACGTGAAGCATCTGTATACACAGCGATGACCATATGCGAATATTACCGTTCTATGGGTCTCAGAGTCCTTCTGCTTGCAGACTCTACATCACGTTGGGCACAAGCGCTCAGGGAGATGAGTAACCGTATGGAAGAGCTCCCCGGAGCAGATGCGTTCCCTGTCGACCTGTCGTCAACCATATCCAACTTCTATGCACGTGCAGGTGTGGTAACACTCTATAACGGAGAGAGCGGTGCCGTAACATTCATCGGAACGGTATCCCCTGCGGGAGGTAACCTGAAGGAGCCTGTAACAGAATCCACCAAGAAGGCGGCACGCTGCTTCTATGCCCTTTCCCAGAACCGTGCCGACAAGAAGAGATACCCTGCAGTCGACCCTATCGACTCATACTCCAAATACCTCGAGTATCCCGAAATAGTCGATTACCTCAAGTCCAAAGTCTCACCTGACTGGGTTGAAAAGGTTCTCGAGGCCAAGAATCTGGTACTCAGAGGTAAGGAGGCATATGAACAGATCAACATCCTCGGTGATGACGGTGTCCCAGTAAGCTACCACGAAAGATATTGGAAATCTGAGCTCATTGACTTCATCATCCTCCAGCAAGATGCATTTGACAACATCGATTGCTCTACACCTTTTGAAAGGCAAGAATTCATGCTGACCAAAGTTCTTCAGGTCTGCGATACCCCTCGCAATTTTGAAGGATTCGAAGAGTGTACCAAATTCTACAAGGAGGTTATCAACATCTTCAAGCAGATGAACTACTCAGAGTACAAGAGCGAAAGCTTCTATAACTATATTGAACAGATTGACAAATACACCCGCAATGACAACTAAAGCATTTCAAAGAATATATACAAAGCTCGAGGCGATTACCAAAGCTACTGTAACAGTAAGAGCAGAAGGTGTCTCCAACGATGAGCTTGCTACAGTGGACGGACGTCTGGCACAGGTGGTCAAACTTAAAGGAGACCTGGTGACACTTCAGGTCTTTGAAGGAACAGAAGGTATCCCTACAGACTCTGAGGTTATCTTCTTCGGAGAACCACCAGCACTCAATGTCAGCGAAGACCTGGCAGGACGTTTCTTCAACGCATACGGCCAGCCTATAGACGGTGGCGCCCCCGTAGAAGGAGAACGCAGATATATCGGAGGTCCTTCGGTAAACCCCTACAAGAGAAAACAGCCCTCGCAGCTTATTCCTACCGGTATTGCCGGCATCGACCTCAACAACACCCTGGTGTCAGGTCAGAAGATTCCTTTCTTCGCAAACCCTGACCAGCCTTACAACCAGGTAATGGCAATGGTTGCCCTCAGGGCAGATGTTGACAAGATTATCCTCGGCGGCATGGGTCTTACCAATGACGACTACCTCTACTTCAAACACACATTCGAAAGTGCAGGAGCCCTCAACAAGATTATCAGTTTCGTAAATACGACAGAGCAGCCTCCTGTAGAGCGTCTTCTCATCCCTGACATGGCCCTTACCGCTGCAGAGTACTTTGCAGTGGACAAGAATGAAAAGGTCCTCGTCCTGCTTACAGACATGACACTCTACGCGGATGCCCTCTCGATCGTGAGCAACCGTATGGACCAGATTCCTTCGAAGGACTCCATGCCCGGTTCACTCTACTCGGATCTGGCAAAGATCTACGAAAAGGCAGTCCAGCTTCCCGACGGAGGTTCAATAACCATCATTGCGGTAACCACGCTTAACGATGGCGATATCACCCATGCAATTCCTGACAACACAGGTTATATCACAGAAGGTCAGCTCTTCCTCAGACACGACTCCGATACAGGAAAGGTCATCGTCGACCCCTTCCGTTCACTTTCACGTCTGAAACAGCTGGTAATTGGAAAACAGACCAGGGAAGACCACTCCCAGGTGATGAACACGGCAGTCCGTCTCTACGCAGATGCTGCCAACGCAAAGACCAAACTTGAAAACGGTTTTGACCTGAGCGATTACGACAACCGCTGCCTTGACTACGCAAAAGAGTATTCCAACAGACTGTTGGCCATCGATGTCAATATTCCTATCGAGCAGATGCTTGAAACTGGTTGGGAGCTCTTCGGCAAATATTTTACCCCTGCTGAAACAGGTATAAAAGAAGCACTTATTAAGAAATACGGCAAATGGCAATAAAATTCCAATATAACAAGACCTCGTTGAACGAACTCAACAAGCAGTTGAAGGTTCGTACACGCGCCTTGCCTACACTCAAGAACAAGGAATCTGCCCTGCGTCTTGAAGTAAAGAGGGCAAAGCAGCGCTCTGAGGAGCTGTTGGAAGAGCTTGCCGCATCACTGAAGCAATATGAATATCTGGCAGGATTATGGAACGAATTCGAACCTGGACTGGTATCTGTCCAGCATGTTGAGATTCGCACCGCAAAGCTGGCAGGAGTCAAGATTCCCGAGCTCGTGGAGGTAAAATACGAAGTGAAGGAATATGACTTATTCCGCAAACCGTTATGGTATGCAGAGGGTGTCAATATCCTCAAAAACCTTGCGGTACTTGGTATCGAATCTGAAATATGCGCTTACAAGAGCCGTATTCTGGACTATTCAAGAAAGAAGACCACTCAAAAGGTAAATCTTTACGAAAAGGTACAGATTCCCGGATACCAGGAAGCAATCCTGAAGATCAAACGCTTTATGGAGGATGAAGAGAATCTCTCCAAAGCTTCACAGAAAATCGTTAAAACAAGACACGACTTGGAAGAAGAGGAGGCATAACAATGATTACGAAAATGACCAAATACTCATTCATACTCCTTTCCAACGAGTTGGATGATTTCCTTTCAAAGGTTCAGAATCTGGGTCTGGTGGATATCACACGCAGTGATGTCCCTACTGACAGCCATTCCGTAGAGATGATGAATCTGTACAAGAGATATCAGGATATTATCTCACGCCTTAAAATCTTCAGAAAAGAGAACTCTTCCATAAAGTCAGCAAAGGACAACACTGCCTCTTCGGAAGAGATGGTAAGGGCAGCTGAGGACAACTTTGCAAAACGCGAAGAACTTAGGACCGAGATTGCCTCTCTTGAGAGGGAGCTTGCAGAGAGCGCCCCTTGGGGACTCTTCTCACATGAAGATTTAGAACGAATCAACTCTCTCGGATTCAGACTATGTTTCTACTCCACTACCGAAAAGAGGTATGATGCAGGATGGGAACAGGAGTATGCAATCCAGATCCTCAATCGGGAAGGCGGCAATGTATATTTTGCCGTGGCTGTACCGCAGGGCGAAGAGTGCTCACTACCTCTTAACCCGGCGAAATTTCCCGACAGGAGCGCTGACATAATAGAGAGAGAGCTCAAGGCTCTTAAAGATCAGAGAGATACTCTTTTGGCTGAATGTGCCGGTTACGCTGACAAGTGTGAATGGCTTTCAAGTCAGAGTGATGCACTCTTCAAAGATCTTGACCTCTATCTGGCATCTGTAAGCGGTTCCAGAGAGGGTGAAGGCACTATCTCTGTCCTTGAAGGCTTTGCTCCAAAGGATGATGACAATGTTATCAAAGAGTTTCTCGACTCTTCAGATGTCATCTATCTGAGTGAAAAGGCAAAGGGAGAAGATAACCCTCCTATCAAGCTTAAAAGTAACTGGTTCGCCAAGGCATTTGAACCCATAGGTGGACTCTATATCCTTCCCACCTACGATGAGCTCGACCTTACTCCCTTCTTCGCTCCATTCTACATGCTCTTCTTCGGACTTTGTCTGGGGGATATGGGGTATGGATTGATTCTTATACTTACAGGACTTGCAGCTGTATTCGCACTTCCGAAATTCAGGAATTACGGTTTCCTCATATTTTGGCTGGGAGTAGGATCCACACTCATGCCTCTGCTTTCTGGAACATTCTTCGGACTCAAACTCGCAGAGATTATCCCAAGTATGCCCGACAGCATAAAGGGTCTCTTCTTCAGCGACATAAAGATGTTCTGGTTCTCCATTATCTTCGGATTGTTCCAAATCGTCTTTGCCAGAATCCTCAGAGCAATCTTTGCATTGAGCAAGGGAAGAATAGACGAAGGTCTTACCGAAATCGGATGGAGTCTTGTAATAGTTTGGGCTGCGGCAGCCTATGCATCAATGGAGATGGGCTCGCCCCTTATTCCACAGACAGCGGGCTACGTGATGGGAATAACGGGACTTGTACTTGTGCTCTTTTGCAGCAAGCCCAACAAGAATTTCCTACTCCGACCTCTGATGGGAATCATCTCTCTATATGACATCACAGGCATATTTGGAGATATGCTCTCATACATCAGACTCTTCGGATTGGGAACCACAGGAGGTATCCTTGCATTCGTAATTAACTCCATTGCAATGCAATTTACCGGAATTCCGTATGTCGGTTGGGTTCTGACTGTAGTATTCCTGATATTCGGTCACCTGGCAGTAATGGGACTCTCCTGCCTTGGTGCATTCGTACACCCTGTACGTCTGACTTTCGTAGAGTTCTACAAGAATGCAGGCTTCGTAGGAGGCGGACGCGCATTCAAACCACTTAGTAACAAATAAATAAACAAACAATAAACAACTATTAAATTATGGCAACAACATCTTTTGTTTTAGCTTATGCCGGTATGGCAATTATGATGATTCTCACCTGTATAGGTAGTGCAATCGGGGTTGCGGTTGGCGGAAATACCACCGTAGCCGGTCTTAAGAAAAACCCTAACATGTTCGGTAAGGCGATGCTCCTTTGCGTGCTCCCTTCAACACAAGGTCTATATGGCTTCGCAGCATTCTTCCTTATGCTCTCTTCACTTCAGGGCATGGATGTTCTCTCAATGAATCAGGCTCTCGCTATGTTCGCTGCTGCTATATCACTCGGATTTGTAGGTATCTACTCTGCAATCCGTCAGGCAGGTCTGGTTGCAAATGGTATCAACGAAATGGCCAATGGTCAGGATGTATTCTCAAAAACTATGATCCTTGCAGTATTCCCTGAACTTTACGCCATCCTCGCATTTGCATGCGCATTCCTTGCACTTCCCTAATTTAGAGAATATCTGAAAATAGGGAGAGACTCCGTAGGAAGCTATATTCCTCACGGGGTCTCTCTCTTTATTATATATTTCTTGTCTTTATCAAAAGAATAATATAACTTTGTTGCCAGATACAAAGGGGTGTCTTCCCCACGCGCGCCAAGTGCCGGTGAAGTCTGAGATTATACCCTAGACCTGATGCAGTTAATGCTGCCGTAGGAATTGTTTCAAGCCATACCTCTTTGTTTTAGATTTCAATATATTACGTTATGAAAGTAAGGATAAACCACAAAGAGGTAGAGACATCTGCTACAAACATTCTCCAGCTCCACCGGGAGCTTTCACTTCCTTCAGCAGGGATTGCCATTGCCATTGACAACAATATGGTTCCACGCACAGAGTGGGAAAATACAGCTATCACCCAAGGGGCTGATATTATCATCATTAAAGCTGTTTGCGGAGGCTGATAAAATGTTCCAGGTTCAGTTTATCAGCCATACTACCCCTAAAATAGGATATCTCGATGGAATAGAGATGGCGCTCAAGGGTGGATGCCGCTGGATTCAACTCAGAATGAAAGGGGCAGACAATGATACTTTGCGAATTAATGCATTGGCCTCAAAAGAGCTCTGCCGTGCATATGGAGCCACTTTTATCATTGATGACAATGTACAGATAGCCAAGGAGACCGGATGCGACGGTGTGCACCTTGGAAAAAACGATATGCCAATAGTCCAGGCCAGAGAATACCTCGGAAAGAGTTTTATCATTGGCGGAACTGCCAATACCTATGACGATATTCTTAAAATATACCGGGAGGGTGGCGACTACATAGGGTGCGGTCCCTTCAGATATACAGCTACCAAGAGCAATCTGAGTCCTCTCCTTGGATTGGAAGGATATACCACAATCGTCAAAAGAATGCGAAATGAGGGGATCTCAATACCCCTTATTGCCATAGGGGGCATAACAGAGGCTGACATTTGTGAACTTGCTGCAACGGGAGTCGACGGAATAGCCGTAAGCGGCAGTGTCTTGAGTGCACTTGACCCCGTAGAACAGATGACAAGATTGGTAAATTATAATTCAAATAAATAACATATAATGAAAACTCTTACAATTGCCGGACGTGATTTCTCGTCACGCCTCTTTTTGGGAACCGGAAAGTTCTCTTCAAACCGGCTTATGAAAGAAGCCATTGCCGCATCAGGCACACAGATGGTGACAATGGCGATGAAAAGGGTGGAACTGGAAGACAAGGAAGATGATCTGCTAAACCACATCATTACTCCATCCATACAGTTACTCCCCAACACTTCAGGTGTAAGGACAGCACAGGAAGCAGTCTTTGCGGCAAAGATGGCCCGCGAGGCCTTTGGAACCAACTGGCTCAAGCTCGAAATTCATCCTGATCCGAAATATCTCTTGCCTGACTCCATCGAAACACTTAAGGCTACTGAGGAACTTGTAAAACTCGGTTTTGTCGTACTCCCCTATTGTCAGGCAGACCCCACTCTCTGCAAGCATCTCGAAGAGGCCGGAGCAGCTACCGTAATGCCTTTGGGAGCACCTATCGGTACCAACAAGGGACTCAGAACACTCGATTTTCTGAAGATTATCATCGAACAGGCCAATGTACCTGTGATAGTGGATGCCGGAATCGGTGCACCCAGCCACGCCGCACAAGCAATGGAGCTGGGAGCAGATGCCTGCCTTGTCAATACGGCAATAGCTGTTGCAGCTGATCCCGTGGAAATGGCAATAGCATTCAAGGAGGCGGTTATCGCAGGCAGAAGAGCATATGAAGCAGGTCTGGGCGCAGTCTCCTCAGATATGACAGCCAGCGCTTCCTCACCCTTGACAGCATTCCTTAACAATTAAAAATCATTTATTATGGAAAAAGAAGAAAAACCCTACGCACACGCTGAGAAAGCATATATGAATGGAACTTTGTTCCCTTTTATCAAGGTGGGAATGCAGAAAGTCAATCTGAATCCTACTGTAAATATCGTTAACGGAGAGAAGGAGATTACCCCAAACGACCCTGTGTACATATATGACACAAGCGGTCCGTTCAGTGACCCCGACATCGAAATCGACCTCAAAAAAGGTCTCCCCAGAATGAGAGAAAGCTGGATTACTGAACGCGGTGATGTTGAACGTCTTCCTGAAATAAGCTCTGAATACGGAAAGAAACGTCGTGATGACCGCTCGCTCGACCATCTGAGATTCGAACATATAGCTCTTCCCTACAGAGCCATCAAAGGCAGAAGCTGTACACAGATGTACTATGCAAAGCAGGGCATCATTACACCTGAAATGGAGTATGTAGCCATACGCGAGAACATGAACTGCAAGGAGCTGGGCATAGAGACACACATCACACCTGAGTTCGTACGCGATGAAGTCGCTGCCGGAAGAGCCGTAATCCCGGCAAACATCAACCATCCGGAGAGCGAGCCGATGATTATCGGACGTAACTTCCTGGTAAAAATCAACACCAATATCGGAAATTCCGCTACCACCTCATCGATCGAGGAAGAGGTTGACAAAGCAATGTGGAGCTGCAAATGGGGAGGTGATACACTTATGGACCTCTCTACAGGAGAAAATATCCACGAAACCAGAGAGTGGATTATCCGCAACTGTCCCGTACCTGTAGGGACTGTTCCTATCTATCAGGCTCTTGAAAAGGTAAACGGAAAAGTGGAAGACCTGAACTGGGAAATCTTCAGAGATACACTTATCGAGCAGTGCGAACAGGGCGTCGACTACTTTACCATCCACGCAGGAATCCGCCTCCACAACGTTCACCTTGCAGATACACGTCTTTGCGGAATTGTCAGCCGCGGCGGTTCGATTATGAGCAAATGGTGTCTTATCCACAACCGTGAATCATTCATCTACGAACACTTCGATGACATCTGCGACATACTTGCACAGTACGACACCGCCATCTCACTTGGTGACGGTCTGCGTCCCGGAAGTATAGCTGACGCCAACGATGCTGCACAGTTCGCGGAACTCGACACTATGGGCGAACTCGTTACCCGCGCCTGGGATAAGAATGTACAGGCATTCATCGAAGGCCCCGGACACGTTCCCATGCATAAGATCCGCGAGAATATGGAAAGACAAATCTCACACTGCCACAACGCTCCTTTCTACACCTTAGGACCACTTGTTACCGATATCGCTCCCGCTTACGACCACATCACATCTGCAATCGGAGCGGCACAGATCGGCTGGCTGGGAACAGCGATGCTCTGCTATGTAACCCCCAAGGAACACCTTGGACTGCCCAACAAAGAGGATGTAAGAACCGGTGTCATCACTTATAAGATAGCAGCCCATGCAGCAGACCTTGCCAAAGGACACCCCGGAGCTCAGATCAGAGACAATGCCCTGAGCAAAGCCCGTTATGAATTCCGTTGGAGAGACCAGTTCCACCTGAGCCTTGACCCCGAAAGGGCACTGGAATATTTCAATGCCGGACGCCATACCGATGGTGAATATTGTACGATGTGCGGACCTAACTTCTGCGCAATGAAACTGAGCAGAGATATCAAGAAGATTTAAGATGTTTTCAGAAGAATTGGAAAAGATCTCCTGGAAGGAGACCACGGAAAAAATCTTTGCAAAAAAAGATTCTGATGTCCGCAGGGCACTTGCAAAAGAGAATTGTGATGTTGAAGATTTCATGGCTCTCATATCCCCTGCCGCACAGCCCTATCTGGAGCAGATGGCATTCCTTAGCCGTAAATATACACAGGAGAGATTCGGCAAGACAATGTCGATGTTCATTCCGCTTTACCTGACCAACTCGTGTACAAACTCATGTGTTTACTGCGGATTCCATATCAGCAATCCCATGGCCAGGACCATCCTGACCACCGAGCAGATGGAAGATGAGTTCAAGGCTATCAAAAAACTTGGCCCGTTCGAGAACCTGCTGATGGTGACAGGAGAAAACCCAGTCAAGGCAGGTGTCCCCTATCTTGCCAAGGCTCTTGACATCGCCAAGAGGTATTTCGCCAATCTCAAGATTGAGGTAATGCCTCTCAAGGCTGAAGAGTATGCCGAACTGGTTACCCATGGACTTAACGGAGTGATCTGTTTCCAGGAGACATACAACAGGGAAAATTACAAGATCTACCACCCCAAGGGTATGAAATCCAACTTCGAATGGAGAGTCAACGGTTTTGACCGAATGGGTATGGCCGGCGTTCACTCTATCGGTATGGGAGTTCTCATCGGACTTGAAGAGTGGCACACCGATGTCACAATGATGGCATACCACCTGCGCTACCTTCGCAAGAAGTACTGGAGAACAAAATACAGCGTGAACTTCCCGAGAATGCGTCCTGCCGAAAACGGAGGATTCACCCCCAATGTCATAATGAGCGATAAGGAACTTGCACAGCTTACCTTCGCAATGAGAATCTTTGACCATGATGTCGACATCTCATACTCAACTCGTGAAACTCCGGAATTCAGAGACAATATGGCGACCCTCGGAGTGACCACCATGAGTGCCGAAAGCAAGACAGAGCCCGGGGGATACTATACCTACCCGCAAGCTCTCGAGCAGTTCCATGTCAGCGATGAGAGGACCGCATTACAGGTGACATCCAAGCTCAAAGAACTTGGCATCGAACCTGTATGGAAAGACTGGGACTCATCTTTTGATTGTTACGTAAAATGAATAGATACCAAAGACAAATTGCTCTGGAGGGCTGGTCGACAGAGGGTCAAGCCCGAATGCAACAGAGCAAAGTGGCAATAGTCGGAGTGGGAGGACTGGGTTCTCCCATCTCCCTCTATCTTGCTGCAGCAGGAGTGGGCACCATCGGACTTATCGACAACGACACTGTCAGCCTGAACAACCTCCAGAGACAGGTCCTCTACACCGAAGATGAAATCGGGGAGAGCAAAGCCATCAAAGCGGCAGAGCATCTCAGGAGAATAAACAGCACCATCATAGTCAAAAGCTTCAACAGCCGCCTTGACCGACATAACTATAGGACCCTTCTCGATGGCTATGACATTGTCATAGACGGTTGTGACAACTTCTCCACCAGACATCTTATAGCAAAGTATTGTGAAGATGCCGACATACCCTACATTTATGGTGCAATCCACGGTTTTGAAGGCCAGGTATCCATTTTCCACCCAAGCAAAGGAACCATCAGATACAGCGATCTCTACCCTCAGACAGAGTCCCTTTCACCCGAGGGTGTCAAGGCCATTGTTCCGGATAACTCCGTAGCAGGAACCACTCCGGCAGTAGTAGGGAGCATCATGGCTAACGAAGCTGTCAAGCTCATAGTCGGAATCGGTGAACCGTTACTTGGAAAACTCTGGACCATTGACCTGAGGAATCTTGAAACAAACATCATAAACTTCTGACAGCCGACATGATTATAATAGCGATTACAACTGCCTCATTTTTTGAAGCCGAGGCTGCATCGATCACGGCCATCCTGCGCCAGGGAAAGGCAGATTTCATCCACATCAGAAAACCGGGTTCCTCTGAAGAGGAGATGGAAAGACTACTGGGGGCCATCCCCTCTGACTTGCTCCAAAGGGTGACACTTCATGACCATTTCGCCCTGAGTGAAAAATTTCCGGTAGGAGGTCTCCACACCAATAGCCGGAACAGCACGGTTCCCTCAGGATTCAAAGGAAGAGTCAGCACCTCCTGTCACAGCATTGAAGAACTTGCCCAGAAGAAGAAGAGATACGATTACCTCTTTCTGAGTCCCATATTCGATAGCATATCCAAGAAGGGTTATCACGCTGCATTTACCCATCATCAGATCAGCAATGCTGCCAAAGAGGGAATAATAGACAGGAACACCATCGCATTGGGCGGTGTCACTTTCGAGAATCTGCCCGCGGTGGAGAGGCTCGGATTCGGAGGCGGTGCCATGTCTGGAGAGTTCTGGCCTGATCCGGCCCAAATCCTCACTATTGCAGGTTCAGACAGCAGTGCCGGTGCTGGAATACAGGCGGACATTAAGACAGCGGCATCACTGAAAGGATACGCTGCATCTGTCATCACATCCATTACAGCTCAGAATACCACAGGTGTGGACTCCATCCTTCCAATCCCCCCCGAAATCGTTGCAGCCCAAATCAGAACCGTCCTCAACGACCTTAGCATCAGCGCCATAAAAATAGGTATGGTTCACAATTCCGGTATTGTCAACGCCATAGTGGACACACTGGCCCAATATCCCTCTCTGCCCATCGTCTGCGACCCTGTCATGATCTCCACCAGCGGATCACGGCTTATCGAAGAGGATACCGCAGAGACTATCAAGAGCAGACTCTTTCCAATAAGCACACTTATCACCCCGAACCTTCATGAGGCTGAATACCTCTATGGAAAAAAAATATCCGATGAGGAACAAATCAAGGAGGCTGCCCGCGCAATGGGCCGGCTTTACGGAACATCAGTACTGATAAAAGGGGGACATTTATCAGACAATGAGAATTACGATACACTCTACATCCTGCCTAAGGACACTATTGCAACTTTCCATGGAGAGAAGATTGCGAGCAAGAATCTTCACGGGACAGGTTGTTCTCTTTCAAGTGCAATAGCCACCAACATTGCCAAAGGATACACTCTGGAGGATGCCGTAAGACTTTCCAAAGAGTATATCACCCGAAGTATCCTCAGATCTGCCCATTGGAAAATTGGAAAAGGCAACGGTCCCCTGTCTCATTTTTAGGAAATCTTTTGGAAAATGTCTTATTCATATATACCTTTGTGGTAATGAGATAAATTACATAACTAATACTATATGATCACAATTGACCAATACATTGAAACGAACAAAGATCGTTTCCTGAATGAGCTCTTCGAACTGATAAGGATTCCCTCCATCTCTTCACAAAGCGAACATAAAGAAGATATGTACAGATGTGCACGCAAGTGGACAGAACTTATGCTCGCAGCCGGAGTTGACAGAGCCGAAGTATATGAAACAGAAGGACATCCCGTAGCATATGGAGAAAAGATCATCGATCCTTCATACAAGACAGTCCTTATCTACGGCCACATGGACGTCATGCCCGTCGATCCTCTGAACCTTTGGCACACTGATCCTTTCGAACCAGTAATCAAGGATGGAAAGATTTGGGCAAGAGGTGCAGACGATGATAAGGGACAGTCATTCATGCATGCCAAAGCATTTGAATACCTTCTGAAGACCGGCCAGCTAAAATGTAATGTCAAATTCATGATTGAAGGAGAAGAAGAGATTGGCTCACCAAGCCTACCCAAATTCTGTCAGGAGCACAAAGAGATGCTCAAGGCCGACATTATCCTTGTTTCCGATACAGGAATGATTGCTCCCGAAATTCCTTCTATCACTACTGGTCTGAGAGGATTGTCGTACTGGCAGGTCGAAGTGACCGGTCCCAATGCTGACCTCCACTCAGGACTCTTCGGAGGTGCTGTAGCAAACCCTATCAACACTCTTGCAAAGATGATTGCAGATGTTCTTGATGAAAACAACCACATCACCATACCCGGATTTTACGATGACGTTCTGGAAGTCTCAGCAGAAGAGAGAGCAAAGATGGCTCAGGCCCCCTTCTCTCAAGAAGAATACAACAAATCACTTGGTATCAGAAAAGAGTGGGGAGAAAATGGATACACCACCAATGAAAGGACTGGTATCAGGCCTACATTCGATATCTGCGGCATCTGGGGCGGCTACACAGGCGAAGGAGCCAAGACGGTTCTTCCCTCAAAAGCATACGCCAAGATCAGCTGCCGACTGGTTCCCAATCAGAAACACGAAAAAATCGGAAAGCTCTTCCAGGACTATTTCACATCCATAGCTCCTGAATATGTAAATGTCAAGGTAAAATATCTCCACGGAGGACCTTCGTATGTTTGTCCGATTACACTCGACGCATACAAGGCTGCGGAAAAAGCATATAACGAAGTGTACGGAAGAATACCGGTACCTGTAAGATCGGGAGGAAGCATTCCTATCATCTCTGCATTTGAAGAGATTCTCGGAATCAAGTCAATCCTCATGGGATTCGGTCTAGGCTCGGATGCAATCCATTCCCCCAATGAAAACTACCCCCTCGAACAGTTCTTCAACGGAATAAGGACCATTCCTCTCTTCTACAAATACTTCACTGAAGAATAAAGCTTTTGACAAAAATTAAAAAAAGAGGATGACTTAAAAGTGTCTTAACTGACTGATTGGTCGTCCTCTTTTATTATTATACTATTATAACCTTTTATTCTATCTTATTTTGATATATCAGAGTTTTGCGAAGCTGGCCTGGTGTGGCACCAAAATTCTTTCTGCAGAAGAGAGTGAAGTAGGCCGGAGAGGAGAATCCCAATTCGAACGATATCTCTGATATGGATTTGGAAGAGAGCTTTAATTCCTTCATTACCTGCTCTTTCTTTCTCTCCTTAAGCCAAGCCGAAGTAGAAACTCCAAAAAACTTCTTGAACTTTCTGTTAAAAGTAACAGTTGACATATTTGCCAAATTGGCAAACTCTTCCAGGGAATTAACCTTATTGTAATAACGGAAAACACAGGATCTGAAATTTCCTGCAGTACCGACAATAGGGGAAAAAATCAGCTGAAGCTGCTCAAGAGAATAAAATTTCCTCATATAGATAAGCAGCTCCTCAATTTTTATCGAATACCAATAATTACACCACTCATAATCTGAAATTGTAGGAATTAACGCATCGATATGCTTCCATAGCAATTCGTGAATCTCAAGTGTCTCCTCAGCAAAAGCTATCTCATCACTCTCTGCACCCTCGCGAATGTCGAAAAGAAAATTTCTAAAACAGTCACTATGTTCAGGATGAAAGGCACAAATCAGCAACTTTGTGGATGGATCATGCGAAACCAGAGAAGAGGACTTGTTTGCTAGCATCAGAAAAAGGTTGTTGGCATCCACTCTCCTGCCTTGTGCTGTAGTAGAGTAATTTACAACACTGCCCGACAAAACAAAAACAATATAACAATTCAATAAATCAAACTTGAAGTATTCAATTTCGCTACCGTTAAGTAAGAAAATTCTCGGATCCGAGAGAGTCCGACAAAGTGAACATTGCTGATAATTGTTTTTGCTTTCTAGAATCATAGGCTAAGGAAAAAATATTAACTCAGCGCAAAGATAAGCAAATTTCTTTTAATTATAAAATATAACGAAATAATTACCTTAAATCGACAACCATAATAGAATCCGAGCTGAGCAGAGATTCATCCGGTCTGAAGATGGAAATATCTGATTTCCGGGTAACAGTAAACCTTTTAATACAGAGTTCCATAATTCCTCCGTTATTTTTGGCATTGCAGACTATCTGTACAGGATAAAAGTCATCTGAAAGCCGGAAAGAGATACTTCCGAACTCAGAACCGCTTTTGGAAACAAGAGTAATAGTGCTAAGAGTCATGCCATCCACCTCAATAGTCTCAGAACTCTTCTTATATGTATAATCATTGATGTTCATGTCAATTATATACCTATATGGATTATCCGTCAGTGAGATATCTGAAAGATTTGCATCAGTAATGCTAAGTTCTTCACTATCTTTATTATAAAACCAGACAGTCTGGCCGTCGCACCACATTTCGAACATAGCAGAAACGAGAAGATAACAGTCACCCTGTCCGCGAAAGTCCCCATACTGGGGCTCACAGAAATTGCCGTTGAGATCGGTCATTCTGAAAGAGTATTCAATCTCCACAGCCTCACACTCCCTGAGCTTCTGCTGCATCCTGAGGAAGAGCTCCGCCGTTCCACCGGCGTATGCATGGAACAAGGCAGAACAAAAAAACACTGTAATCAATAAAATCTTAGATCTCATCATAGCTTCACCGTTAAATAGTATCCAGCAAATCCTCGAGCATCTCAAGGCTTGTTACCCTGACCTGTCTGGGCTTGCTACCCTCAGAAGGTCCCACAATTCCATAATTCTCGAGCTGGTCCATAATCTTTCCGGCACGAGGATAACCAAGATTCATCTTCCTTTGGATAAGAGACGTAGAGCCTACCTGTTCTCTTACTATGAGCCTTGCAGCCTCCTTGAAGAGTTCATCCACCTCCCCGGAACCGGGACCCTTGGAGATACCACCCCCAGAGTTGTCCTCACCGTCATATTCAGGGAGAAGGAAAGCGCTTCCGAATCCCTGCTGAGAGGAGACATATTTCGTAAGATCCTCCACTTCACAGGTATCGATGAATGCACATTGTACTCTCACCGGCTCGGAGCTGCTGGTGGAAATGAGCATGTCACCACGTCCGACCAGCCTGTTGGCACCGGTCTGGTCAAGAATGGTCTTGGAGTCAACCCCTGAAATCACCTTAAAGGCAATACGTGCGGGGAAGTTAGCCTTGATGGTTCCTGTAATGATATTGGTGGTAGGTCTCTGTGTTGCAATGACCAGATGAATACCCACAGCACGGGCCAGCTGCGCAAGACGCGCAATAGGCTCCTCAACATCCCTTCCGGCTGTAATCAGCAGATCTGCAAACTCATCAATGATCACAACGATGTAAGGCATAAACTCGTGACCATTGAGAGGATTCAGCTTTCTGCTCAGGAACTTTTCATTATATGACTTGATATCCCTGACAGAGGCAGCCTTAAGCAGATCATAGCGGCGATCCATCAATATGCAGAGTGATTTCAAAGTATATACAACACTCTTGGTATTGGTGATGATAGGCTCTTCGGCATCAGGCAATTTTGCCAGATAATGCTTTTCGAGCGGAGCATATAGCGAGAGCTCCACCTTCTTGGGATCCACAAGAACGAACTTGAGTTCCGATGGATGTTTCCTGAAAATCAGGGATGCGATAATCGTGTTGAGTCCGACAGATTTTCCCTGACCGGTAGCTCCGGCAACCAGCAGGTGCGGCATCTTCGCAAGGTCGAAGAATTTTGCCTCGTTGGAGATAGTACGGCCTATGACTACAGGAAGGTCATACTGGCACTCCTTGAATTTCGGATCATTCAGAAGTGACTTCATCGAGACAATAGTCTGCTTTTCATTTGCAACCTCTATTCCTACAGCATTGGATCCCGGTATAGTCACCACCCTGACCCCAAGGGCTGCAAGGGAAATAGCGATATCCTCTTCCAACCGCTTGATCTGAGAGACCCTAACCCCCGGAGCAGGAACCACCTCGTACAGAGTCACGGTGGGCCCGATCCTGGCAGAGATCTTAGAGACGCCTATCTTGTAATCCTTCAGTGTATTTACGATCTTTTTGTTGTTCTTTTCGAGTTCCTCCCTTGTTACATCCAGATTTGAAGGATAATCCTTGAGTAACGACGTATCGGGCATCCTGTAATGAGACAGACTCAGTCTGGGATCATATCTTGCCTCCCAATCTTTACCATTATCAGTTGGTGCAGGCGGTATCACATCCACAGGAGGATCTTCCCTCTTTTCAGGAATGTTCTCTCCGCCTATAATATCAAACTGAGGCATCCGGTCATCCCCACCATCATGCTCACCATCATCTTCTTCGTCATCATCATCTTCGTCGTCATCTCCCTCACCATCACCTTCTTCACCCTCCTGAGCATCCGGATCACCATTATCCACTCCCTCTGGCAAATCCTCATCCCCGCCGGCATCGGCATGCTTTCTGCCTGAAGCAATTTTGTCATTGATAAAATCCATAAATGCCTTTATTCTGTCGACAAAAGCCGTGTTGAACAAAATCAGCCACAGAATCAGGAGAAAAAGAAGAATCGCAGCAGTACCTACATAACCGAGAGCCTTCACCATCTCCTCATTGATATAATAGCCATAAGCTCCACCTGCTCCTTCACCGAAGATGTGCTTGGCTGGAGTAAAAGAGAAGATAAATGAAAAGATGGCAGAAAAGAGAACTGCACCAGATAGTGAGAGGACAAGCATTCTGAAAAAGCTGAACCTCAATTTCTTTCTGAAACAAATACAGGCCACACCTGCAAAGAAGAGTGGAACTATAAAAGCACCCAGACCGAAAAGTTCACAGACAAGCAGATTAGCCCACCGGTGTCCAAGTCTACCTACTTGATTCCTGGCAATGGATTCGGTTATCATTGAATCACCTATAAGACTCTGGTCATCAGCCCATGTAAAGAGGAATGATATGATGCTGACCAGCGATAGAAGTGAAACCAAAGAGAAGAAGAGCCCCATTACAAAACGGAATGTCTCGTTACTCAGAGCCTTGTCTATCTTGGCAAAAAGAGTCGGCTTCTTGCGTGGCTGACTCTTTTTCTTATCTTTTTTGCTTTTCTTTTGTCTATTTGTCTCTACTTTTTCCATTTCTTGCGATTGACCTTTTTATTACCCTGAGATGATTTGGAATTATTGAAACGGCGTACCTGATTATGATGCTGTGCCAGGGATGCAGATGACTGTACCATAAATCCGGGTTTGTTGAACTTGTCTTTTTCAGAGATTGATTCGAGGTGTATATGTTCCGGAACTCTAAGCTTTCCCCCGGAGAGTGTGTAGATATCCTTGAATATTGTCTCTTCTGAGACACTGTCCTTGTTCCATATAAGGTATTGTTGCCTCATGTACGTAGCCATATTCTTGATCATACGATCTCTGTTATCATCCTCAGGCATAGAGGAGATGACATTGATCATATTCTGGATATTCCTGCCGTAGTGAGCAGCGGCAAGCGGTTCTTTAGGAATCGGAACTATTTCAGGAGCTGCCATCAGAGACTCTTTCTGCGGGATGGGATACGGCGAATCGACATCGATATCAAAACCCGATATTATATGTATATGGTCCCATAGCTTGTGCAATGCATCCGGCTGGTCTTTAAGCTGTGGATTAAGAACCTCCATTGCAGCGACCACCGCCTGAATCTGTTCATTTCTCTTATCTCTATCAGGAATAGCCTTAACCTGTTCAATCATCTTTTGGACATATCTGCCATACTCGGGCAGGATTAGCTTCTCTCTTGTTGTATTATAATCCATTCTCAAAACAAAATTTCCACAAATATAATTTATTTAAGATGAAATCGGTATATTTGCAGCCAAAATTGTAAAAAGATACTCGATACTCAAATGGCAAACATATTGGTTACAGGGTCCGATGGACAACTCGGCAGAGAGATAGCGGAATTGACAAAAAAGAGAGCCTCTTCTGACTGCTACTACTTCACAGATGCAGCAGAGCTTGACATTACTGATGCCCTCGCAGTAGAAACATTTGTAGAAAAGAATTCCATTGACCTGATTATCAATTGTGCTGCATATAATAAGGTAGGTGAGGCTGAAAAGCAGATGGACACGGCAGTGAAGGTAAATGTGACTGGTCCGGCAAACCTTGCTGCCTCAGCTTTCAAGCACAATATCTACCTCATCCACTTCTCTACAGACTACGTATTCAACGGAGAGGCACGCACGCCATACCACGAAGCTGACAGAACATGTCCCATCAACGCATACGGACGCACCAAATATGCAGGCGAGGTGGCAGTCAAAAAGAGTGGATGTATGAGTATCATTATCAGGACCAGCTGGCTATACTCACCACTTACACAGGATAATTTCGTAAGAAAGATGATTGGACTTTCCGATTACTACGAAGAGATTAAAGTGGTATGTGACCAGATCGGAACTCCTACATACGCGGCTGATCTGGCAGAAGCCCTCTTGAAGATCATTCCGCAGCTGAGCAAGGAGAATCCCATCTACGCAGAGGTATTCCACTATTCTAATGAAGGCAAATGTTCATGGGCGGATTTTGCAGAAAAAATAATGAGCACACTGAAAATCGACTGTGATATAATAAGAGTTACATCAGAAGAGTACGCAGACTCTGTAAGGCGTCCCGCCTATTCTGTTTTGGACAAGACCCTTATTAAAAAGAGATTCGGTGTCGCAGTCCCTTCATGGGAAAGAAGCCTGTCAAAAGCAGCACGTCTTTTCAAGCGATAAAAAATTAAATAGCATTAACCATATTAATTCGGATTTTTTATAAATTTGTGGCACGAAAGCAACAATTTATAAAAAAATGAAAAAATTTACCTATTTACTACTTGGCATCTTTTTGATGGCCATCGCGTCTTGTACACCACAAGAAAAACCAGCAGACAAGAGTCTTGAAAAAATCTCCATTGAACCTGCAGAGCTCACCCTGGCAGTGGGAGCCACAGAAACCCTCAAGGCAAACCTCTTCCCACAAGAGGCTCAGGCACAGATTGAATGGAAGACTACTGCTCCCACCATCGTATCTGTTGAAAACGGAGTAATCACCGCACTAGCAGACGGAACAGCTACCATTATTGCATATTCGGGCAATATCGAAGGCAAATGTATAGTCACCGTAATGCCGGATGCTGCATCAGTGGAAATCAGTAAAACAGAACTTTCTATCCCTGAAGGAGAGAAGGCACAGCTTGAAGCAACCATCAAACCCGAAGGAGCTACACAGACCATCGAATGGAAGACTTCCGATCCCGAAGTAGCAACTGTAGACCAAAGCGGACTTGTGACAGCAATCAAAATGGGACAATGTGACATCATTGCGGCAGCCGGTGACAAAGCTTCAGCAACATGCAAAGTCACAGTGACCAGCTCAGTTAACATAGAAATCAAAATTCATGGAGCTGAGGGTCTGAAAGTTGACTCGATTGAGTACATTCCCAGCGATCCCGAATTCCGTTACATGGTATCATGCTCATATCAGGATATTTTCGATGAATGGATGGCTACAGGCGGAGAGGAAGAGGTCATAAAACAGGACTTGGAATGGTATAAATTCCTTGCAGACTACTATGGAATGACCCTCGGAGAAGCGGTAGACAAACTCCTTGAATCCGGAACACAGACTTTCTTACAGGAAGACCTCATATCTATGCTCGATTGGGACTGCGGATATGTATTCTACGCATATGGTCTTACCCCTGAACTTGAAAAGACATCGAAAATATTCAGCGAAGTAGTCCATACCGCTGCACCCGTTCCTTCAGATATGACATTCGAAGTCGAATTTATCGATATTAGCAAACCTAACGATGTCACCTTCAAGGTAATTCCTTCAAAGGATAACGAAACATACTTCGTTACTGCACAGAAGCAGTCATTCGTTGACGCTTACGTAAACCAGAATCTCGAGCAGGAAATGATAAGGAAACTCTACTATGCCAACGATCCCAGGAACTATCACGTAGGTGTTGAAGAAGAGATCAGCCTGTATATAGGAGGTCTCAATACAGACTACTGCGTCATCATTTTCGGTTTCGAAAATGGGCCTACGACACCCGTATTCTATTTCCCCTTCAAATCAGCAGGCAACTAAATAATTTTACAGCAGGTTAATACTAATCTTAACCTGCTGTTTTAACATATTTATTTAATGAAACGCAGTATATTATTTTTCACTGTAATTATTACAATGATTTTCTCTTCCTGCGACAGGACTAACAGTACAGGAGGAGACAAAGCAACTTCCATTACCCTAAACCCTACATCTCTTACACTCATTAAAGGAAGCGACGCTACGATTGAAGTAAAGTTCCTACCTGAAGGCTCTGCTCCAGAAAAGGTAGAATGGAGCAGCGATAATACAGAAGTCGCTACTGTAACAGAAGGCACAGTAACAGCTGTCGGATCAGGATACGCATTGATTACTGCTACCTCAGAAAACGGACTCAAGGCCAGATGCGAAGTGGATGTGACAACAGATATCACAAGTGTAGTCATAACCCCAGAATCAATCATGATTGCCCCTGACGGAGAGTTCCAACTCAGTGCAGTCACAGTTCCCCAACACACCGATGCGGTTTTCAAATGGAGTTCGTCAGATGAAGCCATTGCCACCGTCTCACAGACAGGTGTGGTAAGTGGCAAATCTCTCGGAGAATGTTACATCATTGCCGAAACAGACGGTATCAAAGGATTATGCGAAGTGACCGTTTCAGATGAGCTTGGAATATCCATAGCCTTTGAAGGCGTGAAGGGTGTCTCCATTGACTCCATAATTTACACCCCCACTGTCAATGACGAGCATTTTGCCGCAGGTCTTCTTTCCAGACACGATCTGGACTCACTGCTAGACAAAGGAGGAGAGCAGGCTGTATTCAAACAGGAACTCGATTGGTACCAGTACCTCGCTACAGCTTATGAGATGACACTCGCAGAGGCTCTCGAACAGCTTCTGGTCATGGGAAGGAAAACATTCTCAAGCTCTGAATTCTACAGAAGCCTCATGTGGGATACCGAATATTCAGCGTATGCGTTCGGCCTTACGCTGGATGCAGAGGTGACCACACAACTCTTCAAGAATTCTGTAAAGACAACCTCTCCAACACCATCTGACAATACCTTCAAAATCGAGAATATCACTACGAAATCAGGATATGTCAATTTCCATCTTGCTACTGCAAATGATGACAGATACTATATCACAGCACAGCAAAAGACATTCGTAGATAAATTCTCCAATGACGAAGATCTCATCAGGAAACTCATCGATGTAACAGGCAGTTATCCGGACTACTTCCATAACGGTTCAAAGGATTTCGAACTCCCTGTAGGTGAACCTGAAACCGAATATTGCATTATCATATTCGGTTTCGATGAAGGACCTACAACAGCAGTTACCAAAGAGTTCTTCACCTCTGCGCCTTAAGGCAAATAGAACTCTTTTACACCTTTGACTCCGGGATAACCGAAGTAATTTACAATCCTTCCCTTTACGTAGACAGTCCTACCTAAAAGGGAAGGATTTTCTACAAGGTTAAGTTCATCCCTTACCCCGGAAGAAGAGAGCAGTTCCACTGCCGCACACTCATCTCTCCCCTCTATGTACTGATGCGAAGCGATGGCTATATGTGAGGATTTTGAAAATGGAGGTTCTGTCACCACTGCCGACGCGGTAACATCACCGCCAACTATATACCCTTGAATCCAGACATTCTCCGCACCCAAAAAGAGCGGTATTTCATCCACTGAAAGTGCATTTTCAATAGAAGAGCCGTCGTTGCCGGTCCCATATATGACATCTTCACAAAGCCAGTATCTGGAGGTATCAATATCGACCTTGAAATGGCTATCCGTGGTATTAGAAGCCAACAGCCTTATTGAAAGCATCTGCGACTGGCTTAAATTTCTTGTCAGCAAAGGTACCTCTACCCCGTCGATATTGAGAACAACTCTAATAATTCCAGGAGAGAAATAGGCATACCGACTCTCCGAGAAAGGATATTCCAGCACATATCCGTCCTGAATGATAGCCACTAATGCACCATAGAAACGATCTTTGAACGATTTGTCAAAGATAAGCCTACATCCACTATTTACCTGAAAGCACCTAAAGGTGAGTGCTGTCTGGTCACCAGAATTAACAAAAATTGTCCTGGTATCTCCGAACTGCGGCGTGTCAAAGCATGGGGCCGGAAAATATCCCGAAAGCAGTTCAAACTCGTAAGAGCCTGGAGGAAGGGTAAATTTGTCCGGTTTTTTGCCGTAATGGCCATTATAAACAAGATTTCCTTCCGAGCCCCTCACGGTGAGAATAAAGTCATTGGTATCAGGAAGGGCAACAGATTTGGTAATAGAATTTAAAAAGGGGAAGGAGTAATCTGAGGAGAGAGAAAGAGTAATAACCGCCTCTCCTCTACCTGGTCTCTCATTGCAGGAGACCGTCACCAGCGACAGCACAAACAATACTGCCAGAATCACACTACTGTTTCTCATATATGATATTTTAAAAACAGCAGCTAAGCTATAAAAAAGAGAGAGAGTATACGCGGAAGAGGTCCTATTCCGTAAATTTTCAAGGGGCAACCCGACACTGTCGGACTGCCCCTCTACTTAACCTAAACTTAAACTATGAAAAACTTGCACAAATATAGACATTTTTCTTCTACTTGCAAATTTTATTACATTATTTTTACAATTTTTATCAATTTTTTTACAAAATAATCAAGATAGCTTTGTCAATTTTGCAAATTTCATCAGAAGAACCTTCTTTCCCGCCTTCTTGAAGTTTACAGTTGCCTTAGCTTGGGGGCCTATTCCCTCCATTGCAATGATTTCACCATCTCCGAATACTCCATGAAGCACCTTATCCCCGGGCTTAAGTTCTGAAGATGAAACTTGCGAGGAATCCTCCTGAGATGACTTTGCCTGAGCACTATCCATCCTTACAAGTTTGGTAGGATCAGGGGTATAACGTATCGGCCTCTCCTCCTTCTGCCTTTTAGGGAACATAGACCTGACAGGCGAATCTTCCAGATACTCTTCGCCTATCTCTTCCAAAAACCTGCTTGGAGAAGTATTTACGAGGTTTCCATTAATGAATCTTGATTTGGCATAAGAGAGATTCAGATACTTTTCAGCCCTTGTAAGAGCGACGTAAAAAAGCCTTCTCTCTTCCTCCACTCCATTGACCTCCATCTGCGACATCTGTGAAGGGAAGAGGTTCTCTTCCATACCGACTATATATACATAAGGGAACTCAAGCCCTTTGGATGAGTGGACGGTCATCAGATGGATTTTGTTATTGTCATCAGGATTGTCATCATCCTTGTCTGAATCTGTCATCAGAGAGACATTTTCCATAAAAGCACTCAGGAGTACCTTCTCGTCAGATCGACCCAGCTCTTTGAGGATTTCATTCTCTTTCTCTACAAACTCCTTGACACCGTTGAGAAGCTCCATCACATTCTGCAGCCTCGTTGTACCTTCAATGGTAAAATCTTCCTCAAGATGTCTCTTAAGGCCGCTGCTTTTCATAATTGTAAGGACCAGTTCATAAGCATCTGTGGTATCTGCCATCGTTGCAAACAGGTCCATCATATCAGCAAATTGAACAAGTCTCGCACTGGTAGCGTTCTTTATATCGTACGACTCCAGATTGGGAAGTCTCAGGGCATCAAGCATTGAGACATGTTCTGTCTGTGCAGCGTTTCTGAGACGTTCGAGAGTAGTATCTCCGATCTTCCTCGGAGGGTAATTTATCACTCTGCCGAAAGCCTCATCGTCGTTACGATTAAGGATGAGGCGAAGGTATGCCAAAAGATCTTTGACCTCCTTTCTTTCATAAAATGAGTGACCAGCGTATATTTTGTATGGAAAATTTCTCTTTCTCAAAGCCTCTTCAAGAACCCTTGACTGGGAATTGGTCCTGTATAGAATGGCGAAGGCGTTGTATGGTGCCTTGTTTTCATATATTTTCTTTGATATTGCACTGACTACTGACTGAGCCTCCTCCCTATCACTGCTACATGGCATAAGACCTATCTTCTCTCCCTGTTCACCCTGAGAGAAACATGACTTTGGAAGTCTATTTTCATTATTGGCTATGAGGGAGTTAGCAGCATTGACAATGGTCTGTGTAGAACGATAGTTCTGTTCCAATCGGAATGTCTTTGCCTGAGGATAATCCCTTTTCTTGAAGTTGATTATATTATCAATCTTCGCCCCCCTGAATGCATATATGCTCTGTGAATCATCCCCCACTACTGTAATATTCTGGTGCTTCTGGGCGAGTTTGCGAACGATGTAATACTGAGCTGTATTGGTATCCTGATACTCATCTACCAGAATGTACGAAATCTCAGACTGCAATTTTTCCGTGACTTGAGGAAAATCTCTAAGTAGGATATTCATGTAAAGCAGGATGTCATCAAAATCCATAACACCCTCTTTTTTACACTTATTGGCATACATACTGTATATTTCACAGATCTTTTCCCTTCCACAAGAGCGATCTTTATCGATAGCCGATGGGCTATTCATATAATTTGCGGCAGTGGCCAGATGGTTCTTGGCAGAAGAGATGCGGGAGAGGACAAGACCCGGCTTGTAAGTCTTCTCATCCAGCTTAAGTTCCTTTATGCAATGCCTTATGGCATTCTTCGAATCAGAGGTGTCATAAATGGTGAAATTCTTGGGAAAACCAAGCAGGTCGGCATATTCCCTGAGAATTCTTGCGAATATCGAATGGAATGTTCCCATCCGGAGTCTGGCTGCTTTTTGTGACCCTACAAGCTCCGCAATCCTCGTCTTCATCTGACCTGCGGCCTTATTGGTAAATGTAAGTGCCATGATTTCAGAAGGTTTCACACCATTATCAAGCATGTATGCAATCTTATAGGTAAGTACTCGTGTTTTACCGGATCCGGCACCAGCTATAATGAGGTTCGGTCCGTCAATACTTCTAACAGCTTCACTCTGAACATTATTCAGTCCACACAAATCTATCATATTTCTTTTAATTTTGGAGCACAAAAGTAATAATCTTTTTTAGTATATTTGCGCGCAAATTCATAAAGGATATGGTAAACTATATAAAATTAAGAAAAGGACTGAATATTCCTATTGACGGAGTACCTCAGCCTCAAATCATTAAAAGTATAGTTTCAGAAACTTATGCTTTGAAACCGACCGACTTCAAGGGATTGATTCCGAAACTTGTCGTTAGGGAGGGAGATGCGGTTTTGGCCGGAACTCCCATCTTCATAGACAAACAACGTCCGGAAATCAAATTTACCTCACCTGTCAGCGGTGTCGTTTCTGAAATTGTAAGAGGAGAGAAGAGAAAACTCCTCGAAGTCAGAATTAAGGCAGACTCACAGAATGAGTACCGTAAATTCGATGTTCCTTCGATTGAATCTCTCACACCTGAACAGGCAAAAGAACTTCTTCTTGAGAGCGGTATGTGGGCTGGTATCCAGCAGCGTCCTTATGGTATTATACCCTCGCCTGATGTTGAACCTAAGGCTATATACATTTCAGGATTCAGCACAGCACCCCTGGCGCCCGACTATGACTACACTCTCAGAGACGATTTCGACAACATCCAGACCGCAGTCAATGTACTGTCAAAAATCGTTCCTGACAAAGTCCATATTGGACTTAATGCTCTCACACATGCCAGCTCTATTCTCCACAAAATAAAGGGAGTTGAATTCCACATTTTCGATGGTCCCCACCCTGCAGGAAACGTAGGTGTTCAGATTCACCATGTATGTCCTGTAAACAAGGGAGATATAGTATGGACAATAGACATCCAGTTCCTTGCCATTATCGGAAGGTTCTTCAGAAAAGGTATCTGCGACTATAGCAAGATAATCTCAATTGGAGGTCCCAGAGTTAAGAATCCTGGCTATGTAAGATGTATAGGTGGATTCTCTCTGAGCAATATATCTGACCTGACCGCCTCTGACAATCTTATTAAGCTGCAGGAAAACTGCGATATCAGATACATCAGTGGAGATGTACTCACAGGAACAAATGTCGGAAAGGATGGCTTCCTCGGATTCCATGACAATCAGATTTCCCTTATAACTGAAGGAAATTACAAGGAACTTTTCGGATGGGCAAAAATCATCCGTCCCAAGAAATTCAGCCTCTCTAAAACATATTTTTCATGGCTGACCCCGAGCAAGCGCTACAAGATGGACTCCAACCTCAACGGAGGTCCAAGAGCATTCGTTCTGACAAACAAGTACGCAGATGTACTCCCCATGGATATTCTTCCCGTCTACCTCATCAAGGCAATCCTTGCCAAGGATATAGACAAGATGGAACAGTTGGGCATCTACGAAGTCATAGAAGAAGATCTCGCCCTTTGCGAATACATCTGCCCTTCAAAGATTGAGTTCCAGCAGATTCTGTCTGAAGGCATAGAACTAATGATTAAAGAAATGGCATAAGGAGCAATATGGAAAATAAAGAAAAAAAGGGTTCGATTTTCGACTCCACAATTGAAGCGTTCCAGTCATTCCTTCACGTTCCCGCGACAGTTACACGTCACGGCAGTCACGTAAGGGACTGTTACGACCTTAAAAGAGTGATGTCTGCTGTGCTCGTAGCACTGCTCCCCACACTCCTCTTCGCAGTATATAATATCGGATACCAGCACAATTTGGCAGCAGGAGCCGGAATGGGTTTCTGGGAAATGGTATGGTACGGTATCCTGAAGATTCTACCTTTATATATAGTGTCATACGTTGTAGGTCTTGCAATTGAATTCGCATCGGCACAGATCCGCGGACACGAAGTAAACGAAGGTTACCTCGTGACAGGTATGATAATTCCCCTTATAGTTCCTATCGAAATTCCTCTTTGGATGCTTGCAATAGCTGTGGCATTTGCAGTAATCATAGGTAAGGAGGTATTCGGAGGTACTGGTATGAATATATGGAACCCCGCACTCATCGCACGTGCTTTTCTATTTTTCTCATACCCTTCACACATGTCAGGTGACAAGGTATGGGTGGCAGGAATGAGTGCAGTAGACGGCTTCTCGGGAGCTACTCCCCTTGCAGAGGCTACCACAGGAACACTTTCACACTCAGCCCTCGAAATGTTCATAGGACTAGTTCCCGGATGTCCTGGTGAAACATCAACCATTGCAATCCTAATCGGAGCATTCCTCCTCATATACTTTGGAGTTGCCAGCTGGAAAATTATGCTTTCATCAGTAATAGGAGCTCTTGCAGTAGGTTACCTCGGAAATGCATTTGCAGAACCGGGAACATACCTTGCTATCCCCGCATGGCAGCACCTTATTATGGGTGGTTTCGCATTCGGTACTGTATTTATGGCTACAGATCCTGTAACCTCCGCACAGACTGAAACAGGCAAATGGATTTACGGTTTCCTTATTGGAGCCCTGACAGTAATCGTGAGACTGTTCAACCCAGGTTACCCCGAAGGAATGATGCTCGCAATTCTGCTGATGAACACATTTGCACCGCTTATTGACCATTACGTAGTAAGCTCCAACATTAAGAGAAGATTAAAAAGGGCTACAATAGAAAAATAACGGATATGAATACAAACAGCAACACATACACTGTCATCTATTCTGCGATTCTGGTTATAGTGGTTGCCGCAGTACTTGCTTTTGCAGCAATGTCTCTCAAGCCACTTCAGGATACAAATGTCAAAGTAGAGACTATCAGCAAAGTCCTCGTCGCAGCTGAGATATCGACTCCGGATGCCAAGATGAGCAATGAAGAGGTGATGAAGACCTATAGTTCTTCTATCAAGTCAGCCATTCTTGTAAACGGCAAAGGAGAAGTCAAAGGCACTCTGAGCACAGATGCCGGAAATATTCAGATCTATACCCAGAGTGACCTCAAGGCGCAAAATGACATTATCAAGAAAATTCAGTCCGGTGATACAAAATTGCTGGATGATCTAAGACTTCCTGTCTATATCTTCAATGTAAATGGCAAAGATATTCCCGTAGTTCCTTGCTATGGAGCAGGTCTGTGGGGCCCTATCTGGGGATATATCGCATTCGAAGAGGATCTCAACACAGTCAAGGGAGCCATTTTCGACCACAAGGGAGAGACTCCTGGTCTTGGTGCTGAAATAGCAAACCTCAAATTCAGCGACCAGTTTGACGGCGAACAGATTAGAAACAATAGCGGAAAGTTCGTAAGTATCAAGGTCGTTAAAGGAGGAGCTGACAAAGATGACCGCAATGCTGTAGACGCCATCAGCGGTGGTACCATCACTTCTACGGCTCTTCAGACCACTCTCTACAACTGGCTGAATCTCTACATACCCTACTTTAACAACAACAGGGTCAGCACTCCTGCTGTCACAATAGAGGAAGAATAAGGAGGAACAGAAATGAAAGATATAAATTTGAAGGAAACATTATTGAACCCCATATTCAAGGGCAATCCTATCTCAGTACTTGTATTGGGAATTTGCTCTTCACTTGCTGTAACTGTTCAGCTTAAAGGGGCATTTGTGATGGCTCTCTCTGTAATCGTGGTTACAGCACTCTCGAGCCTTGTCGCATCTCTTCTGAGAAACACCATTCCTAACCGTATACGTATCATCGTACAATTGGTAATCGTAGCTTTGATGGTAATCCTCGTAGACCAGGTACTCAAGGCGTTCGCTTACAGTGTCAGCAAGACACTTTCAGTCTATATCGGACTTATCATCACCAACTGTATTGTAATGGGACGTATCGAAGCATTCGCACTTGGAAACAAGCCATGGGCATCATTCATCGACGGTCTTGGAAACGGTGCAGGTTACGGATTGGTACTCATCATAGTTGCATTCTTCAGGGAACTTTTTGGTTCAGGAACCCTCTTCGGATTCAGAATCATCCCCGAATCATTCTATGAAATGGGCTATGCAAACAATGGTCTTATGATTCTTCCCCCTATGGCGTTGATCCTTTTGGGATGCATCATTTGGGTACAAAGAAGTATACAAAAAGACCTTCAGGATAAATAACAACTAACTCAAATCAGTTATGGAATACATAAGTTTGTTCGTAAAGTCAATTTTCGTTGACAATATGATATTCGCCTATTTTCTCGGTATGTGTTCATACCTAGCGGTATCAAAGAATGTGAAGACAGCCACCGGTTTGGGTCTTGCTGTTATCTTTGTTCTCTTGGTTACACTCCCTATAAACTACCTGCTTAACGAGTTTGTTCTTAAACCCGGAGCTCTTGCTTGGGCTGGACTTCCCCAAGCCGACTTGAGCTTCCTAAGCTACATTCTCTTTATTGCAGTTATTGCAGCAATCGTCCAGATTGTAGAGATGGTAGTTGAAAAATTTGCTCCGGCGCTCTACTCACAGCTTGGAATCTTCCTTCCCCTTATCGCTGTAAACTGTGCAATCCTCGGTGGTTCGCTCTTCATGCAGGAGAGAGACTTTGCCAACATCGGTGAAGCAGCGGTTTACGCTTTGGGTTCCGGTATCGGCTGGTTCCTCGCTATCGTGGCACTGGCTGCAATCAGGGAAAAAATCACCTACTCAAATGTTCCCAAACCGCTCAAAGGACTCGGTATTACATTCATTACAGTAGGTCTTATGGGCATAGCATTCATGACATTTATGGGTATTCAACTTTAATGAAAGGAGACTGTTAATTATGACAATGACAATTATCGCAGCAATTGCTGCATGCTTGAGCATAACGCTTGTCCTGGTGGCACTTCTTCTTTTCGTAAAGGCGAAGATTACCCCATCCGGTTCAGTCAAGATCGATATCAACAACGGAAGCAAGGAGCTTGAGGTTACCCCTGGCGGAAACCTTCTTGCCACACTTGCAGAAAACAAAATATTCCTTCCTTCAGCCTGTGGTGGAAAGGGAGCATGTGGTCAGTGCAAATGCCGCGTTCCTGAAGGCGGAGGCACCATTCTCCCTACAGAGGTAGGTTTCTTCAACCGTAAACAGATTGCCGACAACTGGAGACTCGGCTGTCAGGTTAAGGTCAAGGAAGATATGAAAATCATCGTTCCCGAATCAGCACTCAGCGTGAAGAAATGGGAATGTGAAGTAGTATCGAACCATAATGTTGCAACATTCATCAAAGAGTTTGTAGTTAAACTCCCCGAAGGTGAACACCTCAACTTCCGTTCAGGCGGATATATCCAGGTGGATGTACCTGCAATCACCGTTGACTATAAAGATATAGATGTAGACGAACAGTTCTGCGAAGATTGGCAGAAGATGGGAATGCGTGACCTCAAGATGGTCAACACCACCCCTACCCTTCGCGCATACTCAATGGCCTGCTACCCTGCAGAGGGCGACATCATCAAACTCAACGTACGTATTGCAACTCCTCCTTTGAACAGAGAGACCCGCAAGTTTGAAAATGTCAACCCCGGTGTATGTTCATCTTACATCTACTCACTCAAGCCCGGTGACAAGGTAATGATCTCAGGTCCTTACGGAGAATTCTTCCTCCCTGACAACCTCCCTGCAGATCAGGAACTCATCTTCATCGGTGGTGGTGCCGGCATGGCTCCTATGAGAAGCCACATCATGCACCTCTTCCACACTGAAAAGACCAGCAGAAAAGTCAACTTCTTCTACGGTGCAAGAAGTCTCAAAGAGGCATTCTATCTCGATGACTACCATGCAATCGAAAACAACTTCCCCAACTTCAAGTTCCATCTTGCACTCGACAGACAGGATCCCGAAGCAGATAAGGCAGGAGTTCCTTACGTGGCAGGCTTCGTTCACAACGTTCTGTTCGAAACATATCTGAAGAACCACGAAGCTCCCGAAGATGCACTCTACCTGATGTGCGGACCTCCAATGATGACCCAGAGCGTTGTAAACTTGCTCGACAGTCTCGGAGTTCCTCCTGAAAATATCCTGTTCGATAACTTCGGAGGTTAATGGAGTTTAAAAAGAAGTCAATTATACTATCGAAGGTGACCGGAACATATACCGGTCACCTTTTTTCAAAATTAAAGAGCTAACAGTAAATGGCAGACAATTATTTGGAAAAGAAGTTCGAAGAACTCAGTTCGCGGCCTACAAAGAAAGAGAAGGCACGTCACAGAGCTTGGAAGAGACGAATGGATGCATATCGCCGCAAATTATCTCTTGCCGCAGACAATCATGAATACAACGGCAGCCATGGAGAGAATGATTCCAATAATAATATTGAGAGTAATCTCTTCGGAAAAGGCGAGCGCACCGACTAAAATTGCTGTTACAGGCTCGAAAACACCAAGCACAGAGGCTTTAGTGGCACCAATCTTTCTGGTCGAAAGAGCCAGCGTAGCTGTCGAAACGATAGTGGGAAGAATCGCCAGAAGCAAAAGGTTGACGACAGAACCCCGGATTTCAAATACTCTCAACATGGAATCAAATCCACCGGATATGACACTCTTCGTAAAAAATACCACCATACCCACCATAAGGGCATAAAAAGTAAGCTTGGTGTTGGATACTTTTCGGATGGCCATACTTCTGTTTATGATTACAATAAACATCGCATAGGCCAGAGCTGAAGCCATAGCAAGAACGATTCCCTTGGTTTGGATGATATGTGTACTGTCACTCTTGGACAGAATCATCACTCCCACAAAAGTGAGCATAATCGACAGCCACACCTGCCATGTCGGGTAGACCCGCATGAAGACCATAATCACCGCGACAAATACGGGATAGAGAAATACAATGGTAGTGGCAAGCCCGGAAGGAATAAATTTATAAGATTCAAATAGCGTAAGACTGCTTGTAGTAAAGAGAAGCCCCAAAATCAGCAATCGTATGGACTGTTTAAACGAAATTCTGAAACTCTCCCTGGTCAGAACAAGCCACACACCAAGCATTATGACCGAAAAAGAGTATCTGAAAAAGAGTATGCTCTCGACACTGGCTCCTGATTTCATCAGGGGCATGGCAAAAAGAGGATTCAGACCGTAAGTCACACCTGTGGTTATGCCGGCAGCATACCCCACAACCTTATCCCTGTCAATACTTTTCTTCATCAACCTTAACAGAAGAGACTATTTAAAACTTGAGGCGTTTCTTCTTTTTAGTCCAGTTGCCATAGACTTCGCTAACGTTTCCAGCTGTTATGAACGTATGCAGATCCTCTCTGTCTATGAACTCCATAAGCTCAGCGAACTCATTTTTGGAAATTATGGCTTCAATCTCTGTATGCTCCTGACCTGTAAAACCACCCTTTACATTATAAATAGTGCATCCCCTCTGGAGTTTATTACAGATAAAATCGCGAATCTTCTCCTGATTGTCAGATACTATACATATTCTCTTCTTGCCATTGAGGGAAACTGTAAAATAGTCGATTATGACACCATTTATCCAAGTACCTATAAGACCAATAACCACCATTCTGAAGGGGTTGATTGCAAAAGCAGAGCAGCATATAATGGCACCTCCCACAGAGACAGAGGCTCCAATATCCAGATGTAAATATTTGTTTACGATTTTGCCGATAATGTCCAGACCTCCGGTAGATGCATTGATATTGAAGAGCAATGCTTGAGAAATACTTAGGACAAGCACAAAACATACCAGATCAAACCAGATGTCCCCCATCACACTGGTAGTTCCAGGTTCCATAAGAGTCTGATAAGGAAGAACTAAATCCCAGAAATCGATGCAGGGCCCCAAAATCATGGCTGTGTAAAATGTCTTTGCACCGAACTCCTTTCCTATGAGAATCCAAGCCAAAATCAGAAGTATGATATTGATTATGGTAACCAAATGTGAGACCTTCACTACCATTCCCATCTGTTCGAAAATGCCTGAAATTACGATTGCAAGACCAGAGATAGAACCGACAATCAATTTTGACGGCATAAGGAAATAGTAGACAGCACTGGCCGCTATCAACATACCGACAGTCATTACAAACAGCTCCTTCCAGAACTTGGATGTACTTAAAATTTTCAAATATTTGTTCATAATTGCTTACAAATTATTTTCCATTTAACATTCAGGGCGCGAAATTAATATCTTTTTTGGGATTTTGTTCAACAAATTATAAGATAAATCTGAATTTTATACGATTCATTGTTCCGTGCTACTTCTCAAAAACCGGATAATCAAATCCAGAGCCCAATCGGAAAATCATGCAACTTACAAGTGATTGTCACTTAATTGATGGATACTTCTCCCATCTGCTTAGAACAGGTTACCAAAAAAATTAACCTACTGGTTGATTTTTCAGATTTCTTGACTATCTTTGCGCAATAAACCTACAGGTTGATTATGGATTTTGATATCTTATACCCAGAAAGAAGAGAAGATGCATTTGAAGCAGACTGTGTGATTGCAGCGGTATTTTTTGACGAAGATGAACTGCTTTCATTCGGCGTCAAAAGTGATTCACTTGAATTGGATGATGCATTTTACGGCTACAACCAGTTTGAAAAAGCTTTTGAATTATGGTCATCCCCGCAATACCTGAGTAACTATTATGATCAATTCAAATCATTCTTTCAAGCAGAGTATTGGCATGACATTTCAGAAGACACATTCCTATCAGAAGTGAGTAATTCACTTAACACCATCAGAAAGACGATTCTTATAGCAATGGAGAGCAACACATTCCATAAACTGATCGAACCATTGCAGCCAGAAGAAGAGACAAACAGAATTTACGAAAGCATAAGAGTAAAACTCAAGCAAGGAACAATAATAGGTCACCGCCCATTCCGATTCTATGCAATTGAGATTGAGGAGAAGAAATGCTACCTTATCACAGGTGCCACAATAAAGGTCCACAAAGATATGAAGAAAGCAAGCAACACAGAGATTGAGATAAAAAAACTTGAGTATACCTTGAAGCACTTACAAAAGAAAGGCATTGATACAAAAGAGATATTCGTAACACAGGCTCTATAACAGAAAAAAATATAAATCAATTAAAACAAATCATTAAACAACGACTATGCGTGCACGTGTAAAGCCAACAACAACATGGATCTCTAAATCAAAGTCAGAGATAATGAACGAGGAAGAGCTCCTTGCATGCAGGAAAATCATCCTCAAGATTGTCCGTTACATGAAGGACAACAAAATGAATCAGAAAGACCTTGCCGAAAAACTGAATGTATCCCCTCAGTACATCAACAAACTGCTTCACGGCCAGGATATCGATCTGAAGATTACAACCGTATTAAGATACGGCCGCATTCTCGGTATCAAGTTGATTCTTCTTCCCGAAGATGAACCTGTTGCACAGAAGGTGACAATCAACTATTTCCAGATTAGCGAACCTGTGGAACGAACAGGTTTCAATGCTTATAATTATACTTCATCAACACCATCTTTGAAGTGGTCAAAGAACTAATGATTATGGAAACAATACAATATGCTCTCAGAGGTGTATCAATCGATCAGTTTGCAACACCTTTTGAACCAACAAGCGATAATATACAGTTGAACCTGAATATCCCTATCCGCACCAATTATCATGAGCACACGATTGCAGTTGGGGCCAACATCCAGTTTCTCGAGTCTGACAAGCCATTCATTATAGCGGAGGTTATGTGTCATTTCATCATAGAAGATTCTTGTTGGAACGCCCTTACGGAGAACGGGAAAAAAGATGCCGTGCTCCCCAAAGGGCTCGTGAATAATCTGGCCAGGATTGCCATCAGCACATCAAGAGGCGCCCTCTGTGCCAAAACGGAGAAAACACCATTCGCCAGATTCTTCCTTCCGATAATTGAAATGCAGGAGGGACAAGGAGAAGACGTCATCATCCCTATACCCGAGCAATAAAAGGAGATATCATCTTTCCTACAATGCATTGACATATCGACTCCGGCAATCATCGTGAAACCGAAGGTGTCTGATTCCCCACTGATGAAAATCGAAGGCGTTCCCGGACCATCTCTGGAGAAGCTGCTGATCGATATAAGGCGAGATAAAAATTTTGATTACCTGGCAGGAGAAGAAAGTTCGAGGATGCTTGAAAATGTGCTCCGATCTGCAGGACGGCGCGGGGTAAGAACGGAAATTGAAAATGAAATCAAAGGCCTGAATCATGATAAGTAAAGAATGTTTTACAAATGGGTGGCGGGGAATGGGCCTTTTTGAGTTACCGTTTGCGAATTATTGATAGTAATATGCTACCTTTGCGAGAGGAAGTAATTGACTCAACAACCATGGCATATTCAAACTCTACCAGTAAGCTAGTTGATGGCTACAAAAGAGCTTTTGTCGATTCAAAAGTAGTAGCAGATCCTATGTATTCGCCTCAGTTATTGACCAACAGGTGCGGACAGAAGGTCCTGACTGCAATTGAAAAGGAACTTAAAGGATGCGATGATCTATTCATATCTGTTGCATTCATCACAATGGGAGGAATTGCTCCCCTGCTGGGTACGTTGAAGGACTTGGAAAAGAGAGGTATCAAAGGCAAAATACTTACCACAGATTACCTCATGTTTAGTGACCCGCGTGCCTTAGATAAGCTCAATAGCTTAAACAATCTTGATGTTAGAGTATTCAAGACTGGCGAAAATGATACTGGTTTCCATACTAAGGGTTATATGTTCCATAACAATGGTGACCTTAGAATCATCGTAGGCAGTTCAAATCTAACTCAAAATGCCATAACGAAGAATCATGAGTGGAACACCAGAATGGTCTCTACGTCTAATGGACAGTTTGCCCTGGATATTGAGGAAGAATTCAACAACCTCTGGGACACATCTGTTTGCTACTCTGATTATCGGGACGAATATTATGCGATTTACATAAATAGCCAAAGAGAAAGAGAAGAACTGGGAAAACTCACCAGAACTCTTGATTTGAGTTACTCCCAAATACTTCAGCCGAACCCGATGCAGGAGCAGTTCGTTCTGAATATTGAAGAAATCATCCAAAAAGGCGGTAAAAGAGCCTTGCTGATATCCGCAACTGGTACCGGAAAAACCTACGCGTCAGCATTTGCCCTTAGAGAATTATTCTCAAACAATGTCTTCTCCAACAAGAAAGCCTTATTCCTATCTCATAGAGAGCAGATTAACAAGCAGGCACTCAAGAGCTACAAAAGGATATTCGGACAGAGTGTTCCAATGGAATTGCTTAGCGGAAGCCAAAATAATATTGAGATAGCCAAGTCAGGAAAATTCCTATTCTCAACAATGAACATGATGGCCAGAACAGACATTATGGAGCAGTTCAAGCCAGATGAATACTCTGTCATTGTGTTGGACGAATGCCATCGTAGCGGTGCGGCAAGTTATCAGAGGATAATCAATTATTTTAAGCCAGAACTACTGTTAGGCATGTCAGCATCTCCTGAGAGAACTGACAATTTTGATGTATTTAGTCTGTTCGACCACAACATTGCATGTGAAATCAGGCTTCAACAAGCTTTAGAGAATGATATGCTTTGTCCTTTCCATTATTTCGGGATTACAGACCTAGAAATAGAAGGAGAATTTGATGATATTAACAGATTCAGGCAACTTACTGCTGACAAGAGAGTTGAATACATAATCAGTCAAGCCGAGTATTACGGATATAGTGGAAATAGAGTTAAAGGTCTGATATTCTGCAGCACAAAAAAGGAAGCCGAAGAGCTAAGTCGCAAATTCAATCTTTCCGGCAAATATAACACTACAATGCTTTGCGGTGACAATTCTCAGGAAGAAAGAGAGTCTGCCATAGAAAGACTTGTCAATGACAATGCTGCTGACAGACTAGACTATATCTTTACAGTCGATATCTTTAACGAAGGCGTAGATATTCCGGAAATCAACCAGGTCATTATGCTTCGTCCTACGGAATCCCCTATCATTTTTGTTCAGCAACTTGGACGAGGTCTCAGAAAAGCAGATGGAAAGGAATTCGTAATTGTTATTGACTTCATAGGCAATTATCAGAACAACTACATGATTCCTATTGCTTTGTCTGGTGACCGGACTGGTAATAAGGACAATATCCGTAGGAGCCTGATGGAGGGTAACAACATCATCAAAGGAGCCTCCACTATCTATTTTGATGAGATTTCCAGGGACAGAATCTACAAGTCTATTGATGGCGCAAAGCTCAACAACAAGAGATTGCTGCGAAAAGAGTATCAGGATTTTAAATTCAAGTTGGGACGAATTCCTTCTCTAAAGGAGTTTGACAACATGGGAGAACTGGACCCTCTAAGGTTGATTCATACATGGGGCTCGTATCAGGCTTTCCTATTAGACAGTGATGATGACTATCAAGTACCACTTACTGAATACCAGCTTGACGTACTGGAATTCCTGTCACGAAAATTTGCCTCAGGAATGAGAATACACGAATTGTCGCTTCTCAATATTCTTATAAATGAGCCACATAAAGTTAATCATTGGGAGAGTTATCTCAAAGACTCGCATGGAGTTCAGATGAATGAGATAACACGGAGTAGCGTTTTCAATGTATTGGAAGGAAAATTCTTTCGTGGCAATGCCTTTAAAAAGAAGCTCGTTGAAGTACTTAATAATACTCCAACATTATCGGAAGAATTCCAGAATGCACTACAGTCGGAAAAGTTTAAAGAAGCTGTCGTAGAACTTATTGATTTCGGTGTTTATCGGTATCACAAGGATTATTCGAACAACTACCCTGGCACATTATTCAATCTTTACAAAAAGTACACATACTCAGAAGTATGTTGGCTTCTGAATTGGAAGGCAGAAGAGGTTTCGTTGAATATAGGCGGATACAAGTTCGATACATACTCAAAGACATACCCTGTTTTTATCAATTACGAGAAGGGCGATGACGTCGGAGCAACGACAAGATACGAAGATAGATTTAATGACCAAACAACATTGACAGCCATATCTAAAAGTCGCAGGACCTTGGATTCCGAAGATGTGATTAATGCGCGAAACAGCAAGTCACTTGGAATACTTATGCCTTTATTTGTACGCAAGAACAAAGACGACAAGACATCAAAAGAGTTCTATTTCCTTGGTACAATGGAGCACAACGGAATTGCCAGTGAATTCATTATGCCAGGAACTGAGGAAATCACAGCTGTTGAAATCGGCTATAAACTAAACACACCCGTCGAGAACAACCTATACGAGTACTTAACAGAACAATCATTATGAAACACTACCCATCACCCGGATTGCTGAAATGAAGAATTCGTAATAATAATTATTTGTCAACGAAATTCATGGTTCACCTTCTTTTGGTAAGAAACGACATCATCTCATTAGTGTCCGGTAAAAATTCATAAAAGTTCTTCGTAGAAAAATTTTTCCGTGTCTACTTTTCGCGTCTGGTACACTCTGCCATAGTCTTTGATTTTGATGCAAAGATAAGGCTTTTCATATTTTCCACCAAATATTTAAACTCGAAATGCCGTTTTCCACCAAATTCATAATGCCATATTTGCCGTTTCCCACCATTTTTAGCAGTGTTAAATGCGTTTTCCTCCGTGCGTTCTTTATCTTCCATATACAGATCATCGATGACTGCGTGTTCTTCAAGTACCTTGTTACTCGAGGCGAAGCCTATGACAAGAAATACAAGGAGAAACTATACTGCCATTCATCAATCAGACGTGGTTGCAAGCCTTTCAACAATAATGAGGGATTTGCTCCTGAACACATATACTAATTCCAAAATTATTTTGTTACCCATAAAATATTATGTATTTTTGGAGTGCCATTCCAAATTTGCATAAAATGAATAAAGAGTACATAGCAAGACCATTGCCTCATGGATGTCGGTACTGACTGCTTCATATGTAGTATACCTATTACCACCATACTCCGAGAACATTTCAAAGAGATTGATAAAGAGGCCCAAACTCTATTTCTGCGATCCGGGCCTGGCATGCTACCTGCTGGATATCGAGAGTCCTAAACAGCTTTCAAGAGATAAGATGCGCGGCAACATATTCGAGAACTTCGTAGTGATGGAAGCTGTCAAGCACAGAATGAATGCCGGTAAGGAGGGAGGCGTCTTCTTCTACCGCGACTCCAACATGAACGAGGTGGAC
>JAQXKS010000016.1 GCA_029010575.1 Bacteroidales bacterium | reverse complement strand
ACTGCCTATCGTCAAGGAGAAGGAGGGTGAAACTTTCGATGCTTTCTCTGATCCTGAACTCAGATATAGAATGAGGTATGTAGACCTGATTGTTAATCCCAAAGTCAAGGATGTCTTCATCAAGAGGAGCAAGATTATCTCCACCATGCGCGAATATTTCGCTGAGCATGGAATTCTCGAAGTAGAAACTCCGATTCTACAGTCTATTCCCGGTGGTGCTACTGCACGTCCCTTTATCACCCATCACAATGCACTTGACATTCCCCTCTATTTGAGAATTGCCAACGAACTCTATCTCAAGAGACTTATAGTCGGTGGTTTCCCTGGAGTATATGAATTTGCAAAGGACTTCAGAAATGAGGGAATGGATAAGACACACAATCCTGAATTTACCTGCATGGAGATCTATGTGGCGTACAAGGATTATATTTGGATGATGGATTTTGTTGAGAAGTTGCTTGAAAGGATTGCAATTGCAGTCAACGGCAAGACTCTCCTGACCATCGCGGGAAATGAAATAGAGTTCAAAGGTCCTTACCGCAGGCTCCCTATGCTTGATGCCATTAAGGAGTATGCAGGTGTCGATGTGACCGGAATGGGTGAAGAGCAGCTCAGAGAGGTGTGTAAGAAGCTCAATATCGAGGTTGACAGTACAATGGGTGTAGGTAAACTTATTGATGCAATCTTCGGAGAGTATTGTGAGCATCACCTTATACAGCCTACCTTTATTACTGATTATCCATGGGAAACATCTCCTCTTACCAAAAAGCATCGTAACAATCCAGAGTTGACGGAACGTTTTGAGCTTTTCGTTAATGGAAAGGAACTTGCTAATGCATATAGTGAGCTCAATGACCCTATCGACCAGCTATACCGCTTCAAGGAACAGCTTAAACTCAAGGACAAGGGTGATGATGAGGCAATGTTCATCGATATGGATTTCGTAAGGGCTCTTGAATACGGAATGCCTCCTACATCCGGTCTGGGTATGGGTATTGACCGTCTGACTATGTTCATGACGGACTCTTCTTCAATTCAGGATGTCCTGTTCTTTCCCCAGATGAAGCCTGAAAAGAGCTCAAAGAAGGAGGAACCGGCTGAAAAAGCTGAATAATATATGGAACAGATCACTTCTCTTTCAAATCCAAAAGTGAAGGATGCCGTGGCTCTTCAGGGCAGTTCTGAGCATCGCAGGGAGAAGGGAATGTTCATTGTTGAAGGTGAAAGGGAGTGTATGCGTTGTATTGCGGCGGGATACACTCCTTCCCATTTTTTCTATTCTCCCACTATCAATGGCAAGGATCCCGCGACATTAGGTATAGAGAGATATAAGGTTTACGAAGTATCCGATGCTGTATATCAGAAACTTGCATACCGCGGAGGAACAGAGGGACTTGTCGGGGTATTCAGAACGGGTGATGCCAAATCTCTCGATTCGCTTCATCCGAGGGAGAATCCCCTCATTGTCGTCCTTGAGTCTGTCGAAAAGCCTGGAAATCTTGGAGCTGTCCTCAGAAGTGCGGATGGTGCAGGAGTGGATGCCGTGATTATCTGTGACCCGAAAACTGACCTATATAATCCCAATCTGATCCGTTCAAGTACCGGAGCCTTTTTCAGTGTCACCTGTGTAGTCTCTTCTTTTGAAGAAACTGCAAAGTGGCTAAGGAAGAACAATATAACTATCTTTACAGCCCAACTTCAGGATTCTGTTGTTTACTATGATGCTGACTTTACAAGAGGAACTGCTCTGGTCTTTGGAACTGAGTCTGAGGGGCTTACCGATAAGTGGAGAGAGATTTCAGATAAAAAGATCTTTATTCCCATGCTTGGTACTTCGGATTCTTTGAATGTATCGGTCTCTATGGCCGTTCTGTGTTACGAGGCTTTGAGACAAAGAAATTTTAATCATTCTAATGGGACCGGTATATAAAATAGGTCTTATAGGGTATCCTATCAAGGGGAGTGCCAGCCCGGCGCTCTTCAGAAAATACTCTTTGGAAAGGGGAGGGGATGCTCTCTCTTTTGTCTATGAACTTATAGAGACAGAGGACTTTGACGAGGCGGTGAGGACTTTTCTTGCTGATTATTGTGCTGTTAATGTCACAGCTCCTTTCAAGAAGAGGGCATGCGCAGTTGCAGATACTCTTTCTGATGAGGTCCTGGCAACAGGGGCTACCAATCTGCTCGTCAAGAGTGCTTCAGGCATCAAAGCGTATAATACAGATTATCTTGCCCTAAGGGATATTCTTGCCGGCCGTAGTGGCAAGGTGGCGGTTATCGGAACCGGTGGAGCCGGTCTCGCGGCAGCATCTGCTGCAACGTCACTTGGAATGGAAACAGTACTTGTCAATAGGACACCTGCCGAAGGTGTCTATCCCCTTTCTCAGATAGATACGGCTGTAAAGGATTGTACTTGTGTGGTTTATACCCTTCCTGTACATCTGCCATGTCTTTCTGAGTCGTTCAGAGGCAAAACAGTCATTGAGGCGAACTACAAGACCCCTTTTTTTACCAGGCAAATCTGCAGACAATGTGATATCGACTATGTAAGTGGTATGGTATGGCTTGAAAAGCAGGGCTACCATGCCTATTCCATTATTTTGAACGAAGTGCTTCGACCGGCTCTGTAGTGGCTGCTCTCTTTGCTGGCAGGTATCCTGATATCAATGCAGTGGTCACAGATGCTGCGATTGATGAGATTATCGGACTCAATGGAAAATGAAACTCTATTCCTCTTGTGACGAGAATGAGATATATACCTGCCGTTCCTATCGGCACTCCTAATAATGAACCGGCAAGTGAGAGCAACAGAGGCTGGAGTAGATAAAGTCGCAGGATATACCTGTTGCTTGCACCTGTGGCTTTCATTACTCCGATCTCCCTTTTCTGTTCCTTTACCGATACCAGCATGCTGTTCATTACGTTTATTGAGGCTGCGAGCATAGTAACAGATCCAATTATGAATGCAGCTATTGAGAGTGCTCCCATCGCTTTGGAATAGCCTGTCGTTTCAGGATCGCTTCGTGTAACGGTGCATTCCTTGCGTATTCTTTCGAGTGCCTCCTGAGGGTCTTTTCCGCGCACGCCTATCGCCGGGTCTGCTATTGTTACTGATGTGTATGGAATTATGATTTTCTCTTTGTCTGTATGTCTGCCTATGGAGTGGTATTTTCTGCCGCAGACAGAGACCACGGGAGATGTTATCTCCTGCGGAAGGAGACAAACCGGCTTTCCGCATTCACTCTCTTCAGGCGTGAAATTCCTGCCGCTGCATATCCCGATATCACAGAAACTGATGTAATTTTCATCTGATGCGATGATATGATATACCGGGTTGCTCTCTCCTGAATCTGTGATTACAGATTCACCGAAGGAGATCTCTTCTATTATTGTCATCACACCTTTGTCTTGATAACTCTCTCTGAACAGTTCAATCTCTCTTTTCGTGAAGGCCTCTCCTTTTTTACTTCTGATTATGGATGTTCCACGGCCCAGTTTCGAGTAGGTTCTTTCCAAATGGTCATCTATGGCATCTATGGCAGTGGTAACACCGGTGAGAGATGTAATTCCCACAGCTATAACAGTGACAGTCATCAAACTCCTGACTCCCCCTCTTCCCACCATACGCAATGCCTGAGCTAAGAGTTCTTTCATTTCACAAATTCTTTTCTTTGTAAAAGTAGGAAATATCTTAAGTAAATGATACATTTGCATCCGAATTTGTAAAAATTGTTTTTTAATATGATTTCTAAAAAAGAGACACCTTCTAAATTCAGAAAATCTTTTTCTAGTAAAGAGGGCAGGACATTCTCAAGAGACGGCAAGCCTTCTTCTAAGGACGGCAAGTCTTTCTCAAGGGATGGTAAGTCCTTCTCAAGGGACGGCAAGTCCTTCTCCAGAGATGGCAAGCCTTCTTCTAAGGACGGCAAGTCCTTCTCAAGGGATGGTAAGTCCTTCTCAAGGGACAGCAAGTCCTTCTCCAGAGATGGCAAGTCTTTCTCAAAGGAGGAGAGACCCTTTTCAAAGGAGAGAAGAGTCGGAAGGAGAGATTTCCCCAAGGGAAATGGTATGGGACCCCTTGTTAAGAAAGTTGAAGATGACGGAACGGTCAGACTTAACAAATTTCTTGCAAATACGGGGCTGTGCTCACGCAGGGATGCAGATGAGTATATCAAGGCAGGTTTGGTAACTGTCAATGGCAAAGTGGTCACTCAGATGGGAGTCAGAGTGACATACGAAGATGATGTTCGTTTCAATGGAGAGAGGATGAGGGGAGAGAAGAAGGTTTACATCATTATGAACAAACCTAAGGATTTTGTTACTACTGTCAGTGATCCCCACGCTGAGAAGTGTGTGATGGATCTTATAAGCAAGACACTTTGTCCTGAGAGGGTATTTCCTGTCGGACGTCTGGACAAATCGACCACAGGTGTGCTTCTTTTTACCAATGACGGGGAATTGGCGGAAAAGCTGACTCATCCTTCATATCAGAAGAAGAAGATCTATCAGGTGACACTTGACAGGAATTTCAAGTCGTCTGACATGACCAAACTTTCCAATGGTGTCGAACTGGAAGATGGTATGGCCTATGCTGATGAGATAGCATATGTAGGTGATGCCAAGGATGTGGTTGGAATCGAGATACACTCTGGCAAAAATAGGATTGTAAGAAGGATGTTCGAGCATCTGGATTATAAGGTCAAGAAGCTTGACAGAGTCTATTTTGCCGGTCTTACCAAGAAAAACTTGTCCAGGGGACAGTGGAGATTCCTCAGCGATGAAGAGGTGCTTATGCTTAAGATGAATATGTATGAGTAATCATAGAGCAGGTTTCGTAAATATTATTGGTAACCCCAATGTCGGAAAGTCGACCCTTATGAATGCACTTGTAGGGGAGAGACTCTCTATAATTACTGCCAAGTCCCAGACCACCCGTCACAGGATAATGGGTATTGTGAATGGGGCGGATTATCAGATTGTCTATTCGGATACTCCTGGTATTCTGCGTCCTTCGTACAAGCTTCAGGAGAGTATGATGGAGTATGTCGAAACAGCCATGGGAGATGCAGATATCATCCTTTATGTTACTGATGTCGTAGAGAAGATTGACAAGAATATCGAGTATATAGAGAAACTTAACCGTGTCATCTCTCCTGTAATTATCGTAATCAATAAGATAGACTTGAGTAATAACGAACAGGTTAACTTGTTGATTGATAGGTGGAAGGAGCTGGTGCCAAAGGCTCGTATCATGGTGGCTTCGGCTCAGGAGAAGTTCGGTCTGGATATGATTTTCGATACCATACTCGAGCTTCTTCCCCAGAATGAGGCATGGTATGACAAGGATTTCTTCACAGACAGGAATCTGAGGTTCTTTGCTTCTGAGATTATCCGTGAAAAAATTCTTCTCAATTATACCAAGGAGATTCCCTATTGTACTGAGGTGGTTATTGATGAATTCAAGGAGGGTGCCGACAGGTATGATATAAGTGCAGTAATCAATGTGATGAGGGATTCACAGAAAGGTATCATAATCGGTAATAAGGGGGCAGCTCTCAAGCGTGTAGGTACGCAGGCGAGAATGGATATGGAGGATTTCTTTGAGAAGAAAGTATTCCTGAGGTTATTCGTCAAGGTCAACCCCGGATGGAGAGAGGATGCCAGAAAGCTGAAGGCATTCGGTTACGGAAACTAAATAGTGGTATTGGCGAGGGCTTCGTAAAGGGGCTCTCGCTCTTTGTATAATCTCTCTACTGTCTCACGGAGGCTATTTGAATCCTCGTCTTTGAGCAGGGCTCTTGATTCTTTCTCTTGCGGGGTGGAGAGTCTGGATAGCAGTGTCTCAATATCCCTCTTGATGTAGACGCAAAATGTGAATCTGCTGATTAGGTCGCGGCACTGGGGGTTCATGACAGCTCCTCCTCCCAGAGAGATTACCAAAGAGCAGCGGGTATTGTCTTCAAGTGTCTCAGGGCTTTGCGAAATGTACTCTTCAAGTATATCTTCCAGCGAGGATGCCTCCATTTCGCGGAATTTGTTCTCTCCCTCTGTTTCAAATATTTCAGGGATAGTCTTGCCCTCTTTCTCTTCAATGTAGTTATCCAGGTCGATAAATGGTGCACCGACTCTTTGAGCAAGCTCTTTGCCTAATGTGGTCTTTCCGGCTGCCATGAAGCCTATTAAGCTGATTATCATTTTATCTTTTTTACTTTTCTAAAACAGTGTAGGTTCGTCTTCGTCATCTGCTGAGTAGCTGATGTTCGTGCCATATTCTATCTCTTCTTCTGTCTTTTCTTCGGCGAGAGATACCGGTTCAAGGTCTTCCTTCATGAGTGGTTCGGTGAACAGAGCTTCGGCAACGGAATTGCCTACTCTCTTTCCTTTTGCCTTATAGCTCTTTACTGCAATGAACTCTTCGACATCGATAGTGAGCGGTTCTTTGGGCTTTTTACCGTTCTGTTCGAATGTAACTGTTATTGCAGGGTGAAGATCTTCATTGAGTTCAATGAAGGTAGCACCCTCTTCGTTGCTGATGAAGTTCTTTTCGGAGTTGTCGTTCTGTTCGAGGGTAAACCTCTTGACATAGATGAAACCGTCTGAGTCCTTGTAAAGAAGCGAGTAAACCTTGTTGGGATCGAATTTTTCGATTTTCACAAGTTCTCCGTTGAATCGTATTCCCGGATCGGGAGGGGTGGTATAGAAGACTCCGTTCCTGCAGAGTGCTACTATTCTCTCTGACGACTCGAACTCTCCGAGTAGGATTCCTCTTCCCTCTTCGTTTATTCTGTTGATGTCAGAGTCGAACCATATATTCTTTCCTCCTATGGTAGATACTCCGGCGCTGCGAAGCATTATCTTCTGTACAGGATATTTGGTGATGATGTTTCCTATGGAGCCTCGTCCCTTAATCATCAGTGTGGCAAAGTCGAAGTCGAATACGAGTTTTTTCAGCTTGGGCCTTGGACGAAGGCATACTTTGATGATTTCAGCCTCTGCATTCTTGTTAGCGCTGAACCACAGCATTGTGGAGTCGGGTGTGCCCTTGGTTACTGTGTACCATTTGTCTCTTGTGATGCTGGTGAGTGTAAAACGCTTGCCGAAGACAGCACCGTTGCGTCCGTCTCTGTATGCGACATTGTAGGTAGTTCTTTCGTCCTGTCTTTTGAATACGGCTGCATAGACTATATTTCTCTCGACGAACTGCTTTTCGGAGATTTTACGTATAGTGTAACGACCGTCCTTTATGAAGACTATTATTTCGTCTATGTCAGAGCAGTCGCATACGTATTCGGCCTCTTCTATCTTTTTTGATGAGGTTCCGATGAATCCTTCGCTCCTGTTGATATATAGTTTCGCGTTGTTTGCGACTACGGTGCTGACAGCTATGTTCTCGAAAGAGGTAATCTTGGTCTTTCTGGGGTGGTCTGCTCCATATTTTTCCTTTAGGGAGGTGAAGTAACTGATACAGTATTCTGTCAGGTGCTCCAGGTTGTATCTGATACCCTCCTCTTTCTTTTCAATGTCTGCAATCTTGTCGGTGACAGCCTTTATGTCGAACCTGGATATTTTCTTCACAGGTTTCTCTACGAGCTTGTTTATGTCTTCGTCCGTGATCTCTTTTCTGAAGAGGTGGCTGTATTGGAGCATTGCGCTCTTTACCGCTGCAAGCTGCTCCTCCCATGATGCAGCGTCATTTTCGAGGATCTTGTATATTCTGTTCTCGAAGAAAATCTTTTCAAGTGACATGTAGTGCCACTCTGCTCCGAGCTCTTCAAGCTTGATTTCCAGTTCTCTGCGTATGAGCTCTCTGGTATTGTCAGTGCTGGCCTTGAGGATTTCGTCGACTCCGATGAACTGGGGACGTGAATCCTTGATGACGCAGGTATTGGGAGAGATGCTTACTTCACAGTCTGTGGTGGCATAGAGGGCATCGATGGTCTTGTCAGGTGAGATGTCGTTGTAGAGTTGGATGACTATTTCTGCATGTTCAGCGGTATTGTCATCTATCTTTCTGATGCGTATCTTCCCCTTTTCATTTGCCTTCAGGATGGAGTCCATTATCTCCTCTGTGGTCTTGCCAAAGGGAATTTCTGTTATTACAAGAGTGTTTTTGTTGACTTTCTGGATATTGGCCCTTATTCTCACCTTTCCTCCGCGAAGTCCCCTGTTGTAAGCTGAGGTGTCTGCAAATCCTCCTGTGGGGAAATCGGGCTCAAGGAGGAAATCTTCACCCTTGAGGTATGCTATGGATGCGTCGATGAGTTCATTGAAGTTATGCGGAAGGATTTTGCTTGCCAGTCCTACAGCAATACCCTCCGATCCCTGTGCTAAAAGCAGAGGGAACTTGACAGGCAGATTTACAGGCTCTCTGTTACGTCCGTCGTATGAATTCACCCACTCTGTGGTCTTGGGGTTGAAGAGGACTTCGTTGGCAAAGGGTGTAAGGCGTGCCTCTATATATCGGCCTGCAGCTGCGGGGTCGCCTGTGAGAATGTTTCCCCAGTTTCCCTGACAGTCGATGAGCAGGTTCTTTTGTCCCAGTTGTACCAATGCATCTTCTATGGATGCGTTGCCGTGGGGGTGGAACGGCATTGTAGCTCCGACGAGTGATGCTACCTTCTGATGTCTTCCGTCGTCCATCAGTTTCATTGCGTGAAGAATCCTCCTCTGGACCGGTTTTAATCCGTCGCTGATGTGTGGTACTGCCCTTTCAAGTATTACATACGAGGCATAGTCGAGAAACCAGTCCCGGTACATTCCCGAGAGCTTGTTTTTCTTGGTGCCATCGTTGATTACCTTTTCATATTTTTCTGACAAAGGAGCGTTTTCCTGACAGATATCTTCAATTTCCTCTTCTTCGCTACGCATTTTCTATTAGGTGTTTTTTGACTTACAAACCACAAATATACTCTTTTTTTGCGAATGAAGAAAGTGAATGTCACTTGAGGTTGAATATGTAGGTGATGGTTCCTTTCTGGGATGTGGGTGCTGTCGAGCTGATATTGAATCTAGCCTTGAGTGCAGCCTCTTTTGCCGCTTCCCACATTCTTTTTTCCTGTACTGTCGTACCTTTTACTCCGGGAATTGCTGTCAGGACTTTGCCATACTGGTCTACGGTTATCTCCACTACCACTGTGCCGCTCTGTTCTACCGTATATTCGGGAAGGGGAAGCGAGCCCATGACGCTTCTGCCTTTAAGTTTGGCGCTGGGCATTCCATCGGGATTCCCATCTTGGGTGTTTCCTTCGTAATGTCCGGCAGTGAGTCTGTCGTCGGCCTCTTTGGCTGTTTGGACAGCTGTAGTGTCCCTTCTGTGTCGTTCTGAGGAGAAGAGCGCTCTTTTATTGATCTCTTTTTTGCGTGGCGGCTCTGGCATCTCTACCTCTCCTTCATTGCCCATTGTAGTTTCATCCGAGGTGTTGACGGTCTCTGCCTTTACTGTGGATTCTGATTTCTGGACCAGTTTTTCCTCTTTTTTAGGCTCTGCGTTGGTGGCTTTTGGTCTTACTCCGGCTTCTGCTTTTACGGGTCTTTCAATAGGTTTTTCCTCTTCAAAGTCTATGACAATGCTGTTCTCGAAAGGCTGTGGGATCTGCTGCTCGAGGCTTGAAGAAAAGAAGACGAAGAGTAACGACAGGTGTATCGCAACCGTCGCCACTGCTCCTATTATCCTGCCTTTGGAATTATATGGAGAGTCAAAGCTTTGTCTTGGGTCTTTCATATTTGTACTATTCCGGTGATGTTGCTAAAATCACTTTGTACTGGTTTCTCTTTGCGATATTCATTATATTCACTACCTCTTCGATTGGAACAGTCCTGTCTGCGTAGATGGAAAATGTAGGATCCTGCTGATCCTGAAGCAGAGTCTGCAGTTCGTGTTCTATTTCGTTGAACGGAACGGGTCTTTTGTCTCCGTTGATATGGTATGTGAAGGTTCCTTTTTCAGGGTAGTGCTTTATTGATATGCTGACAGATGCCTTGGCACTGATTTGGTTGGAGCTCTTGGGAAGGAGCAGCCTTAGTGCATTCGGGTTGATAAGCGTGGAGGTCACAAGGAAAAATATCAGCAACAGGAATACAATGTCTGTCATTGATGACATTGAGAAGGCAGCATCTGCCTTTGTTCTTCTTTTTATTGCCATACTTATTCGCTTTTCTGTCCGTCCCTTGCGGCTGCGGGTTCATTTATGATGTCCATGAACTCGATGGTCACACTCTCCATTTTGAAAATGAGTGCAGAAATTTTTCCTGAGAGGTAGTTATAGCCAAAGTAGGCAATGATTCCTACGAAAAGCCCTCCAACGGTGGTTACCATTGCTGTGTAGATACCTCCCGAGAGGAGTGTGATGTCGATGTTGTTGCCGGCTTGGGACATGTTGAAGAATGCCTGGATCATACCGATTACTGTTCCGAGGAATCCTATCATAGGTGCGCCGCCTGAGATTGTAGCAAGCATCGGAAGTCCTCTTTCAAGTCTGGCAATTTCGACATTTCCGACATTTTCTATTGCTGTCTGGATGTCCTGAAGAGGTCGGTCTGCCCTCTCTATTCCCTTTTCTATCATTCTTGCCACGGGGGAGTTGTTGTTCCTGCACATTGCTATTGCAGGCTTTGTTTTTCCCTCACTCAGCAAGTCTTTGATATTGTCCATGAAATGGGGGTCGGTTTTGGATGCCTCTCTGATTGCCCACCATCTGCTTCCGAAAATGTATATTGCGATAATGGAGAGGATGAGAAGTACTATCATCAGCCATCCTCCTGACACTGCCATCTGGATTAATGAAAGTTTTTCTGGTACTGCGTTCTCTATTGCGGAGACTCCCTCCGCCTGTGCCGTTAATAATGTAAGCATTTCTTTCTATTTATTATGTTATCGTTTCTATAGTCATAAGGGTATTCTATTCCCCTTAGAAAGAGCGGATTTCCCGGTACTGACTGTCCGGCATCGCTTCTTGTGCCTTTTTCCAGCAGCTCTTTAATCCATTCGGGTTCCCTCTTGCCTCTGCCTACTTCAAGCAGCGAGCCGACCATTGCCCTTACCATGTTCCTGAGGAAACGGTTGGCGCTGACTGTGAATCTGAGGTACTGCGATCTTTCTCCTACCGAGAGTTCCGGTGTATAGTTCTCCCAGATGGCGTGTGTGAGCTCACATACTGAGCCGTTCTGTGAACCGTGCAACTTCTCGAAGCAGGAGAAGTCCCTTTTACCTACCATATATTGTGCCGCAATGTTCATTTTGTCCATATTCAATGGAAACTTGCAGTAATATGAGAACTTTTCTGCAAATGGATCATGTACTGTGTGTACATAGTAATAGTATCTCCTTTGGATAGCATCAAATCTGGCGTGTGCATCGCTGTGGACGGGATATATTGCCGAAATGGTGATATCTCCCGGCAGAATGGCATTTGTTTTGTATAAAACCTTTCCGGGTTCGTTGAGGAGTTTGGTGTCGTCCGATGCATCAAAGTGAGCGATATACTCTATGGCGTTGACTCCGCTGTCAGTTCTGCCCGCACCGACCACATCTATCTTCTCTCCCAAAATGGTTGACAGGGCGTACTCGACCATCTGCTCGACGGTCTGAGAGTTCTGTTGTATCTGCCATCCGCAGTAGTTTGCACCGTTATATGAAATGATAGCAAAGTATCTCATTTTGGGAAAAAACTCTAAATTTGCATTTTATACCGCGCAAAAATACAAATATTTTAAAATGGATACAGTAAATATCAAAGAATTGAATGAGAGAATAGAAAGGGAAAGTGCTTTCGTTGATATTCTCAGTATGGAGATGGGCAAGGTAATCGTGGGACAGAAACACCTTGTGGATAATCTGTTGATAGGATTGCTGGCTAACGGACATATTCTTTTGGAAGGTTTGCCCGGTCTTGCCAAAACTTTGGCCATAAATACTCTTGCCAAATCTATCAATGCGAAATTCAATAGAATCCAGTTTACTCCTGACCTTTTGCCTGCCGATTTGATCGGAACTATGATCTATTCGCAAAAGAGTGAGGATTTTCAGATTAAGAAGGGGCCTGTCTTTGCAAACTTCATTTTGGCAGATGAGATCAATCGTTCTCCTGCCAAGGTTCAGTCAGCATTGCTTGAGGCTATGCAGGAGAGACAGGTGACCATTGGTGACCATACGTACAAGCTACCTGAACCTTTTCTGGTGATGGCAACACAGAACCCTATTGAGCAGGAGGGTACTTACCCTCTTCCTGAGGCTCAGGTTGACAGGTTTATGCTCAAGGTGGTGGTGACTTACCCTAAAAAGGAGGAAGAAAAGCTGATTGTCAGGATGAATAACAGTGGTCTCTTTCCCTCACCTAAACCGGTGCTCTCGCCTGAAGATATCGTCAAGGCGCGCAGTGTGGTAAGGGATGTCTACATGGATGAGAAGATCGAGCGTTATATCGTGGATATCGTTTATGCCACCAGAACACCTGATGAATATGGCTTGAAGTCAATGAAGGATCTTATCTCTTTCGGCGGTTCGCCCAGAGCCTCCATCTCACTGGCGATGGCATCAAAGGCGTACGCATTCATAAAGAGGAGGGGATATGTCATTCCTGAGGATGTCAGGGCCGTATGTTATGAGGTGCTTCGTCACAGGATTGGTCTGACTTATGAGGCTGAAGCTGAAAATATTACTACCGAAAATATTATTTCTGACATTCTCAATGCCGTAGAAGTTCCTTAATAGAGAGAGGCTATGGATAACGATTTGTTGAAAAAGGTCCGGAAGATTGAGATTAAGACCCGTTCTCTTTCACATCAGATTTTTGCAGGTGAGTACCACTCCGCCTTCAAGGGGAGGGGTATGGCTTTTTCTCAGGTGAGAGAGTATCAGTATGGAGATGATGTGCGCAATATGGACTGGAATGTTACAGCCAGGATGAGGGCTCCATATATTAAGGTCTTCGAGGAGGAGAGGGAACTGACGGTGATGCTGCTCATTGACGTGAGTGGTTCAAGGCTCTTCGGAACCAGATCCAAATCCAAGAAGGAGCTTACTGCAGAGATTGCTGCCGTGCTCTCTTTTTCTGCTTCGATTAATAACGACAAGGTCGGAGCCATCTTCTTCAGTACGAGTGTGGAGAAATTTATCCCTCCCAAGAAGGGACGCAGCCATTTGTTGAGGATTATCAGGGAACTTCTTGAGTTTGAACCGGAGAACAAAGGTACTGACATATCGTCTGCCCTGGTCTTTCTGAATAATGCCATCAAAAAACGTTGCACAGCTTTTCTTCTTTCTGATCTTATGGATCTGGACTCCTCTTGTGCTCCAAGATTTGAGGATGCCCTCAAGGTAGCGGTCAATCGTCATGATATCTCCGTAATTAATCTCTTTGATCCGGCTGACAGGCAGATTCCGAATGTAGGTGTTATCTGTGTGAGGGATCTGGAGAATGGTGGATATATGACCGTAGATACCTCCCTGCCATCTGTTCGGGAAAATTTTAGCGAGTGGAATAGAAAGGGGCTTGAGTCTTCCCTTATCCTTCTCAGAAGGTACAAGGTGGACTGTGTAAGTGTGAAGACAGATGATGATTATGTAAAGGCATTGGTGATGCTTTTTAATACCAAGATTAAGTGATGAAGATAATGAAGAATCTCTTTTTTGCTCTTCTTCCGCTTTTGCTTTGTGCTGTAGAAGCCGGTGGACAGAATGTTGTGGATCCTTCCATCACCCGTGATACTATTCTCATAGGTGATCAGGTGGAGTGGTCCGCGCTTTTTCATTTAAAGAGGGGAGAATCGGTAAAGATAGATCCGATATCCGGGTACATAACCCCAGGTGTGGAACTTATCAAAGGGATCGAGTATGATACAATAAGTAGCAAGAAAGACTTTTTGGATGTGGTGGCAAAGGCAACAGTTACCTCTTTTGACAGCGGTAGTTATGTGATACCTTCCATGTATGCTTATATCAGCCGCGATGGGCAGGTGAGTGATACCCTTATGATAAGAGAGATATCTTTGGAAGTTACGACAGTTCCCATAGATACCGCTACATATCAGATGTATGATATCCGCCCCCAGTTCAGGTATCCGGTAACGTTTTCTGAAGTGGCACCATACGTTGGCGGAGCGCTTCTTTTAGCTGCATTGGTATATGCTGTTGTATTGATTTTCAGGAGGGTGAAAGCTCGCAAGAAGGGTGAGCCGGTGGTGCGTGTCAAGGAGAAACCTTGGGTCGTTGCCTTAAGGAATCTTGATGGAATTGATGAAAAGAGACTGTGGCAGAGCGGAATGGTAAAAGCATATTATACAGAGGTCGCAGATGTGCTCAGGATCTATCTTGAAGAGAGATTTTCGATTATGGCAATGGAGAGGACTTCGGCCGAGATTCTCTCGGATGTCTCTTCCGGCAAGGTGTTGGACAAGGAGGAGTACGAGAGGCTCAAGGAGATTTTTACGACTAGCGATTTTGTAAAGTTCGCAAAGTTCAATCCATCAGAATTACAGAATGAGCAGACTCTGACTTCTGCAAGGAAGTTTGTAAACAATACACAGGAGAAGTGATATGAAAGATATATTTTTTGAATATCCGGAACTGCTCTATTTGGAGTTTATCCTTGTTCCGATGTTGCTTCTTTATCTTTATAGGGAGTTTTATGGAAGGAAACCTTTTCTGTATGTCTCCTCTGTGGAGCCGTTCAGGGGTGGGACAAGTCTGTTTGCCAATATTACAAGGCATCTTCCTTTCCTTTTCAGAATATTGGCAGTTGCTTTGATTGTCATTGCCATAGCACGTCCCAGAAGCTCCTCTGACAGGACTACGAGCCAAAGTGAGGGAATCGATATTGTATTGGCGTTGGATGTTTCTACAAGTATGCTTGCCCGGGACTTTACTCCTGACAGAATAGAGGCATCCAAAGGGATCGCGATTGAGTTTATCTCCCAGAGACCTTCTGACAGGATAGGTGTCGTGGTTTTCGCCGGAGAAAGTTATACTCAGGCGCCTTTGACGACTGACCGTGCGACTCTGATTAATCTGATCAAGGAGATAGAGTGTGGACTTATTGATGATGGGACAGCTATCGGAAATGGTCTGGCCAATGCGGTGGCGCGTCTTCAGGATTCTGATGCTCCGAGCAAGGTGGTGATTCTTCTTACCGATGGTGTTAATAATACCGGAGAGATATCTCCCGGTATGGCTGTGGAAATTGCGAAAACTTATGGAATAAAGGTATATACCATAGGTGTGGGTGCTATGGGTACGGCTCCTTATCCGGTGATGACACCTTTTGGAGTAAGAGTCCAGAATGTAGAGGTTGAGATAGATGAACCTCTACTGAAGGATATTGCAGAGCAGACAGGTGGTACCTATTTCAGAGCTACTGACAATACAAAACTTATGCAGATCTACAGTGAGATCAACAAGATGGAGAAGGTGAAGGTTACTACCGACTCTTTCCCCGTATATAGTGAAGAGTTTGGGAAATTTGCCCTATGGGCACTTTTCTTCCTTTTGGCAGAGTTGATTACAAGATTATTATTAGCAAGGAGGATCGCTTAGATGATTTATTTTGCACAACCTCATTTTTTGTTATTGATATTTCTGATTCCTCTTTTCTTTATCTTCTACAGGGTGGCAAGAGGGATTAGAAGAAGACGTATAGCTAAGTTCGGAGATCCGGGTTTGGTGAACCGTCTGACGCCCAATAGTTCTAAACGTAAAGGTTGGGTCAAGCTCACTCTTTTCAGTCTTGCCTTTCTCTTCTTTACTATAGGGATGGCGCGCCCTCAAATAGGTGCTGTCCTGAAAAAGAAGGAGATAAAGGGCTCTGAAATTATGGTTGTTCTGGACGTATCCAACAGTATGCTGGCAAAGGATTATTCTCCCAATAGGTTGGAAAAGGCTAAGATGGCACTTTCAAGGCTGGTGGATGGCCTCAAGGGGGACAGGATCGGACTTATAATCTTCGCTGGTGAATCTTTTGTTCAGCTGCCCATTACGTCAGACTATGTTTCAGCCAAAATTTTTCTTAACTCGATTACTACTGAGTCTGTTCCTGTGCAGGGTACAGCTATGGGGGAGGCGATTACCACTGCTCTGCGTTCCTTTACGTCCGAAAGCGAGAACAGCAGGGCTGTAATTTTGATTACCGATGGTGAAAATCATGAGGACAATCCTGTCGAGGCAGCTCGCGAGGCCTCTACCGTGGGTGCAAGAATCTTCTGTATAGGTGTCGGCTCTCCGGAGGGCAAGCCTATAGAAATTGACGGTCAGCTTATGAAGGACAGTGCAGGGGAGATAGTCATGACCAGACTTGACGAGAAGACTTTGACAGAGGTAGCTCAAGCCGGTGGAGGAATATATGTCAGGGCCGGTAATGGTGATTTCGGTCTAAACAGGATTACAGATGCGATTAAAGAGATGGAAGATAAGGAGTTCGAGTCTGTTGTTTTCGAAGAGTTTGACGAACAGTATGTCTATTTCTTCGCAATCGCTCTCTTCTTCCTCATTCTTGAATTTCTGATTGGCTCTACACGCAGCGGCAAGGACTTTTTCCGTCCGGTCAGGGGAGTATCTGCAATTCTTGTTTTCCTGACTGTTTCTATCTCCATGAGCGCGCAGGATGATAAGAAGGAGGTGCGTAAGGGTAATAGCTTCTTCAAGAATGGACAGTATTCAGAAGCTGAGGTGGAATATAGAAGGGCTCTTGACATTGATTCCCTCTCTATGACTGCAAAGTACAACCTGGCAAATGCTCTCTATAGGGAAAATCGATACGAAGAGGCGGCTGCCTTTCTGAAGGGTCTGGGTGATTCTTTGGTCTGTGTCTCACCTTCGATGGCCTCGGATGTTTACCACAATGCTGCAAATGTCGCTTTGAATCAGAAGGATTACCAGAGCGCGGTGGATCTTTACAAGAAATCGTTGAGGCTTAGTCCAGATAATTTCGATACCAAGTCCAATCTGGCCTATGCACAAAAGATGTTAGAGCAGCAGCAAAACCAGAATCAGCAGAATCAGCAGAATCAGCAGAATCAACAGGATCAACAGGATCAACAGAACCAACAGGACCAGCAAGATCAACAAGATAAACAGAATCAACAAGATAAGCAGAACCAGCAGGATCAGCAAGATAAGCAGAATAAGGATCAAAATCAAGGCCAGAATAAAGAAAAGAATCAAGATAAAGACCGGGATAGTCAGGAACCTAAAATTTCTCAGGAGACAGCCCGTCAGATGCTCGAAGCCATAAAGGATAAAGAGAAAGAGACAAAAGAAAAAGTGGCCAAAGAAAAGGCCGAACAAAGCAAACGTAAGAAAAAGGATAAGAATTGGTAAGAGATGAGCAAGCTTTTAATTCGCAGAGTTGTAGTGCTTCTTACAGCATTGTTTCTCTCTGTCAGTCTTTTTGCACAAGGAACTCTCTCCATAGAGGCCCCCAAAGCTGTAACTGCCGGGGAAGATTTCCAAGTGTATTTCAAAGCTGACGGAAAGATTTCAGACTTTCATATTGAGTCATTCGGAGGGCTTGAAAAAATTTTTGGTCCCACAACCTCCGTTTCCAGCAGTACGCAAATTATTAATGGCAAAAGGACAGAATCGAGTACATATTCTTATGTCTATTTGCTTCAGGCTCCCAATGTCGGAAAATATACCATCCCTTCTGCTACTGCCACGGTAGCAGGAAAAAAGTGCCGTACCGAACCTTTTGTCATTGAGGTGGTCGCTAATGCCACTCCACAATCCGGTGACAGTAATGTGGACTCAGGTGATATCCGGCTGCTTCTGACTCTCGACAAGTACAAGGTCATCAAGGGAGAGCCTGTCAGTGCCACTCTCAAACTCTATGTGCGCAATGTGCAACTATCGGGTTTGGAGGATATTCGCTTTCCGAAGTTTGAAGGTTTCTGGAAAGAGGAGACGCAGCGTCCTCAGAGACTCACTTTTGAAAGGGAGGTACTGGATGGACAGGTGTACGACTGTGCTTTGATAGCGGGATATCTCTTGTTTCCTCAGAATACCGGTAAGATAGAGATTGACCCGGCGCAGATAAAGCTCACATTGCTGACAAATGAGCGCAGGAAAAGCAACAATCCTATTGACATGTTCTTTAACGATGCATATAATCAGGTGAGCAAGAGGTTTACTACACCTAAAGTCACTCTTGAGGTGGATGAACTTCCCTCCAATGCTCCTTCCTCATTCGCAGGTGCTGTCGGTCAGATGAGAATCTCTGTAACGGCTGCAAAGGACTCTGTGAAGGCTCACGAGGCCACTTCGCTGGTGGTTACCGTGAGCGGAAATGGGAATCTGAATATGATAGATGCTCCTAAGATTGTTTTCCCGTCTGATTGTGAGGTTTATGATACCAGAAAGAGTGATGATATGGAGGTTACAGACCTTGGTTACAGAGGAAGCAGAAGTTTCGAATATCCCTTCGTTCCAAGGAGTCAGGGTGAGTACACGATTGCGCCTGTGGTATTCTCGTACTATGACACCCAGAGCCGTAAATACAGGGAACTGGTCTCTGATCCTATAACAATCAAGGTCATGGCTTCCGATGAATCAGAACCTGTGGTTGTGGGTGGAAATCTCCACTATAAGAAAGATGTCAAGAATATAGGTGAGGATATCAGGTATATCAAGACAAAGGCCTCCCTAAATGCTGGTAGCAAAGCTATGTTGGTCTTTTCTCCAATATACTATATAGTGCTCACTCTTATTATACTTCTTTTCCTATTCCTGCGCATATATATTGGTAAGAGAATAAAACTTTCAGACAACCAGCTCTATATGAGGAATAAGAAGGCTCTGAAGGTTGCCAGGGATCGTCTCAGAAGAGGCGAACGTTTCATGAAGGAGAATAATGCACCGGCATTCTATGAGGAGATTCATAAAGCAGTTTACGGTTATCTCTCTGACAAGCTGATGGTTGGTCTCTCTGTGATGAACAGGGAAAGCATAGAATCGGCTCTTGTGGGTAAGGGGGTTCCCGATGATCTCGTCTCAGACCTGCTCGATCTGATAGACAGATGCGAGTATGCAAGATACGCTCCTGCCGGCGGTTCGGAAACTCTCGTTTCCGATTATGAAAATGCTATTGGAATTATATCAAAATTAGAAAGTTACAAATGAGAATAATATATTTTTTGACAATTGCCGTCGCCTCTCTTTTTCTGATTCCCATGAATCTCTCGGCAGACCAGGTAAGTGATGCAGATTCTCTTTGGAATCAGGGTGTTGAGTTATACAATGCGGGTAAGTGGAGTGAAGCGGCTGATGCCTTTCTTGAGATTGAATCAATGGGTATTGAAAGTGCAGGTCTCTACTACAATATTGGTAACTGTTATTTCAGACAGGAGAATGCTTTGGGAAAGGCAATCCTCTATTATGAGAGGTCTCTTAAGCTTGAACCCTCATTTGATGATGCCCGTTTCAATCTTTCTATGGCACAGGCGGCAACTCTTGATAGTATTGAAAGTGTCCCTCCTTTTATTCTGGTTACATGGTTACATGGCCTGATGGATTGCCTCAATAGCAATAGCTGGGCTGTCATATCGTTGATACTTTTTGTCCTGACAGCCGTTCTGCTTTTGCTCTTCAGATTTGGATTTTCTTTGTCGCTCAGGAAAGTTTCTTTCTTTGCTTCGCTTATTACTCTTATCTTTGCACTAATTTCATTTGGCTTTTCAGTGGCTTCCGGCAGAGATGCCCAGTCTCATGATGAAGCAGTGGTGACAGCTCGGGACTGCTCGGTCAAGAGCGCACCTTCTCAGATCGAGAAGACGCTTTTCATCCTTCATGAAGGTACAAAGGTCTCTGTGCTCGATAATGTAGGACAGTGGGAGAGGGTAAAGTTGGGCGATGGTAGGGAAGGATGGGTGATGACAGATTACATTGAAACTATTTAAATCTAACTTAAATATTTGCTTTTATGACACTAATTAAATCTATCTCAGGAATTAGGGGAACTGTTGGAGGCTCTGTGGGAGACTCTCTTACACCGCTTGATGTGGTGAAATTTACGTCAGCTTATGCCAAAATGTTAATTGATGCCAATTCGGACAAAAAAGTTAAACTCAAGGTCGTGGTCGGAAGGGATGCCAGACTCTCCGGTGCGATGGTAGATTCCATTGTATGTGGAACTTTGTGTGCTTGCGGTATAGATGTTGTGAATGCCGGTCTGGCATCTACTCCCACTGTCGAAATGGCTGTTGTTTTTGAAGGTGCTGACGGTGGTATAATCCTGACTGCTTCTCATAATCCCAAACAGTGGAATGCCTTGAAACTTCTCAACAGTCAGGGAGAGTTCCTCAATGCTGCCCAAGGGGCTCGTCTGCTGGAGATAGCAGCTGCAGAGGATTTTCCGTACTGTGATGTGGATAATCTTGGTTCTGTGTCATACAAAGACTTTACCGATAGTCATATCGAAGCTGTCTTGAACCATCCTCTGGTCGAAAAGGAGGCTATTGCAGCAGCCCATTTCAAGGTCGCTCTTGATGCTGTGAACTCTGTTGGCGGCATTGTGATGCCGCGTCTGCTTGAAAGGCTTGGCGTAGAGGTGGTCAAAGTGCATTGCGAACCAACAGGCAGATTTGCACATAATCCCGAACCTCTTCCTTCACATCTTGTAGATCTGAGTGATGCTGTTGTTTCCAACAAGGCTGATTTGGGTATCTCTGTTGATCCTGATGTGGACAGACTCGCTCTAGTATCCGAAGATGGCTCATTCTTTGGTGAAGAGTACACACTTGTCAGTGTGGCAGACTATTTTCTCTCCAGAAAACCCGGTCCTACAGTCTCAAATCTCTCTTCTTCGCGTGCTTTGAGGGATGTTACTGAGGCTCATGGCTCTACCTACTCGGCAGCAGCTGTGGGTGAGGTGAATGTTACTACCAAGATGAAGGAGACCGGTGCCGTTATTGGTGGTGAAGGAAATGGAGGTGTCATCGTTCCCGACCTTCACTATGGACGCGATGCTCTCATTGGAGTGGCACTCTTTTTAAGTTCGCTTGCTCTTAAGAGGGTCCGTGTATCTGAACTTCGCAAGACTCTTCCCGAATATGTTATCTCCAAAAATAGGATTGAGCTTTCAGATTCAGCTCTGATTGACAAGATTCTGGAGCATGTCAAGAAGGAATTTGCCAACGAGAGGATTACAGATATCGATGGTGTGAAGATAGACTTCGATGCCGACAAGATGTGGGTTCACTTGAGAAAATCGAACACCGAGCCTATCATCAGAGTTTACTCAGAGGCATGTACAGAAGATGAGGCTCGTGAGATTGCAGACAAAGTAATTTCGATTGTTAATGTTCTCATTTAGGACTACACCTTTAGATCAGCAGCAAGATCTGGTCCTGAGCAGGGGCCGGCTTGCTGTTTTGTGTAATCAAAGTGCATGGAATCCTGAGAAAGGGGAGTATCTCTTCGAAACTTTGTACAGAACAGGTAAACTCGAGAAGGTTTTCTATCTATCTGAGGGTATTTTCGGAGAAAAGATTCCTTCCTATGCTCCTCTTGGAATGGAAGGGTGCCGTTTCCTTCCTCTGGACGAACATGAACTGGAGGGGATAGACGCCCTTATAATCGAGTATCAGGATACCGGTACCAGGTACGACAGTTTTACGCTCAGGCTCTTTGATCTCTTCCAGTATATTCACGACAATAAACTGGATATATCTCTATATATCCTTGACAGGGAGAATCCATGCGGACGTCAGGTCGAGGGAACTATCAGCGGGGTTGCCCATAGACACGGACTCACTCTCGGGGAACTTGCCAACCTCTTCTATTCTGAGATTGGTGCGCGTTTTCCTCTGCATATTATCTCTTATATGGTGCGTTCGGCTACCCAATATATGATGCCTTGGAGCATTCCCCCTTACGAGGATTATCCGGGTCTCTTTACCTCCAATTTTATCTGTGGAATGAAGCTCTTTACAGGTACAAATATTAGTTACGGAGAGGGTACTACCAGACCTTATGAGTGTTTCGGAGCCCCTTTTCTCGATGAAATAGTTGCAAGCAATGAATTGGGTGCGCTTGGAGATCCGGGGGTTTTTATGCGCAGGATGACCTTTGTCCCCAAATATGGCCTCTATGCAGGACAGACATGCTGGGGATTTCATTTGCTTCCCCGTCCCGGGGTCCCTTATCATTCTGTGGCTCATGCATTGAGAATCCTCCGTTTTATTAAGGAGAGAGCACCTTTGGCTGATACATCATGGTTTGGTGCTTTGGCTGTTGATGAAAAGATGTCCGAGTTCGTAGAGGGTAATCTCTCTTGGGAGGACCTTAAGGAACACATTAAGGTCGAGGAACAGAAGTGGATGAGAAAGGCTAAAAGATATATGCTTTATGATGAACAGCTAAGTAGGGTAAAAACTTTAGTATAAAAAATTTGCTGAAGTGGTAATTTATACATACTTTTGCCGTCCTGTTGAATATAACTAATAAAAAATATATAGAAATGAAAAAAGGAATACATCCCGAATCCTACCGTCTTGTAGCTTTCAAGGATATGTCAAATGATCACGTGTTTATTACACGTTCTTGCATTAATACCAAGGAAACCATTGAAATCGAAGGTGTTAACTATCCTTTGGTAAAGGTCGAAATTTCAAACACTTCACATCCTTTCTACACAGGTAAGATGAAACTCGTCGATACCGCAGGTCGTGTCGATAAGTTCTACCAGCGTTACAAAAGAAAATAATCATGCTGAGATAGATATTAATAAAAGGTGCATCGGTAGTTCGGTGCACCTTTTTTATTCGTCCATCTCTTCAGGGCTGATGGGGGAACACTTTAGGCAGATCTCTATTTCCGGGACTGATTCAAATCTAAGGTAGAGGTGGCACCCGGGGAGCAGATTGATACCAGGTTTTATGGATGCTCCCTTTCTGCGTACGGCCTGAAAGATTACGCCTCTTCTTACCGGATGGTCTTTTTCAGCCTGAGCCTCCATCTTTCTTACAAGCTCGATTTCCTGATTATTTACAGCTTTTACGCTGCCCGCAATGGTGCCGTCAATTTTGCTGCATAT
>JAQXKS010000015.1 GCA_029010575.1 Bacteroidales bacterium | reverse complement strand
TGAACTTTTAGTGCGTTTCCCCGGGGTGAAAATCTACACCAATGCAGAAGGGGAAAAAGCTCTCTATGATACGAAACTTAATTTCTCCAAATACCATTCTGAAATTCTGCCATTTGTTTATGCCGGTCAAGGAAATGTTGAACTATTAGAAGATGGTATGGTTCTGGAATTGTTCAGCGGAGATACTCTGCGGGTGATATTCACTCCAGGACACGATGTGAGCTGTATTTCGTATGTGATTGGTAAGAATGTGTTCACTGGCGACTCCTATATCCCGGGGATAAAGACCGTCATGAACTTTCCTAGAAGCAATCGGGCATTAGCATTGAAGAATACTGCTATGCTAATGGAACTTGAGCAAAAAGGTTACACCATTTTGTGTGGTCATCACTCGTATTTATAATCAAGCAGCCATACAGGTAGTCCGCAAGGATGTGGTTCGATACCACTGGCTGCTCAAAAAAATATTGAAAATGAATCGAATGAAATCTTTGGCAAAAGGGATATGGCAGTTCGTGTCGTATCTCTTTTGGCCGCAATTGCATCATAGGGCTCATTGAGAGCGAGGTGATGGGGGACTCAAGTTGGCAGGTAGTGGAGGAATTTTATATTAAAAAGGGAAGGCTACATTTGTAGTTCTTTTTATTTGACGATGGTGTTGGTGTAGGTGAGGATTTTGACGAGCTGTTTGATGATGCTTTCGATGGAGTCGAGGGTGCTGACGGTTTTGTTCATTCGGGCGACACTCTTGCGTATATCTTTTGTGAGGGCGGAGAGGTTTTTGATCGAGCGGTCCAGACCTGTGGTTATGTTCTTCTCTTTGGCTTCAATGAGCTCGCGTTCGGCCTCACGAAGGCGTACGGCGGAGAGCTCCAGGAGTTCGCGTTCGGTCTCCGAGAGGGTGTTGTCTTTTCTCTGGTGGTCGATTTCGGTAAGGGCGGAACGTATTTCGGAGAAGGTTTTCAGAGTTTGTTTATCAGTAAGCATATCTGTGATGAGATTTTTATAAGTTCAAGTAAATCGGGATAGATGTCGCTGTCTTTCTTCCGGTTCATCTCTTTGACGAGGGAAGAGTGCGCTTTCTGGAAGGCTTTTAGGCCGCGGCAGCATTGTGTGCGTAGACTTTTGACGGTGGTCATTGAGGCACTAAGATGGACATATCGCCTGTCGTACTCGATCAGGATTTCCGGCTTGGGTGTTGCGAATTCCAGGAATCTGCTGTAGTCGTATTTGAGCGCTGCCTCTTCATTGTCAATCAATTCTATCAGAGCGTCGCTTTTAAGGACAGCTATCAGCGAGTCGCAGCAGATGGATACTATGCTGTCGCCCTTGGTCATGAACTCTTTAAGCAGCTTTGCCTGGTGTCCCTTGGTCAGCTCTTCAGAGATGTAACCGCCTGCCTTGCCGGCAATTTTGAAATAGCCCACGGAGAGGGAGTCAGAGAAGATTTTGTCATAGTAAAGGAGGATGGAGTCGAGGTTGTTCCCGATGCCACGTACCTCTGTTCCAATGCCTTTCCAGCGGGTATCGCTGCTCAGGCTCTGGATAGCTCTTATGTAGCTGTTGAGTGCATTGATATAGACTCCGTATTTGCTCAGGCGCTTCTGCTCTTTTTCTGCCGCATCTGCTATCATGTCGACTTCAGAGAAGTGGGCAGTGGCACCGGTGAGTGTCGATGCATAGAAGAGGCTTCTCTCCAGACGGACTTCTGCCAGTGTTTCAAACATTCTTATTGGTGCGCTCACTACAGTGTCTGCGCTTATCGAGAGTCTTTGGGCCATAGCTTTCTGAGTCTTGCTCAAGACCGTGCAGCTTCCGGCCAGCAATAAAAAGGCAGCTGCGGATATTGTTGCTATTGTCGCAGAATGGGCCGCAAATCGGAAATGGAATAGAGTAGTTTTCATAACTGTACAAAGTTAGTCATTATTTTGGATTCTTGTTTCTGACAAGGATCGTTCGAGTCATATCAAGCCTTTTGTCGATGGTATTTCGCAGGAGATAATGTTTGCCGAGAAGTCGTGGGGCAGTTACAGGGTGCTCGATGTTTTGCCTGGCTCTCTGACTATCAAGGCTTCTCTTACTGCTGGCAATGCAATGAATTATCATTCGCATTCAAGGCGCGATGAGGTGTGGACTGTGGCTTCTGGCGAGGGTACTGCGATTATCGATGGTGCTGAAAGATCTGTTGGCCCCGGTGATGTGATTTCTCTTCCCAAGGGGTGTTTCCATACGGTTAAAGCTATTACCGACTTGTGTATCATAGAGGTGCAGATTGGGGAGGATATTTCGGTTGAAGACAAAATTGTAAAAGTTAATTAGGACTAAGTTAGTTAAATTTTTGTATATAAAGTAGTTATAAGTAAAGATGCGAAAGGAGGCATCACTATTTTTTGTGGATTATGTCAGAAGAAAGAAAAACGATTTACCTGTGTCTTGCTCACATGAGTGAGGCTGGTTTGGAACAGAAATATATCAAGGAGGCCTTCGATACCAATTGGGTAGTTCCGATGGGTCCCAATGTCAATGCCTTTGAAAAGGATCTTGCCGATTTTGTCAATTCCAAGCACCGC
>JAQXKS010000014.1 GCA_029010575.1 Bacteroidales bacterium | reverse complement strand
CTGCCTCGCTCAAGTTTTGAGTTAATGAAATTACCCTTCTTGTCTCGCGAGAAATAGCCCTGATGAGTTTCTGAAACCTCTATTCGATACAAATACTGAAGATAATTCTCATCCCCGAACTCCGGCATCATTTCAGAAAGCACCCTATCATATTCCTCTTCAAAGATCTCGGCAAACCTACCATTCTTCGTACCGCCTCCGGTCTCATATATACGATAGTTTTCCACATGATCAATAAAGAAGAGCGACAGCACCTTTATACCCTTATTGAAAAGGCATCGTTCCCTTTTAATATGAGTTCTTATTGTTTCCCTTATTTGAATTCGTCTTATCAGTTCTTCATTAACTGCTCCAATCACATCACCCTCGTACAGCGTAATGTTATTAACCAGTCTGACGAAACCATTTACACCATCAATCCTGTCAATGATATAATTATCCTTATACTCCTCCAGATTACCGCTATTCTGATACAGATCAAAGTACTCTCCGACTGCCCTTGTCACTGCTTTAGTACCAGTTGCAGTCTTCACCTCAAATCCTATTCTCGCCTGTGGTGCCGCACCATTCTTTCCAGGTACGATACTTTCAAGATACAGATAGCCATTTGTCGCAGTACTACCTTGCTGCTTGATTCCAAGAACCTCTATCTTCTTGACCAACTTTTTGTTAAGAGCATCAATTGCATCTAACCTATATACCTGATTATAAACATCTTCCTTACGATGGGTTGCACTATACAACAATGAAAACAACGGATTAAACTCCTTCAATTTCTCCCTGGTCGCATTATTCCTGTCAACTCCAAGAACGCTCTGCGGCTCATCGATAATCAGAATTGGATTTGTAGCTGCAATCACATCTATCGGTTTGCGATAGCCAAAATCCTCTAACCTTGAAGTAAATCTCCTCGCATCTGCACCACGAGCATTGAAAGCCTGCGTATTGATAACCATCACATGAAGGTTCGTGTCAATCGCAAAGCCGTCTATAGGAGAAAGATTCTTACTATCATAGACAAAAGACTCAAGACGCTTACCATACTCCTGTACAAAATGATCCTGCATGATATCCAAACTCTTTACAACTCCCTCACGAATTGCTATGCTTGGAACCACAATGATAAACTTACTCCAGCCATAGAGTTTATTCAACTCATACATAGTCTTGATATATGTATAAGTCTTACCTGTTCCGGTCTCCATCTCAATACTGAGATTCAACCCCTCACCTACAATATGGGTAATCGGCTCAATATCCTGCGGTATCTGAATCTCTCTGATATTTTGAACAAGAGACTCTCTATCAAGCATAATTGGTTCATTCCTTACACCCAAAGTCTCAAATGCCTCCGTCTGAATATCTTTCTGATAGCCTCTATCGAAGCGATATGAGAAGCCATCGGACTTTCTCTGACCGATAAATACATCAGTCACAGCCTTGGCAGCATCCCTCTGAAAACCTTGATGTTTAAATTTCAGTTTCATACTACCCGACTTATTAAATAACATGAACACGACTTTTCACCTGCTCCTCGCTCCATCCGCATTTCTGTTTGAACAACTCAAAGAGGTTCATCTTGAATGCAGCCTCCTTGAAACAACTATCACGGAACACAACACGCAAAGGAGACAACTCTGCAATTGCTGAAATTACATCCTCATTCACATCTTCCGCAAAGCAAGCAACAAGATCACCGTCGTTAACATTATATACCTTCTTACCTGACACAGTGAAATCACTCAAAGGCAATGACAACTGAACACCCCAATCCAACATACAACCGAAGAGCATACTCAGATCTGATGTGCCGTCTTTAATATTCTTCACCTGAGAAAAAAGGTCCTCCTGCTTCAATTCTGCCGGTGAGAAATAGACATCATTCATAAAACTGTCCTCACACTTGAACACTCTGAAGCCGATATCGAGATTCTGAGCCTGAAGACCTCCTTCCTCTTTGATTTTCTTTCCGGCACGGCGGATACGCTCCTTGCCGATTTCGCAGATGTTTTTGTATCCAGCCTTGTATGCTTCACTTCCAGCCTCAGTCTCCTCTGGTAATTGCACCATAATAAACTTGCGTTTGCCACCGTCCTCAGCATTCATTTGCATTACTGCGTGAGCGGAAGATGCAGAACCAGAAAAGAAATCAAGCACAATAGCTTCCTTATGTTTAAGTGTTTTAAATAAATATCGTATTAGTCCTACAGGTTTAGGATTGGAGAATGGCGCTTTGTTGTCAAATAAGACTTTCATCTCAGAATTACCTATTTGATTTATTGGATCTGTAATTAAGTTCATAAAAGCTCTGCCTGCCTTTTCACGCACATTACCTTCATTATCTACATACTGATACACTTTATATTTAATTGTATAGGCAGAACCTTTACTCTTATTAGACTTAACAAATTCCAAAAATTTGTTTTCAATGCCCCAATTTACCTTTTCCTTACTCCACTTCCAAATCCAGCCGTCATTGACAAAGGAGTCCCTGCCATTGGGATATATAATACCACCATCTGGTGCTTGAATACCAAAGTTCATAGAGTCAGAGTATTGCAGTCCTCCTCTATCCAGTGTATCATAATAAAACTTGCCTCGAGTATCAACAAACTCATCTTCAAATTTATATCGATCAGTATTTATTGAATCTTCATCTCGCGTCCATATATTGTCACTTAGAGTTACGCTATGATTTTTGGCATATAAAAGTATACTCTCTGTAACCACAGCAATGTCTTTTGCGTCATTAGCTCCGGTTTTTTTGCGCCAATCAAACTTTGAAATGAAATTTGAATCCCCGAATATCTCATCGCAGATTTTTTTAAGATTTGCAACTTCATTATCATCGATTGAGATAAAAATAACACCATCATTTGAAAGCAATGCACGCGATACAAGTAGCCTCTCGTAAATCATAGAGCACCAATCCGAGTGAAAACGTGCATTGGTATCTACATTCTTTCGGAAACGATTACCTAACTCGTCCACATCACCAGCGGCACGATCATAGCCATCTTTATCCATAGCAAAGTCATCCCTATACACAAAATCATTTCCAGTATTGTATGGAGGGTCAATATATATCATTTTGATTTTACCCAAATATGACTTCTGAAGCAATTTCAACACCTCAAGATTATCACCTTCGATGTACAGGTTCTGGGTATTCTCCCAATCGACACTCTCTTCAGGACATGGTCGCAAGGTCTTAGTTATTACCCTTGCAGCCTCCCTACGGGCAGCGTTCTTGCCCACCCAATTAAATCCATATTCCTCATCAGCACCTTCAAAAGCATTGTCGCCCAACAATTCTCTCAATATGTTGAAGTTAATTTTATGTGTAAGTTCTCCGGTCTTCTCGTCTTTCACTTCAGTGAAACATGAAGGGCATATCTGATATAGAGCCTCAAGGTTGATTTCCGAAGCTGATGCAGAGGTTAATTTCATCTTTGGCAGTTCCATATGTTAGGTTATTTCAGTTGTTTCTTAAGTGTTTTTATTCTCGCATTTATCTCAATCTGCTTATTAAATTGCTTCTCTTTATCCAGTTGTTTCTGTAACGATTGAATCTGTGTTTTGATTTTCTTCTGCTCTTCATCATCTGCAATCTGCTCCGTCAGAGTCTTTCCCTCCTGCACCTGTATCTCTCCTATAGCCTTTATAATATTCTCCCAAACCGTATCGAGATTCAATCCAGTAAGGCAGATTGTTGTCTCATCGGTTGGCTTCCAATCCGACCTTATCAGTTTAGTATGATATATTGCCAACTGAGTCTGCTCCTCATATTGCAATACAAACAGAATATTCTGCGGAATCAGTTTCGACAGCATCGCAATATTCTTCTCATCGTAATCCTTCCGCTTCAATTGAACTGCCAATACATAAAACTCTTTGATACTCTCTCCAGCAGCAACAGCCGGCACTGTCGTCGGTGAGACCACAGCCACAATATCAATACGGCTCACATCTGCGTCAAAACCGTCTCTCTGAGCCGGCTTCAACTCGAACTTCGCATAAATCGCCTTCTTTGGCAACTGTTTCCGTATCTCTGTCGTATGTGGCAGTCCGTACATTCTATCTTACAACCAAAAAACAAATCAATTCAAAGTCATCCAGTCCTCTGATCTCCTTTGTGAACAGTTCTCCCTGACAGCCTCCGAGGAA
>JAQXKS010000013.1 GCA_029010575.1 Bacteroidales bacterium | reverse complement strand
GGTGTGTCTTTCGGGTATGCGACCTGGAAGCCCTGAGCGGTCTCGAGTACGATGAACGAGATGTGATGCTCGGGCATCATGGGGTGAGGTACGCTTCCTACGGTTACTTTGATCCGATAACGGTCAAGACGCTCTGCAACGGGTACATGTTTTTCTGCACCGGTGTCGTTTTCAGAGGGAACCAGCTCTTCCATCTTTTCACCGCAGCAAACCATCGGAACCTTGGAGTCGACTACTTTGATTGCTATGTTGCCACAATGGCGACATCTGTAAAATTTTGTTTTCATTGCTTGATTTTTAATGGATTAATAATGACTTAAGCGTTACAAAAACTGTACCTCATTCGTTGTTTTGGGTATTATGATTATATTTGTGCCTGTTTTTGCGAGAAATCTATGAGTGCTACCTGTGATAATTGAGTGACGCAGTTGATCCTGCTGCGGTTGATGATATGCAAGCATATCGTACTTTCCAGATCGCGCAACGCTTTCGTATCCGTTTACGCTTTCCGCGTTGTACATAATGTAGAATCAGGCAGGTAGCACTTTTTTCTAAAATCGGGCACTGATGCGGAAATGAGAACTGATACGAATACGGGGCGGTTACGAGTACTAATATGGTTACTGGTGCGGTTAATGGAAAGGATTTGAGGATGTATTCTGGTAAGAATATGGGCACTGGAACGGTTATGGGTACTAGTACGAATATGCTAACGGGTACTGGAACAAGTGCGGATATGGGAATGGTTACTGGCAAGGATACATGTGAGGGTACGGCTATGAGTGCGGAGCAGGATATAGGAACTGATATGTATTTGAATAATGTATGAATATGGTTTGAGTATGGATAAGGGTATGGATGAGATTGATTATACGCAGCAATGGATGATGCTCCGTGAAGCTCAGGACAGGAGCGAAGCTCTTGAGGCTCTTGGCTTTACGCTACAGAAATTTACATATTATCTATATAATCTGAAGGAGAAGGCATACAGGACAAACACGATTGTCAAGAAGAGGGGCGGAAATCGGACAATATCCGCTCCGCTAAGGGGTCTCAAGAATATGCAGCGCAAGGTAGCTGATCTTTTGTCCGAACCATATTTGCCAAAAAAGTGCGTCCATGGTTTTGTCTCCAAAAGGGGTATTATCACCAATGCAAGTGTGCACACTGGCAAACGTTTTGTTATCAATCTTGACCTGAAAGATTTCTTTCCTTCTATCCACATCGGTAGGATTATTGGAGCTTTGACCGGAAGCCCTTTTGACCTGCAAAAAGAGGTGGCTGTGACTCTTGCGCAGATATGTACATTTCAGGGTGTTCTGCCCCAGGGTGCTCCTTCTTCCCCGATTCTCTCTAATATCATCTGTCGATCTTTGGACAATGCTCTTTTGTCTCTTGCCAAGGAGTGTCGGGCTGATTATACAAGGTATGCTGATGATATTACCATCTCGACCAACCTGCATCATATTCCGGAGCAACTGGGCAAAATAGTTTCTGATACTTTTGTTCCTTCTGTGCGTCTGAGGAAGATAATTGAGGATGCGGGTTTTGTCCTAAATGAGGAGAAGACAAGGTATTCTTCAGCCCAGGGGAGGGAGTGTGTTACGGGACTTGTGGTAAATGAGAAGGTCAATGTTCCCAGGTTCTACATCCGCAGGGTGAGGGCAATTCTGCATTCATGGGAGAAGTTCGGCATTGAACGTGCTGCCGAAGAGCATTTTGCAAAATATTCACCCAAAGTGCCTTCAGATGTTGATTTGGTTATGAGGTTCAAGAGGAAGGTGGCGGGAATGATTGGCTATATCGGGATGGTTAAGGGAAAGGAATCTTCTGTGTACAAGTCTTTTGCATCAACAATCAAGCGGCTGGCGCCTGATGTGCCTCTGTCAATTCCGCATATCAAGACAGATGCTAAGATGGTTGTCTTCTGCGAGGGGAAGACCGATGCTCTTCATTTGGAGGCTGCTCTGAACTATTTCCGGAACAAGGGGGAATTCACCGATTTGAGTATTTTGTTTTACAAGTATCATGCTGACGCAAATATTTCCAACAGTACTCTTTGGAAGTATTATTCTGAAAAATCGAATTTCAAAGAAGATTCCGACAGGATAGAAGTATATCTTTTTGACAGTGATGACAAAGAATTTGTAAATAAGGTTCGTGGTAACGACAGGTCAAGGCTCTACTCTACCAAGGGTATGAACACTTTTGCGGCCATCCTGCCCAATCCTGACCACCGTAAGTTCGACACTCTTTGCATCGAGCATTTTTACTCTGATGAGGATCTTTTCAGAGAGGATTCCAAGGGGAGAAGGTTATATTTCAGTGGTGAATTTGATCCGCAGACCGGCATTAATAAAGAGAAGCCGAATCTTAGATGTGTCCGGTTGAAAAAGCTTAAATCGGGCCCGTACAATATTGTCGATTACGATGTCCTAAATGAGCATGATACGAATGTCGCGATGAGCAAGAACGACTTTGCGCATGCGGTTTGCAATCGGCGTCCCCCTTTCGACAATGTTGACTTCAGCCATTTCTCCAAGATTTTCGATATGCTTCGCGAAATTCTCAACACTTTCCAATAAACATTTTCTAGTAGTCAACGGCATAATAATGTTTTTTGTATTTTTGCGAATAATTTACAATAGAAAAACTCGCGATTATGACTCAGGACGAATTGTGGATAACCAAATGGCAGGAAATAGTTGATTTTATCAAGACCAACCACCGCAATCCTTCAAAATATATTGCTGAAGAAAGGAATATGCGTTCATGGTTTAAGTATAACAAAAAACTTTTGAATGCCGGTAAACTTAAGGCTGAACGACTGGAAAAATTTGAGGAACTCCTCCGCCTTGGAGAAGAAAACCGCCACATAAACCAATTCATTTAATCTTCATCATTATCCAAAAAGATTTTCCCCCACACAGGCCTACTTCCCGATCTTCGTTTGGTGTGGGGGTATTGGCCGCAAATTAGTTTGGAATGAAGACAATGGCTTCAAATCCTACTTATTCCGGACGATACCCGTTCAGTGTTCCGGTGATACCCGTTCACTTTTTAGTGAGTAAAGACAGATATTTGCTACTAAGTTAATACTTTTTTCTTAGACTATCTCCTTTGTTATGAGTAGCTATCCAACAGCGAATACCGCAAGGCTGCCTGTGAAGTGGATGACATCGCCATAGGCAGATATGAGCAGACTCAGAAACGTGGGAACTCAATAGAATTGTAATAAGGCACACTTAGATGATAAAATTCATTGGAAAAGTTGCAAAAGTAAGCGTTTTTTGTTTACCTTTGCAACAAATAAACCGAATATGAGTTTGAATGATTGGATAAAGGAGCAAGAACAAAGAGGAATTACCACATTCTCTTTTCAACAAATCCGATGTGTGTTTGATGAACGTTCTGATAAGACGCTGAAAACAGATATCAACAGACTTACATTGTCTAAGAGGATTCAAAACGTTTATAAAGGCTTTTATGTAATCATTCCCATCCAATACCAGTTAAAGGGAGTAGTGCCACCGACTTATTACATCAATGAACTGATGGAGTATCTTGGCAAGCCTTACTATGTGGGATTGC
>JAQXKS010000012.1 GCA_029010575.1 Bacteroidales bacterium | reverse complement strand
AGGGGAGGATCCAATTTCCACTTCCTTATCGGACAGCAATTCTGATTTTATTGATATATTTGCAAATTCTTAAATTTTAATGACTATAATGAAAAAGTTAATTTTTGCGATTGTTTCGCTCGTTTTGGTTTCAAGTGTGTCCAATGCACAGAATTTTAAATTCGGTCACGTTAATATGCAGGAGGTGATTTTCCTGATGGACGAAATGGATTCGGCACGTGTGGTTCTTGAAAAGTACAATCAGGAAATTCAGGATACATACAATGCCATGGTTCAGGAATTCCAGACCAAGCTTGCTACTTATCAGCAGATGTCTGCAAACTGGACTCCTTCGACCGTAGAAGCTAAACAGAACGAACTTCAGAATCTCGAAGCGCGTCTCCAGCAGTATCAGCAGAGTGCATCTCAGGATATCCAGAATAAGCAGCAGGAACTTATGATACCAATCCAGCAGAAGGCTGCTGAGGCTGTGAACAAAGTTGGAAAGGCAAATGGCTTCACCTATATTTTCGACACTTCTACAGGTGTCATTCCTTTCGTGGACGAGAGTGTAAGTGTTGATGTAACTGACCTTATCAAGGCTGAACTCAAGATTTCTCCTGACAAGAAACTTCCTATTCAGTAGTCTGTAGTCAGGAAATGCTAATTAATTGAAAATTAGAGGGGAAACGAAAAAACTTCGTTTCCCTTTGTTCTATTTCCTCCGTTTGCTTATAAATTTTTGCAAAATTGTTCGGATAAATTTTAAATTGTTAGAATTTATGCCTACTTTCGTGCAATATTTTGAACACTAAATGTGAATAATAACTAAACATCATGCAACACAAGATTATTGACATAGAAGATGTCGTTATCAGATTTGCCGGAGACTCCGGTGACGGAATGCAGCTTACAGGAACTTTGTTTGCTGATTCATCCGCTCTTTTCGGTAATGACATCTCGACATTTCCTGACTATCCTGCAGAGATCCGCGCACCGCAAGGTACTGTCTCAGGGGTATCCGGTTTTCAGGTTCACTTCGGTTCATGTGAAATCAATACTCCGGGAGACTTCTGCGACGTTTTAGTAGCGATGAATCCTGCTGCTTTGAGAGCAAATGCCAAATGGGCTAAACCCACAGCTACTATCATTCTCGATGAGAACGCTTTCGATGAAAAGAACATCCAGAGGGCAGGGTTCGCAACAATGAACCCCATTGAGGAACTTAAGATCGAAGACAGAAACATAGTCGTATCTCCGATTACTGAACTCACTAAGGAGAGTCTTAAGGATAGCGGTCTTGACAATAAGGCAATCGTCCGTTGTAAGAACATGTTTACTCTCGGCATGTGTTTCTTCATGTATAATCGTGATATGAAGTACACATTCGAATATCTTGAAAAGAAATTCAAGAAGAAACCTGCTCTCATTGAAACCAATAAGAAGGTTCTCAAGGATGGTTACAATTATGCAAGCAATATTCATGCGATTGCAAACACATACACTGTAAAACCTGCAAATCTCAAGAAAGGCACTTATAGGAATATCAACGGAAATCAGGCGACAGCATGGGGTCTTCTCGCTGCATCTGAAAAGTCCGGAGTTCCTTTGTTCTGCGGTTCGTACCCCATCACTCCCGCAACAGCTATTCTGGAAGAGCTTGCAATTCATAAGAGCTTGGGAGCCAAGACTCTCCAGTGCGAAGATGAGATTGCCGGTATCTGTACCGCAATCGGAGCATCTTATGCGGGCAACTTTGCAGTGACCACCACATCCGGTCCCGGTCTTTCACTTAAGTCCGAAGCACTCGGTTTGGCGATGATTACCGAACTTCCCCTTGTTGTTATCGATGTACAGAGATCAGGTCCATCTACAGGTATCCCTACCAAGACTGAACAGACAGACCTTAACCAGGCGCTCTACGGACGTAACGGTGAATGTCCCATTATGGTTATGGCTGCACACTCTCCTTCTGACTGCTTCGAAAAGGCTTTCTATGCAGGAAAATATGCAATGGAACATATGATGCCGGTCATCCTTCTGACTGAAGGTTTCCTTGGCAACGGTTCTGAACCTTGGAGAATTCCTTCTATGAGCGAGTTCCCCGAAATCAAACCTCCTTTTATCACCAGCTGCGAAGGCAAGTTCAAACCTTTCGAAAGGGATCCTGAAACCTTCGTGAGAAAGTGGGCGGTTCCCGGTACTCCCGGTCTTGAACACCGCGTAGGCGGTCTCGAAAAGAATGCTGAAGGTGTTATCTCTTCTGATCCTGAAAACCATCAGCTTATGGTTGACCTCAGGGCTGCTAAGGTAGCCAAGATGGCCGATTTCATTCCTGAACTGAGCGTTTACGGAGATAACGAAGGTGAAGTTCTCGTAGTGGGCTGGGGAGGTACTTACGGACACCTCTATACAGCTGTAAAGGAACTTCGCAAGGAGGGCAAGAGTGTTTCACTTGCACATTTCGACTACATTAATCCCCTTCCCAAGAACACTGCTGAGGTATTCGCACGTTTTAAGAAGATTATCGTATGCGAGCTTAACTCAGGTCAGTTCGCAGCTCTCTTGAGAGACAAGCACCAGCAGTTCTTCTATCATCAGCTCAACAAGGTTCAGGGACAGCCTTTCATCGTAAAGGATGTAGTGGATGCAGTTAACAACATTTTATAAGGAGGAGTTCAACATGAAATATACAGCACAAGATTTCAAAAGCAATCAGGAAGTAAGATGGTGCCCCGGATGCGGTGACCACTCAGTGTTGGCTTCATTGCAGAGAGCCCTTCCCGAAGTTGCAGAGCAGCTTAACTATACCAAGGAACGTTTCGTATTCGTATCAGGTATCGGATGTTCTTCACGTCTGCCTTACTATATGAATACATACGGATTCCATTCGATCCATGGTAGGGCAACAGCGATTTCTACCGGTATGAAGGTGGCTAACCCCAATCTTACTATATGGCAGGCAACCGGTGACGGTGACTCTATGGCCATTGGTGGTAACCACTTTATTCACGCCATCAGAAGGAATATCGATATCAACATCGTCCTTTTCAATAACCGTATCTATGGTCTTACCAAAGGTCAGTATTCACCTACCTCTCCTCTTGGAAAGATTACCAAAACCTCTCCTTACGGAACGGTTGAACATCCTTTCAACCCCGGAGCTCTGGTTCTGGGTGCCAGAGGAACCTTCTTTGCGAGAAGTATTGACAACGACCTCAAACTCAACCAGGAGATTTTCGTAGCTTCCGCAAAGCATGACGGATGTTCAGTTACAGAAATGCTCGTGAACTGTGTAATCTACAATGACGGATCACACAAGGACTTCTCCGACAGGGAGGTAAGAGCTGATAGAACCATCGTTCTTCGCCACGGTGAAAAGATGATATTCGGCAAGAACAATGACAAAGGTATTGTTCTTCGTCATGGCAAGCTCGAGGTGGTGACTATCGGTGAGAACGGCATTACCGAAGATGACATTCTCGTACATGATGCACACTCTGCAAATTCAGGTATTCACAGCCTTCTTATAGACATGAAATTCCCTGATTATCCTGTTGCACTTGGTGTAATCAGAGATGTCAAAGATATGACATACGATGACAATGTGCGTGACCAGCTCATTGAAGTTAAAGCAAAATCAAAGATTAACTGTGTGGATGACCTTCTTAGAAGCGGCTCTACATGGGAAGTTGAATAAAAACAGATAACCAATATTAACATAACTTTTTAATCTTAAATAAAAGCAATGAAAGTATCAGAAGTTATGGCCAAACTCGAAGCTAAGTATGGCCACGAAAAAGAGTACCTCCAGGCTGTTCGCGAGGTACTCGAATCAATCGAAGAAGTTTATAACCAGCATCCTGAATTCGAAAAGGCTAAAATCGTAGAAAGAATCGTTGAGCCTGATCGTATTTTCACTTTCAGAGTTACCTGGGTAGACGATGCAGGTAATGTTCAGACCAACCTCGGTTACAGAGTACAGTTCAACTCTGCTATCGGCCCTTACAAGGGAGGTCTCCGTTTCCACAAGGCAGTTACCCCTTCAATGCTCAAATTCCTCGGATTTGAACAGACTTTCAAGAATGCATTGACAACTCTCCCTATGGGTGGTGCAAAAGGTGGTTCTGACTTCGATCCCGTTGGAAAATCTGACGCTGAAATCATGAGATTTTGCCAGGCTTTCATGTGGGAACTTTGGCAGTGCATCGGTCCTGATCAGGATATCCCTGCAGGTGACGTAGGAGTAGGTGGACGTGAAATCGGTTACATGTACGGTATGTACAAGAAACTTGCACGTGAATACAACACCGGAGTCCTCACTGGTAAAGGTGCTACTTGGGGAGGTTCTATCCTTCGTCCTGAAGCTACCGGTTTCGGTGCTCTCTACTTCACACAGCACGTTCTTGCTAAAGCAGGTAAAGATATCAAAGGTAAGAAAGTTGCCCTTTCAGGTTTCGGTAACGTAGCTTGGGGTGCTGCTATCAAAGCTACCGAACTCGGTGCTAAGGTAGTTGCTATCTCTGGTCCTGATGGAGTTTGCGAAATCGCTGAAGGTATCACTCCTGAAATGATCGACTATATGCTCGTAATGCGTGCTTCAAACCGCAACAAAGTTCAGGATATGGCTGACAAATTCCCTGCAGCTGCTAAATTCACCGCAGGTAAGAAAGCATGGAGCGTAAAATGTGATATCGCTCTTCCTTGTGCATTCCAGAACGAGCTCAACGGTGACGACGCTAAAGAACTTATCGCTAATGGTACATGGTGCTGCTGCGAAGTTTCTAACATGGGTTGTACTCCTGAAGCTATCCACGAATTCCAGTCAAGAGGTATCCTCTTCGCTCCTGGTAAAGCAGTTAACGCAGGTGGTGTAGCTACTTCAGGTCTCGAAATGACTCAGAATGCTTCTCATATCAGCTGGTCAGCTAAGGAAGTTGATGACAAACTCCACTTCATCATGGAAAGCATCCACGAAGCTTGTGTTAAGTTCGGTACAAGAGAAGACGGTTCTGTTGACTACGTTAAAGGTGCAAACATCGCCGGCTTCATGAAGGTAGCTCAGGCTATGCTCGAACAGGGAACTCTTTAATCTCTGATTGAACAAATCCTTTAAGAGGAGAGTAACTTTGGTGAGTTACTCTCCTTTTTATATATTTGCGAGACTAAAATTTTTTTTGAATGGCTATTATAAGACCTATTGAGGGTAAGTACCCTGTCATTGGCAAGAATTGCTTTATTGCTGAGAATGCTGTAATCATTGGAGATGTCACCATAGGGGACGACTGTAGTATATGGTATGGCGCCGTGCTGCGCGGAGATGTCAATCCTATTGTCATCGGAGACCGTGTGAACATTCAGGATGGAGCAGTCCTTCACACACTTCATAAAAAATCTGTCGTTGAGGTGGGAAATGATGTCTCTGTCGGTCACAATGCTATCATACATGGAGCGAAGGTGGGTAGTGATGTACTTGTGGGAATGGGCGCTATTCTTATGGATAATGCAGTTGTTCCGGATGGAACGATTATTGCGGCAGGTGCAGTTGTGCTTGGAGGAACAGAACTTGAGAGCGGTGTCTATGCGGGTGTACCGGCAAGGAAGGTGAAGCCGGGCAGTGAAGATATTACAGCCGCAGCAAGGAAAAATGCTGCTGGGTATCTGAAGTATAAGGAGTGGTATAAAGATTAACAACAAATTGAATATCAGTATTTATGAAAAAGTTTTTTTTTGCTTTGGCAGTTCTTTGTGTCGCTGCATCATGTGGCCAGAGGAATACTTATGTCATCAACGGTGAGATAACCGGTGAAAACTCTAATTTGGTAAAGGGTAATGCCTACCTTTATAACAAGGATCGGGAATTTCCCGTTAGGGATACTGCAGAAGTTATTGACGGTAAGTTTACGTTTAAGGGAACTATCGATACTCCACAGCAGTTCTATATCTCGATAGGAACTATTCAGTCTGTTATTCCTATTTTCCTCGAGAATGCAAAATATACAATAAAAGGTAACGATCAGGAACTTTCAAAGGCTCAGGTAAAGGGCGGAAAGAGTCAGGAACTTTTCAATGAATATACTTCTGTACGTGCTTCTCTTACAGAAAAGTATAATCTCAAACAGCTTAACAAGCAGTTCATGATGTCCCGTTCAGATGAAGAAAAGGACTCTATTATTGCCATTTTCGACATGTATGAAGATGAGTTCAACAGATTCAAGGATAGCCTTATCAACAAGAACCTCGTGTCACACTTCACACTCTCTTTCCTTGAGTCAAGCATCCTTGAAATTCCTGTAGATTCAGCTGAACATCTTGTAAGCCTTTTCGATGCTGCTCCTGAATTTGAAGGCAACAGAACACTTGAGCGTGTAAGAAAATCTGTAGAAATCGAAAAGGATCTTCAGATTGGTATGCCTGCAAAAGATTTTACTCTCAAGACCCCTGATGGAGACGATTTGTCTCTCTCAGATCTATACGGTCAGGAGAATAAGGTGATAATGATCGATTTCTGGGCTTCATGGTGCTCTCCTTGCAGAAAACTCAATCCGACACTTGTGAAGATTTACAAAGAGTATCACAAGAAGGGATTTGAAATACTCGGAGTATCTCTCGATAGAGATGCAGATGCATGGAAAAATGCAATAAAGAGCGACAATCTTACATGGTATCATGTCTCGGACCTTCAATTCTGGCAGAGTGAAGTTCCTGCCCTTTATCATGTTCGCTATATTCCTCAGAATATTTTCCTTGACGGCAATGGAACCATTATCGGCAGACGTCTGGATGAAGAAGAGATAGTTACACTTCTTGAACAGAGACTTAAATAGTTATGATAGGAGTTTACGATTCGGGTGTTGGAGGACTTTCTGTCTGGAAGGAGCTCTACGGACTGATGCCTGCGGAGGATTTCATCTATTTTGCAGATAATGCCCATTGTCCTTATGGGGACAAACCGATTGAGTATATCAGGGACCGAGCCCGAAAAGTGACTTCTTTCTTTGTAGATAAGGGCGCAGAGATTGTGGTGGTAGCTTGCAATACTGCAACAGCTGCCGCCATAGATATGCTGCGTTCTGAGTTTTCTGTCCCATTCGTGGGTATGGAGCCTGCAATAAAGCCTGCAGCTGTGGCTACTAAAAGCGGTGTAGTGGGGATTCTTGCTACTGCCAATACTTTCAAGGGGTCTATTTACAAACACACCAGGGAGGAGTTCGCCTCTGATATAAAGGTAATCGAGGTGGTGGGTCACGGACTTGTTGAGGCTGTAGAATCATCCCAAATCCCCTACTCACTTCTCGAAAGGTATGTGGGAGAGATAGTAGGGCAGGGGGCTGATGTTATCGTTCTGGGATGTACTCATTTCCCTTTTCTTCAAGATCAAATACAAAAAATAGCCGGAAATGATGTTCTTGTCATCAATCCGGCTCCTGCTGTTGCCCGTCATACAGCCAAGTTACTTGGCTATGAAAACAAATATTTTTCTTCTTCTGTCGGGAAAAATCTTTTTTATTCATCAGGATCTTCCGATTCTTTGAAAGGTGTCCTGAGCAATCTTTGCCCTTTTGATCCCGACTTATTCCACGCAGAACTTGAATAGAAGAATCAGATCCTCTTTTTTGTCAAAATCGATCTTGTTCTGCTTTACATATTCCTTAATCTCTTTCTTTTTTGAAGGGAACAATTTTTCGAAGGATGATCTTTTACAGGGATATCTCTTCTGTGAGTCGCTCAGGATGAATTCGCTTTTTATTTCCCATTCCACCTCTCGTGCCACATCCTTGTCAACATTGTAATCGGTTTCCAGATTTGATGCGGTTCGCGCTGTGGATGTCTTGGGGAGTCCTATTCCTCCTCCTGAAAGTTCGGTTTGCTCGACATCAATTCTGAATATATTCCTTATACCCAGTGATATTTTGCCAGAAATGGCTATATTCCTTATAAAATAGTCGTTGATTCTGGTGTACAGGGCTTCGGGTGTGGTGATGTATTGGACGCTATTGGCATTTGCCATCAGAAGTGTGTCTCCGTCTCTGTTTATAAATCTGACAGAGTTGTCTACATTGCATATATTGACCACAGCACTGAATTGCTTTCCGCTGGTATATACTATATCAGCTTTTGTGAACTGTGGCATCATATAGCATATGGAATCAGGCAATTTGTGGATGATGTTGTCTCTGCTCCTTATTGAAATCTTACCTGACAAGGTCTGAGAATCTGCATAATCAATGAATGCAAAGAGGAACAGTAAGGTGGTTGTTAGTAATCTTGTCATAATTTTATCTTTTTCTGCAAAATTACCATTAATCGTTAAATGTCAAAAAAAAATTGTTTAGTAAAAATAAATTCATATCTTTGAGCCCTAATGTAAGTTAGGGTGTAAAAACTATGTGCTAACAGAAATAGAAAACATTTAACGAAACAATAAACATTACAAATCTAAAATTCATCTACATGAAAAAAGTCAGACTCTTTTTGGCAGGCCTATTACTGATGGTGTCTACAGCAGTTTTCGCTCAGGATATCACAGTTAAGGGTACTGTCACAGATGCCGCAACCGGAGAAACCATCCCCGGCGCATCAGTCCAGCTTAAAGGTAGTCTTACTCAGTATGCAATGACTGATTTGGACGGTTTCTACTCACTTTCTGTTCCTCAGAATGGAGTACTCGTCGTAAGCTTCCTTGGCTACAAGACAGCTGAGATTCCCGTCAACGGAAGAACTACTATCGACATCGCTTTGGAAGTTGAAGCTGAGTTCCTCGAAGACGTAGTCGTTGTCGGTTATGGTACAGCTAAGAAAATTACTTCTGTCGTAGGTTCAGCAGCAACCGTCAACCAGAAGGTTCTCTCTAACCGTCCTACCGCAAACGCCGGTGACGCTCTGCAGGGACAGGTTGCAGGTATGCAGATCTTCTCATCAACAGGTGAACCTCAGTCTAACGTATCTGTACGTATCCGTGGTGTCAACTCTATCAACGCAGGAACTACTCCTCTGTTCATCCTTGATGGTGCACCTGTATCTTCATCAATTTTCAACTCTTTGAACTCTAACGATATCGAAAGCATCGTTGTCATGAAGGATGCTTCTTCTACCGCTATCTACGGTTCACGTGCTGCTAACGGTGTCGTATACATCACTACCAAGAAAGGTAAGATTTCTGAAAAACCTACCGTTGCAGTTCGCGGTCAGTATGGTATCTCCACTGTAGTATCACACAGAATGAACCTTATGAACAGCGACCAGTGGTTTGAACTCCAGAAACTTATCGATCCTGGATTCGTATTGACTGATTACCAGAAACTCTCTCAGGAGTTGGGAATCAACACCAACTGGAAGAAGTACTTCTTCAACGATGCAGCACCTGTATGGAGTGTTGACGCATCTGTTTCGGGTGCTACCGACAAGACTGACTACTATTTCTCTATCGGTACATTTAACCAGACAGGTACTCTTCCTTACTCAAGCTTGAGCAGATTCAATATCCGTTCAAATATCAATACCAAGATTACCAATTGGTTGAAGATGGGTCTCAGCCTCGGTCTTACCTACCAGAACTATACCACAGCAGGATTCTCAGATTCAGGAAACTCATGGTATAACCCTACAACAGCATCTAACTGGATGGTTCCTTGGTTCACCCCTTATGAAATTGAAAAGAACGATGCTGGTGAATACTTCATCAACTACAACAAGGAAAGAAAGTACTTCCGCGAACTTGGTATGTACAATACATACTGGCTCCAGGAACTCCAGCCTTCTCATAATAATACCCTCCGTCTTAACGGAAGCCTTTATGAAGATATTACTCCTATCAAAGGTCTGACACTCCGTGCTCAGCAGAACCTTGAAGGCTATGACTATCGTTATTCATACAAGATGAATGCTTCAGACCCTGACTCTCCTTGGGTTAACGACCCTGAAGGTGCAAAGGTAGGCGAACAGTTCTCACGTTACTATCAGTTTACTTTCACCAATACAGCAGAGTACAAGTTTGACATTGCTAAGAAGAACCACTTCGCGATCCTCCTTGGTCAGGAGTCAATCTTCAACAAAGACGAAGGATTCTCAGCTTCATCATCAGGATTTACCGATTGGCGTCTGAACCATGTATCACACGGTACCAAACCCGAACAGCCTGGTTACAGTATTTCAGAAGTTACATATAACTCATTCTTCGCACGTCTCTCTTATGACTATGCTGACAAGTATTATGTAGACCTCTCTTGGCGTCGTGACGGTTCTTCACTCTTCGGAGCCAACAGACGTTATGCCAACTTCTATTCTGCTGGTATAATGTGGAATATCAAAGGTGAAGATTTCCTCCAGGATGCAGGATGGATCAATGACTTGAGATTCAAGGCATCTTATGGTACTACCGGTAACTCTTCAATCAATAACTATCTCCCTTACGGTACAGTAGCTACTTATGGCGGTCTGTATGACGGCAACAAAGGATGGGGTATTGCTAATCCTTCAAATGCCGACCTTACTTGGGAAACAGTAGAAACTCTCAATATCGGTCTTACCGGACGTCTTTGGAACTTCGTTAACCTTAATGTTGAGTTCTATAACAAGATGACCCGCGACATGTTGATGTCTATCCCTTACTCTTATACAACAGGTCACGGTGCAGGTTGGGGTAACGCAGGTGATATGCTCAACAGAGGTGTTGACTTCGAAATTGGATTTGATATTATCCAGACTCAGGATCTCTACTTCAATATTAAGACTAACTTCAACTACAACTATAACGAAATTACCAAGCTCTTCGGTGGACGTGATGAATATACCGTAGCTAATACCGGTATCTCGTATCAGAGAGGATATCCTTACGGTGAACTCTTCTTCGTACGTTCAGCAGGAGTTGACCCTCGTGATGGTATGGCTATGTGGTATGACCTTAACGGTAACAAGACAAAGAGATACTCTGATGACTATGCTGTAATGACTGGTTTGCAGAGATATGCTCCTTGGGCAGGTGGTATCCAGCTCAACTTCCAGTACAAGGGTCTCTACGTAGGTGCTGACTTCTCTTGGGTAGCAGGCAAGTACACTATCAACAACGATAAATACTTCCTTATCAACCCTAAATTCACCAACCAGGCTAACGGTAGTGCTGACCTCCTCAACATCTGGCAGGAATATGGTCAGGTTACCGATATACCTTGTCTCGAATCTGAAAGGGTATTTGACACCTCACTCGTAGAAAATGCTTCATTCCTCAGATTGAAGAACCTCCAGATTTCTTACACATTCCCTAAGAAGTGGATGCAGAAGACAGGATTTCTTGGTAGCGCACGTATCTACGCAATCGGACGTAACCTCTTGACTGCAACTTCTTATTCAGGATATGACCCTGAAGTCGACAGTAACCTCCAGATGGGTGTATATCCTAACTCAAGACAGTATACAGTAGGTGTAGAACTCACATTCTAACATATTATTGAAAATGAAAAAAATATTTAAAATATCAACATTGTTTGTAGCCGCTTTGGCTGGACTGTCAAGCTGTGACTTGCATAAAACTCCAGAAGGTGCTATTGACCCCGATAACGCTATGGAGTCTCTTAAGGACGCTATTGCGCTTAGAGATGGTCTCTATATAGCATATAGAGGATCTGTAACAGGTTCACTGGTTCACCAGCCTGAAATTCAGTCTGACCTTATGCATGCTACCCTCGCTTTCGGTAATAACGGAGGTGACTTTTACGAATGGACATTCCAGTCAGCTAATGGTACCACTACAGGTTGGTGGGGTTCTATGTACAGTAATATTGCTCAGTGTAACTTCTTTATCCAGAAGGCTAATCTTCTTGACAAGAGCAATTGGAGAGCTTCTGCTGCTGACTCTCTTCAGCAGTTTAAGGGTGAAGCTTTCTTTATGAGAGCTTACTATCATTCTTTCCTCCTCGAGAAGTTCTGTCTTCCTTATCCCGGAAATGAAACTTCTTACGGTGTCCCTTATGTAACATCTTACAATCCTACATCTGACCAGACACTTTATCCTTCAAGAGGTACTCAGGAAGAGGCTTATACCAAGCTCATCGCAGACCTCGACAGTGCTGAAAGCTATATCAAACTAGCTCCTAAAAAAGGTAGTATCCGTCTTACAACTGACGCTGTCAAGGCTCTCAGAGCACGTGTAGCTCTTACTATGGGTGACTATGCAACAGCTATCAGCAATGCAAAGGCTCTTATCGATGGAAAGAAATACCCTCTCTGTACTTCAGCTGATGCACTCAAGAATATGTTCCTTCAGGACTCAGGTGAAGAATGTATCGTAATGCTTGATGCAGACTATGCTACCAACTCTCTGCCTGCAAGCAATAGCTTCTATTACATGCAGTATAACTCTCAGACCGGTACTTACAATCCTTATTACGTTCCTGAAAAATGGGTTGTTGAAGGTCTTTATACCAGAGACGACCTTCGTTTCCCCATTTTCTTCCTCAAGACCGATGTTGACCTTATGGGTGGTAGCTCATTTAACCTCTATATCGTAAACAAGTTCTCAGGAAACGATGCTTTCAAGTCAGGAGATGGTCCTAGTGAAATCAACAAGGCTAAGCCCTTCAGAATTGCAGAACAGTATCTCATTCTGGCAGAAGCTTATGCAAAGAGCGGAAACTCATCGGAAGCAGTTAAATATCTTAACGAACTTCAGAATAACAGAGGCGGATCTTTGGCTTTGACCACTGCAAGTATTGATGATATCCTCAAAGAAAGAGTTCGTGAACTCTTCGGTGAAGGTTTCAGAATCTCTGACCTCAAGAGAAATGGAAAGGATATGAAGAGAGGTGATGCTCAGATTGCAAACTCTATTTACCTCCCTTCAACCTATCAGCAGTTCTCTAAAACTTCTGGAGACCACAGGTTCTTGTGGCCTATACCTAAGGATGAAATCGATGCTAACCCCAACATCAAGGGACAGCAGAACGAAGGATTTTAATTAATTACTAAAATTACTGAAAATGAAATTTTTTAAATATGCAATTGTAGCTGCTGCTTGTGCTTTTATGTTCTCTTCTTGTATAAAGAGAGAATTTGAGCCCGAAGTCGGAAATGGACAGGTAGAGTTTGCTCCTGCGAGCGATTCGCTTAGTCTTGATAATCCTTACATTCTAATCAAACTTCAGCAGACCAAACCCTCTGATAAAGCTGCAAAGGCAGTGCTGGTTATTGATACAGTAAACAGTACCGTAACACTTGCTGACGGAACCAAGAGAGCTCTCTCTATAGCAGGTCCTAATGCTGACCTCTACGTTACTCAGGACGAAGTTTTCGTATCTGGTTATACTCAAGAAGAAATGGATGCTAACGGCGGTAATCCTGTAGTTGGCGGTCAGTTCGAAATTCGTATTGGTAAATACAAATCATATAAAGCGATGGACCTTAAGCTCGCTATTAAGGATTCAGAATCAAGTTATGATGTTGTAATTGCTAAGCCTAAGGCTATTGATATCACCGGTACTTATGCACTCCAGTGTTCTATTTGGCCTGAACCTCCTGCTACTACCGATATCGTAATTACTGTTGACCCTTCAGATCCCAACAAGTACTATTTCGGTGCATTGGGTGTAAATAATGTTTGGACAGCTACCAGAGATGCCAATACTCTTACCATTTCCAATAAGGATACTTTTGATTATGAAGGCAAACCTGTTCAGTGCTGCTCATGTGACGGTAGTTCTTATGACCCAAACACTTGCGCTGAAATTGCTTTCACTGCAGATGAAATGACTCTTATAAATGGTATGTTCCTTGGAATTTTCGATACAGGTTCAGGCTTTATTCTTGCTAAACCTGGTGATAAAGGTGCCAAAAAGTAATATCACCTAATTAGATAAAAAGAGACTGTTCCTTTTGGAATGGTCTCTTTTTTTTATACATTTGTGGTTACTTTTTAATAGCGCTATGTATAAGAGAACATTTTCAACACTATGTGCCGGTGCATTGGCTCTTTTAGGGGTCATTTCTTGTTCTATGGATGAATATGCAGCCGGTGAGAAATTTGTAGATGTAAATGGTAAGGAGTTTCCTGCCAGTGCATTTGTTCAGGGCCATGTACGTGTCAAAGTTTCTGAATCATTCTCGAGGGAACTTGAAATGAAAACCGGAGCAGACGGCTTGGTGAGTTTCTCAGAGATAGAGTCTTTCTCGAGAGAAGCTGCAGGTCTTGGAGTTGTTTCAATGAAGAGGGTATTTCCCAAGACTGAACGTTTCGAGGCTCGTACCAGAGCCGAAGGTATGCATCTTTTTTATGATGTTTACTATGATCAGAGTGTTACACTGACTAAAGCTGACAACGGACTCAAAAATGTTGACGGAATAGTTAACGTTGAATATGTTCCTTCTATCGTCCATTTCCAATCAGAAGAACAGGAAGTTTTCACCAGAGCTGATTTTACACCTACTCCCTCTGCAGCTTCTGCTGATATTTATCCTTTTGATGACCCCCGTCTTCCCGACCAGTGGCATTATATGAATGACGGAAAGGGTATAGGTAAGGTTGAGGGCTGTGATATAAATGTCTTTCCTGTGTGGAATGAAGGAGTCTATGGAACAGATGTAGTCGTTGCAATAGTAGATGGCGGTATTGACTACAAACACGAAGATCTAAAGGACAATATGTGGCATAATCCCAACCAGTCCGGCGACAATGTATATGGAAAGAACTTTGTACGGGACGATTTCAATATTACCAACCATAGTCATGGTACTCATGTAGCGGGCACAGTAGCTGCCGTAAATAACAACGGTATTGGAGTTTGCGGAGTGGCAGGAGGAAATTTCAAGGCAGGTATTCCGGGTGCTAAACTGATGTCATGCCAGATTTTTGATGATTACTCGAACAAGCAGGCGAATATACCTGAAGCATATTATTGGTCATGTAATAACGGTGCCATTATTTCTCAGAACAGTTGGGGGCACGATTATGAAAAGACTGACACTCCTGAGTCAGAGAAAAAGGCAATTGATTACTTTATAAAGTATGCTGGTGTTGATGAAAATGACAATCAGGTCGGTCCTATGAGGGGCGGAATCGTATTCTTCGCTGCGGGTAATGACTCTAAGACAATGGTATATCCCGGTTCTTATGAACCTGTGGTGTGTGTCTCTGCCATGGCTTCAGATTTCAAGAAGGCCTCTTACACTAACTATGGAGAGTGGACGGATATCGCTGCTCCCGGTGGGGATCCTCAGAGATCACAGCTTGTCTTGAGTACAACACCTAATAATACATACTCTTCTATGCATGGAACATCAATGGCTTGTCCTCATGTTTCAGGTATAGCAGCTCTCGTGATTTCGCATCTTGGCGGAGATGGATTTACAAATACGATGCTTAGGGATCTGCTCGAATCATCTGTTAAGGAGATTTACGATGTCTACAATCCTGATTACCGCAATAAACTCGGTAAGGGACTCGTAGATGCAGCAGCTGCTGCTTTTGGAAATGATGGTATTGTTCCGGATAGAATTCAGGATCTTTCTGCTACCCCCAGATCGAACTATATTGACTTTTCTCTTACAGTACCCAAAAACGGTAAACTCCGTCCCGCTGCCATCAGAGTCTATTACAGCAAATCTTCTATTACCGAATCGAATTTTACTACTCTTCCTTGCCGAGATTTCAAGGTGGGTACTGTTAAAGTAGGGGAAAAACTTGAGTTTTCTCTCTCTGACCTTGATTTCTCTTCAAGTTATAATGTAGCAGCAGTGGCTGTCGATTTCGATGGCTCTATATCTGAACTCTCCGATATTCTCTCAGTCTCGACTGGATCTAACAACGCCCCCTCTTTCGAAGGTAGTACATTTGTAGAGCTTATCATACCTGAGCATAGTGACACCACTACAGTTCAGATACCTGTCTCCGATCCTGACGGACATGCTCTCAAGATTTCTTTAAATCCCGTTTTTGAAGGCATCTCTGCTATATATGTGCGTGGGACAGATTACCTCTCTTTGGTTACAATCCCTGCCAAGACAGGCATTGGCAAGTTCAACTTTACAATTACAGCAGAAGACCCTTATGGTCTGAAGGCTTATCTGGAGGTTGACATAAATGTTATTGAGAACCGTGCGCCTATTATCTCGAAACAGATTCCAGACATCGCTTTTGCCTCTTCAGGTGACTCTGCTATGGTGCTTAACCTTAATGAATTCTTCACAGATGAGGATAAGGAGGCTCTCAAGTATGATATAAGTTCAGGACAGAACTCTATTTTCAATGCCGATATTTCTGATTCAACTCTGTTTATAAAACCCTTAAGGACAGGAAGTGCTAAACTGCAGATAAGGGCTACTGACTACAAGGGGGAAAATGTCTCACAAACATTCCAGGTTACTGTAGGGGGTAATCAGGCTCCCGAGATTAAACTCTATCCTAACCCTGTGATTGATATTCTCAATGTATCAAGTTCTCTTAAGGTTATAGCAGATATAACTATCTATTCAGCATCAGGAGCCTTGGTTCACCAGGGTGAATATCCGGTATCGCCATTTGAGGCGGCCAAACTTGACTTGAGTTACTTGTCTGGTGGTACATATTCGTTAGTTCTTTCATATAAGAACGGATCTGGTGACCGGATCAGTGTTAATCGTAATTTTGTTAAATTATAATATTTAAAATCGTGAAAAAGATTCTTTATTTTGGTTTGTCGTGTGCGGTGATGTCTCTTCTGCTTCTTTCATGTAGCAGGATTGATGAACCGACTGATGACAAGTTTGTTATTGTCGGAGGCGAAGAGATACCGACAGCAGCTTATATCCAGGGCAAAGTCCGGGTAGTGGTGACTGAAGATTTCTACTCATCGATAGAATCTCAGATGGATGAGTCAGGTGTCGTTGATTATTCCATGGTAAAATCTCTGCAGGCCCCTATAGCAGAGTTGGGCATTACTCGTCTTGAAAGGGTATTTCCTCCTGCTGGAAAATTTGAGGCCAGAACTAGGGAAGCAGGTCTTCATCTTATTTTAGAAGTTACCTATAATGAAGATGTCGCCCTTACTAAAGCAGACAAGAATCTCTCTTCAGTAGAGGGTATAGTGATGGTAGAGTACAGACCGAAAATTCAGCTTTTCAAGGGAGAACCCAAGGAGGTTTTCACACGTGCTGACTTTACTGACTCTCCTGAGACTTTTGCAGATGAGTTTCCTTTCAACGACCCAAAACTGAAAGACCAGTGGCACTACTATAATGACGGTAAAGGTTCGTACAAGGAGGCCGGATGTGATATCAATGTATTTCCTGTTTGGGAAGTCGGTGCGGTCGGTAATGAGGAGGTTATCGTTTCAGTAGTTGACGGTGGTATAGACTATAATCATGAGGACCTCAACTACAATATGTGGAGGAATCCCGAGCAGACCGGTGACAATGTATACGGTTATAACTATGTAGATGGAAGCTTTACAATTATTCCTCACGATCATGGTACCCATGTTGCCGGAACAATTTCAGCTGTGAATAATAACGGAAAAGGTGTTTGTGGAGTCGCAGGGGGTGACTATGAAAATAATATAAAGGGTGTCAGCCTAATGTCTTGTCAGATCTTCAAGACCAATCCCAGTGACCCAAGAAAGGATATTGGAGGTAATACATCGGCTGCTATCAAGTGGGGCGCTGATCATGGTGCTGTCATTTCACAGAATAGCTGGGGATATGAGTATGGAAAGGTTAATGATACTCCTTATTCTGAGAAGCAGGCTATCGATTACTTTGTTAAGAATGCCGGTTATGATGAGAACCGTAATCAGGTAGGTCCTATGGCCGGTGGTGTTGTTATTTTTGCAGCCGGTAATGATAATGCTGAGGAAAGTTACCCTGGTTCATACAAATCTGCTATATGTGTAACTTCTCTCGGTGCTGATTTCAAGCGTGCCAGCTATTCGAACTACGGATCATTCGCTGATATTGCCGCTCCAGGTGGAGAGGCGTCAAAGGGACGTTTGGTATGGAGTACCATACCCGGTAATGACTATGTTGGATATCAGGGTACATCTATGGCATGTCCTCATGTCTCAGGTGTAGCTGCATTGGTAGTTTCACAATTGGGCGGTCCCGGTTTTACTGCAGACAAACTTAAAGAGATCCTTTTGGGCTCTATCAATGACGTTGATATCTACGATTACAATAGCCCTTATGTTGGAAAATTGGGTGCAGGTCTTATAGATGCTACCAAGGCTGTTCTTTCACAAGGTGGAAATCCTCCTGAAAAGATATCTGATTTCAAGGCACAGCCTCGTTCAAACTTTGTCGATTTCGACCTTACCATTCCTGCTGATGATACAGGTTCTCCTACTATAATCCGTGTGTATTACAGTACCTCACAGATAACCTCTGACAACCTCTCTTCTTGTCAACATCAGGATTTCAAAATAGAAGGTTATAAGGCAGGGGACAGGTACACAGGTGCTGTTTCAGATCTCGAATTTTCAACCAATTATTATGTTGCAGCCACTGCTCTTGATTTCGCAAGAATGGAGTCTGAACTCTCAGAAATAATTAATCTTACTACCGGAGAGAACCATGCTCCTGTATTCGTGCTCTCTTCGCTTGAAGAGGTTTTCAATGAGTCTGACTACAAGACCATATACATCGAAGTGTCTGATCCTGATGGTCACGATTTCACAGTGACAACTGACGAGTCCCTAAGCGGTCTTACAATTATTCAAAATAAGCCTGATTCTGTCTCTGTGATAGTTAATGCCAAGGATTTGGGCGTAGGCAGCCATAATTTCAACTTTGTAGCGGAAGATACTTATGGCATGAAGTCCTCACTTCCTGCGAAATTTGAAGTTAAAGGAAATAATCCTCCTGTGGTGACCAAGAGCTTCCCTGATCTACAGTTTGCTTCTGCTGATGATCCGGCACAGACTCTTGACTTGAATGAATACTTCTCTGATCCTGATGGAGAGACACTTACTTTTACAGCTAAAGCATCTGTGAATGGTATTGTAAGAGCTACTCTCAATGAGTCTACACTTAAAATTCTCCCTTTGAATAATGGTTCAGTGGACATTGTTGTCAATGCCTTTGATATGATGGGAACTTCTGCTACTCAGACAGTCAAGGTAGTGGTATCAAGTAATCAGGAGGTGACAATGACTGTTTATCCGAATCCTGTAATTGATTTCGTGAATGTAAGGACATCTTCAACAGCCAATAATGCTACTATTTCAATCTTCAATACTCTCGGTGCGCAGGTTTATTCTACTCAGGCCAATATCGGACCATTTGACCCTTGCAAGATTGACATGAGCAGCTGCGAAGGTGGTATGTACAATGTAGTGGTTACTTTTACCAATTCAGAAGGAAAAAATATTCAAATCAATAGCAACTTTGTTAAATTATAATGAAAAAGTTTTTATCAGTTATAGCCGCTTCTATTGTCGTAGCGGTCTCAGCGCCTTCTCTGTTAGCACAGGCCGGCTCTTTTGTTGATGTAAATCCTGATAGCCGTTCTATGGGTATGGCCAATTCATCTATAGCAGTTGATCCTTCCGCTTTCGCGATGTGGAACAATACTTCAGCACTTGTCCTTTCACCCAATAAGTTCTCGGCTGGAGCCTCATATACATTGTGGCAGCCTGGTGCTTCTAACAACAATGTAATTGCTGTTGCTGCGAATGGTCGTCTGGGTAAGTTTGTAAGCCTCTCTGCAGGTGTCAAATATTTCTCGTACAGCCCTTTTGAACTCATGGATGACAAGGGTGTTTCATTGGGACAGTATACTCCCAAGGAGATGACAGCAGGAATAGGTGTTGGTGTACGTATTCTTCCTATTCTCTCTTTGTCTGCAAATGTAAACTACCTTCTTTCTGATCTGGGTACTCCCAAAAAGGGTAATGCAGTTACTTCCGATTTCGGTGCGACCTTGGATCTTAAGGTTGTAAGGATTGGTATCACAGCTAATAATATAGGTTCAAAACTCAATTACGGTGGTGAAAGATCTTATGCTCTTCCTGCCAACTTAAAGGTTGGTGTAGGTACCGTACAGAACTTTGCAAAGAACCAGATAAGCGTTAATCTTCAGGGAGGTATGACCTTCGAAAATAAGGGTATTTTTGCATCTCTTGGTGCTGAGTATATGTATAATAATCTCATCGCTGTAAGGGCAGGATATCACTATGGTGACAAGACTAAGGTTACTCCCTCTTATGCCTCTGTGGGACTTGGTGTAAGATTCATCGGAATCGACATCAATGCTTTCTATCTGATTGCTACCGGTAGTTCTTCACCTATGAAGAATACATTCGGAGCGAGCCTTTCATATGCTTTCTAGATTTTTTCATAATAAAATACAAAAAGAAGGAGGGTGGCCAAAAAGGGTCACCCTCCTCTTTTTAGTACGCCCAGCATGGGCATGCTCTAACGGGTGAAAGTCCCGAATGCGCCCTAATGACGGGAAGCATATAGCCAAGGGCAAGGGTGTCCATCGTGAGGTGGAATCTGAAGGAAGCCGGCGGCAAAAGTCTGGCCTG